>JAKFCJ010000161.1:0-28148 GCA_036676705.1 Bacteroidota bacterium
CCGCTACCGTATGGAAGCTTCCAAGATCAGCTTCGGTGATATTGAAGGGGCCATCCGTAATGAAAACGTGAGCATGTCGGGCGGGGATATCCTGAGTATCAGCGGCGACCGTCAGGACAGACGCAGCTTGCGGATCAGCGGGGAGTTCAAGGATTATTCAGAGATCGAGAACATCATCGTAAGGGATGAAAACCAGGAAATTGTTTACCTGCGTGATATCGCTACCGTGAGTTTTGGTCCGGTTGAGCCGAACTCTTTTGCCCGTCTGGATAAAAAGCCGGTGGTTTTCCTCGACGTGAAGAAAAAGAGCGGGGAAAACCTGATCAATGCCTCGGAGAGTATCAAAAGTTTTATTGAAAAGGCGAAAAAAGAACGCCTTCCCAAGGACATGAAGGTGGTTATCACCAACGACCAGTCGAAAAACACCATCGACATGGTGGGCAACCTGGAAAACTCGATCATTTCGGGAGTAATCCTGGTGGTGCTTATCCTGTTGTTCTTTATGGGTGGCCGTAACTCCATGTTCGTGGGGATCGCCATTCCTCTCTCTATGCTGATGGGTATTGCCATCGTTCATGCATTCGGAACGACCCTGAATATGATGGTGCTCTTTTCCCTCATCCTTGCTTTGGGGATGCTCGTTGACAATGGTATCGTTGTAGTGGAAAATATCTACCGGCTTTATACCAACGGCATGTCGCGAAAGGACGCGTCCAAATATGGTGTTGGTGAAGTGGCGGTTCCGATCATTGCTTCAACCTTAACTACCCTGGCCGCCTTCTTTCCGCTCCTGTTTTGGAAATCGATGGTTGGGGAGTTTATGAAATACCTGCCGATCACCCTTATCATAACCCTGTCTGCTTCTTTATTTGTCGCCCTGGTCATTAACCCGGTACTGACTACTAACTTCATGCAAATTGAGGACAAAAGCCAACGCAGCAGTGCCAAACGGTTTTGGAGGATAAGTCTCGGTTTGCTTAGCATTGGTTTGCTCCTTGTTTTTGCTATGGACAACAAAACACTGGGTAATCTGATGATCATTATCGCAGTGATCCGTATCATGTTCCGTTATTGGTTGCAACCGGCGTCTATCCGTTTCCAGGAAAAATTTCTTCCGAAAATGGAGAATGCTTATGGCAAGACCGTTGGTTGGGTGATCAAAGGAAAACGTCCGGTATTCGTTTTCATTGGCATGTTGGTATTGATGGTTGTTTCCATGATGGTCTATTTTGGAAGCGGACCGAAGGTGCTGTTTTTCCCGGAAAACGACCCCCAATATGTGAATGTGTTTATTGAAATGCCCCTGGGCACGGATATCGAACGCACCAACGCCTTTACCCGGGTGGTGGAAGACAGTATCTGGAATAAAATCCAGTCGAACAAAAATATTGTCGAAGCCATGGTAGCCTCTGTGGGAGAAGGAACTGCTGACCCTTCAGAAGGACCTTCCCAGGGAAGTTCGCCGCACAAAGCCCGTATTACGGTTTCCTTTGTTGAAACAGCGAAAAGGACCTTTATTTCGGATACCTCAACCCGCCGTATGATGGAGTTGATCTCCGAAGCCGTGGCCGATATGCCGGAAGCGAATATTGTGGTGCAGAAAAACTCCGAAGGACCACCTGTTGGAAAACCGATCAGCGTGGAGGTAAGTGGTCCCGAGTTGGATTCGTTGATCCTGCTTACGGAAGAGATCAAAAATACCATGGTAGATGCGAACTATCCCGGTGTCGATAAACTCAAAACCGACCTGGAAACAGGAAAACCGGAATTGGTGATCAATATCGACCGCGATGCGTCCAGAAGGTATGGAGTTTCTACCATGCAGATCGCCAGCACCCTGAGAACAGCTTTGTTCGGGAAAGAAGTTTCCAAGTTCAAACAGGGAGAGGATGATTATAAAATTTTCATTCGTCTGAAAAAGGACGAAAGGTATGATATCACTTCGCTGATGAACCAGAAGATCACCTTCAGGAATCCGACCGGACAACTCGCCCAGGTTCCGATCTCTTCGGTAGCCAGTGTGGAGTATGGATCTACCTACGGATCGGTTAAAAGGAAAGATGCCGATAAGGTGATCACCATTTTCTCCGAGGTAAAAACAGGATACAATGCCAATGAGATCGTAGGCAAATTCAAGGAACTGCTCCACGATTATAAGCTTCCCGAAGGTTATACCCTGAAATTTACCGGTGAGCAGGAAGAGCAGGATGCATCCAGCGCCTTCCTCGGGCAGGCTTTTGGAATTGCCTTTATGCTGATCTTCCTCATCATTGTGGCCCAGTTTAACTCCGTGATGCAGCCGGTTATCATTATGTTCTCGGTATTGTTGAGTACTACCGGTGTGTTCCTGGGCCTGGCCATTTTTGAGATGGAATTTGTGATCCTGATGATGGGAATTGGTATCATTTCCCTGGCTGGGGTTGTGGTAAACAACGCGATCGTATTGATCGACTATACCAACCTGCTCAGGGCAAGGAAACGTGCCGAAATGGGCATCCCTGAAGGAGGCCGCCTGCCTGAAGCCGAGATCCGTGCCTCCATCATCGAAGCCGGAAAAACGCGCCTTCGTCCGGTATTGTTGACTGCGATCACCACGGTTTTGGGACTTATCCCTCTGGCCATAGGTATGAATATCAACTTCTTTACCTTGTTATCGAGTTATGACCCCCAGTATTATGTAGGAGGAGATTCCGCGGCATTCTGGGGTCCGATGAGCTGGACGGTGATCTTCGGATTGACCTTTGCGACCTTCCTTACCCTGGTGGTTGTGCCCGCTATGTATTATTTAACAGACAAGTTTGAATTGTTCGTTGGACGTTTGTTTGGCCGGTCAAGTGTAGCCACGAGCAATGCGCTGATCGGACAGGAAGAGCCTGTTGATGCGATGACGAAAGACTAATTTCTTTTCTTCGGTTTAAATGGATCCCGGTTTCCGAAAGGAGGCCGGGATTTTTTTATCCCTGGACACTGGAATCCATTATGGATTTTTTTAACGACGTGTTGAATTTAATTTGACTGGAATTATATTCTACTTATTTTTACTCCAAATAAAATCGGATCAACTCAAAAAAAGCACTTTAAATAGAACTTTCCTTTTCCATTGTTGAATGAAATTTATCCCATGATGAAACTTACTTTCCCACTTTTGATTTTACTCTGCACCTTATGCTCCAATGCATTTGGCCAAACCAGACTATATATGTCTAAGGACTACCAGGTAGAAGGTGCAGTACAAGAGATATTCCAGCAAACTTCTACACTAACAGATATTTATGATAACGTCTATCAGGCCGGAGCAACAATTAATGCAAATGGTGATTATGATATCCTGGTAAAGAAATGGGATGAGTATGGAATACTCCAATGGACCGTTCAATTAGATGGCAATGCAGAATACGATGATTTTGCCACGGATATGCTTATTGACGATTCGCTGAACGTCTATGTGGTGGGGGGCATCACCAATGATATGAACGATAGTCTGGATGCGGCAGTTATCAAGATCGATCCTTATGGAAATCAACTTTGGACACTTCTTTATGATGGCTCTATCCATAATTCTGACATTGGCACAGCTATTAATCGCGACGATAGCAACAACTTTTATATCACAGGATCAACGTTTGTGGACAGCCTAAGGGGATTCAACACCTTAGCTATAAAATTTAACTCTTCGGGCAATATACTTTGGTCTAACGCGTATGACCATGATTCCCTTGCCAATACAGGTTTGAAAATTGTATTGGATCCTCTTTCCGGAAACGTGAGTATTATTGGAATGAGTTACACAAGTTCTGTTTCCGATTTCTACTATGTAACTAACTATGAGGTGAATAAGTCCACCGGAATCCTCGTAGGCCAAAGTTCGGTACCGAATATGTTGGATGGTTTTGTTTTGGATATTAAGGATATAAAAAGGGTCGCAACGGGCGAAATCTACCTGACCGGAACTTCCATTGATACCTCTACAAACGAGGAAGACATTGTCCTGGTGAAACTTTCGTCCTTCCTCACAAAAGATTGGATGGTTACTTATAATGGACCTGATTCATTAGAGGATGGCGGACATTGTCTTCATGTAGACGATTCAGGAAATGTTTATGTTTCCGGCTACGTTGGGACAGCGGATCGGGGCAAAGACATGATCGTTCTGAAGTACTCCACTTCAGGCTCCCTGATTTGGCAGGAGACGTTCAAGGGTCCTGCTGAAGATATTGGGAACAAACTAACGGTTAATAGTGAAGGCTTCGTATTTGCCGTTGGCCATACCGTTACGGCAACATCTTCCGATGTTCTGGTTTTAGCTATACGGCCGGATGGGCATCTCGTCTGGTTTAAATCCATTGACGGTGATCACCACAATCGCGACCTGGGAACCGGCGTTATTGTGGATAGTGAAAATAATCTCCTCGTCAATGCCAAAGTGGAGCTGGGAACTGTCAACCAATTCACTAACATCATTATCAAGTATGATGTAGCCATGGTGCCTCTGACCGTTGTTGAGGTGGACAGTACCCCACATCATATAGCTTCTCAGGTCTTAATCAGTTTTAATCCCGGTACTCTCTTACTCAATGAGGTTGACAATACTGAAAAAACATTTGGTGTTGTTGGCGATTTTGTTTCCGTTAACACCATTGATTCGATCGAATCCTTATTGGGCGGAGACCCCGGATTCTCGAATTGGCGCTTAATTAAAATAAACCCCAATTTTACGTCAGCAGATTCGGTTGGTTATGATATAAACGGACAACAGATCAGATTGCTTCCCGTTTTTAATGATTTTATTTTGATCCTCCCTTCCTCTTATACTGCTGATTCACTTGTTGCTCTGCTCGATAGTAACTTGACACTGGAATACTGTGGTCTTAACCATATTGGTGGAGCCCTGACCAATGACGAGTCTTATCCATACCAAACCGGATTGTACTTTTCTGACAGCGAAGGAAATCATATCAATATTCCTGGAGCATGGCTCATTGAAGACGGTCATCATGAAATTCATGTTGGAATATTCGATTCCGGAATCAACTTTAAACATAAAGATTTCGACATTGGGAATTTGTCAATAGGGATAGATGAATCAGTCATCGTTGATGGGCTTCGTCATAATGGGTCTTTTATCAGAATCGCTCAGGATAATGATCATGTCCAGACTTCTCATGGAACAATAATGGCAGGTATTGTTGGCGCCGTAAAGGGAAATGGAAAAAACGTTGCCGGAATTGCGGGAGGTGATTTTGAAGCTGTAACTGCCATTCAGGGAGTAAGCCTGTTTTCTCTGGTCATGTTAGGTCCGGGCAATTATGCTACAGAAGATAATACTCAAACGATCATGAATGAGTCCCAAAGACTTTTCAACCTCCATATAAATAATTATAGCTGGCAAATTCCAACGGCTGAGCCCAAATCGCAGATGGCAAAATCGGTCTACAATACGTTTAGACTCAAACGTATTCAAGTTGCTGCTGCCGGTAATGTTGATACTCAATACCCTTTTTATCCGGGTGCATATGCAGACCCATGGATTCTTAAAGTGGGTGCGACGCGAAAAGATCCCCAAAATGACAAGCCCATACGATATATAGGGTTCGACGAAGCTTCTTCCTTCGGTTACAATCTGGATGTTATGGCTCCGGGGGTTGAAGGTGAATTTGTTTCCCTTAGCTGGAATGATGATGAAGGAACCGATGGACAAGGCCGTGGCACGTCCATTGCAGCACCTCATGTTACTGGCCTGGCGGCCTTAGTACAAAGTCATGTTTGGCGAAAAAACGCACAGCTATTGCACCAGGAAGATATCGAATACCTTATTCAAAATAATGCCAGGGATATTGTAGATATAAATGACGCCGGATGTGTTTCAGGGCCCGATATAAAAACAGGATTCGGAATCATTGATGGTACCGCAACGATGCTCGCTATAGAATGGCCAGAATATCAGATATGGCAACATGAACTAAAGGGAGGCAATTGTTCAAGCACAAAAATCAACAGTTCATTGATTACTGTAAATCTTGAGCATCAATTTTTTAGCCTGGCACCCGGGACGTATAAGGCAAATATATATAAGGTATCCGGATCTCGTTCTCACTTTGCGACCCAGCAGGGTGATTACCTGGATTCCTGGATCCGATTCTCCGGGTCAAAAGGGATTTTTTACAATGAGATCACTGCGCCCACAACGATTCAACTCCACGATTTTAACTCAACTTTCGCCAGTTTTTCAAGCACCCCTACTACCACCAACGCAAGTCTCTATACCTATATGGTTGAGATCGTCAAAAAAAATGACGTGGACCTTCCAAACCCGGTATTTTACCCTGCACCCCAGGCAGAAATCACTATGGCTTATTCTATCTATGTTCACGATGTGTCAGCGACTGTAGGGCTTCAGACGCCGCAAGAAGCAAAGATCAACGCATTTCCAAACCCAAATTCCGGCGATCAGTTATTTTTATCCGTAACCGGCGTTGCTATTACCGATTTTCAAGTGGAAATATTTAATTTAGAAGGAAAATTGCTATCAACAGAAATACTTTCACAAAATCAAAATGCCCTGAACACGATCGGAATTTCAACGCTCGCGAAGGGAATGTATTTGCTGCGTGTTTCGTACAATCAAGAACAACAAACCATCAAATTTGTAAAAAATTGAAGTCCCAAAAACTCATACTCCTTTTTCTATTTGCAATTCTCCTTACAACATGCAAAAAGGAAAAATTAACGGTTGATCAGGGTGATCCTGATTGCCTGACCTATCCTGAAGTGAGTGTGGGTGGGGTCGGTATTGGCTTCAAAGGATATCAGATCTATACAAACTATACCCAATACCTTAATCCGGTTTTTAATCCACTTAATGAGAATGAATTCATATTCACCCGGGTCTATCGGGATACGGAATATACCCTGATGAAACATAATCTGCTTACAGGAAAGTCGGAAGTATTGGCGGAAAATGTACGAACCGATGAACTTGTAGCCTTTACTCAGGACGGAAGGATTGTATATGTTATGGACAAAAACCATTTGGGCATCATGAATTCAGACGGGAGCGATAAGCAGGTATTTTTGGAATTTGGGTTGGGCTTATCGAGTTTTGCTTTTGATAAGAACATGGAAAGAATTATCATGTCAGACGTTCATACGGGTGAACCTTTGGTTACTGTGATGCATCAGCTTGACGGTATGCGCTCAGATACATTTTATTACGACTTAGATTCGTTAAAGGATAGAATCATGTTTAATCAGGGCGACTGGTCCTTAAAAGATAGTTTAGCAACCCTTTTTATCGATAAGGACTTCTATGGAGTAGCGGTAGTAAATTTTGAAAAAAACACCTTGCACCAGATTTTTAAAGTTTCCCATAGTGATAATGACAGGGTGTTTAATGTCAAATGGCACCCGGATAATCAAACCGTATTTTTCGTAAACAAGAACGATGGTATTTACCGCTATACGGCGGGAGAATTGAAGTTGGTAAAATCCCATTGCGATAATAGAATATACTCGAGACTCAGCATTTCACTTTCCGGAGACAAAATACTTGTGGGCAGGATCAATCGCATAAAAGTTTCTGATACCCGCCTCCATACAGACCACTGTATCTATATAATGAATACAGATGGAAGTGAAGAGGTAATGCTTAACCTTGACTGAGCTCCTGACAATTCACTCCGGAAACGTAGCTTTCCACACCTGTGCAAAAAACAAGGCTTCCTACGTTAATAAGGAGAGATACCTTTCGGGAAATTTAATCGTCATGTCGAAACTGCGCCATATCCTCTCCCTGCTGTTTGTCACGGTAACACTGGGGCTTTATGCTCAGGAAACGCAGATCTATACCGATCCTGTTTCCCGGTATAACAATGGATTGGAGCTATACGACAAGGAAAAGTTCGGGGCGGCGATCACGGAATTTGAGGCTTATCTGGAAAAAGGAGAAGAGTTCCAGATGCGCATCAATGCCCGTTTTTATATTGCGTTTTGTCACAATGAACTCGGGCACCAGGATGCGGAACAGCAGATATTGAACCTGCTGGAAGAACACCCCGATCATCCCAAAGCCAATTATGCCCGTTTTATTTTAGGGAAAAGTTATTATAACAGGGGAAACATAGGAAAAAGCCTGCAATACCTGGAAGAAACGAATAGTGCCAACCTGACCCCGGATGACCTGAAGACCTATTCTTTTATTTATGGATACGGCCTGTTTACCAAAGAAAAGTACAAAGAAGCCCGGGAGCAGTTCAAACGGATCGCCGCAAACAAGGACAAATACTACTACCCTACCCAATATTACCTCGGGTATATGGACCTGGCTGAAAACAACGATGAGGCGGCTCTCATGCACTTTAAAAATCTCTATGCCTCAAAAGTATACAGCGACCTGGCCATGAAATATTCGGCCATGGCCTATTACCGCCTCCAGCGTTATGAAGACCTGATCAGTTTTTCGGACACCCTCGGAACGAACACCTATGCAGCCGACATTTTTTGGGAAAGAGGAAAAGCTTTTTATCAGCTCGGCAAGTTCCAGGAATCCATCAATAATTTCGAAAAAGGAAGAGGTACCCGGGAACTCAGTGCGGAAGACAAATACATGCTCGGAATGGCCTACTACAAACTGGCCAGTTATGAGAGCGCTTATGTACATTTTACCGGTATCAGCTCTGACAAAGAACCCCTGAAACAAAGCGCCCTGATGTATGCGGCCGATTGTTTTATCCAACTCGGCAAAAAAACCAATGCCCGCAATGCCTTTTTTGAAGCCTCCCGCCTTGAAACCGACAAAGGCATACAGGAACTGGCCTATTTTAACTACGCCAAACTCACCATGGAACCTCCGTTCCAGAACGAGGCCGTGGCGGTATTGAAAAAATTCGTGGATACCTACCCCAATTCTGTTTATGCCGACGAGGCCAAAGGGTATTTGGGAGAAGCTTTGCTAAGCGCGAAAAAATATTCGGACGCCATTCCGGTGCTGGAGAGCATCAAAAACAAAAACGACAAGATCAAACGCACCTACCAGCAGATCTGTTATTTTTATGCCAATGAGCTCCTGCGCCAGGACCCGGCTGCGGCCATGACCTATCTGGAAAAAGCCCGCCTGTACCCCATTGATCCCCGTATCGATGCCCAGGTCGATTTTTGGATGGGCGAGATCCAGTATAAAGATGGAAAGATCGACCTGGCTCAAAAAAGCTGGGAACGTTTTTGTGCCAATGCGCAGTCGCCGCAAACGCCTGTTTACCTTGACGGTTTGTACAACCTGGGTTATGCCTATTTCGATAAAAAGGAATATGGAAAAGCTTCCGTTCAGTTTAAAAGTTATACCGACAAGGAAACCTATTCCGGCGAGAAGAAGGCTAAGTATATTGATGGAATGACGCGCCTGGGTGATTGTTATTATATCTCCAAAAACTACAACGGAGCCTTGCAGGCCTATGGATATGTTACCAGCAAAGAGGGCGCGAACAGCGATTATGCCTGGTACCAGACCGGTATGATCTACGGAAACCAAGGTAAACCCGCCGAAAAAAGCGTGACCATGAAACGTATTCCTTCTTTATACCCTAATTCAGAATACGTGGATGATGCACTTTATCAGATCGCACTGGTTGACCTGCAAAGACAAAATTACCAGGATGCTTTACGTGGCTTCTCCTTTTTATTGGGCGATTATCCGAACGGGATCTATGCGAAATCTTCTTACCTGAACCGGGGACTTGTTTATTATAACCTCAAGAAAAACAAGGAAGCCTTCGAGGATTATGATTATGTGGTCAGGAAATTCCCGAAAGACAGCCAGACCGATGAAGCCATCGAAGGGGTTAAAACCATCATGACCGAAGAAGGACGCGGGGAAGAACTCATAGATTGGTTGCAGGATGTGGCAAAAATCACGGTTTCTGTTTCGTTTGCAGATTCCACGCTCTTTAATTCCGCCTTCCAGCATTATTCTGCCCAAAATTGCGATAAGGCCATCGTGGCACTTGCCGATTACCTGGGCCGTTTCCCGAATGGGTATTTCCGCACCCGCGCCGAGTTTTATCATGCCGAATGCCTCTATTCCAAAGACCGCTATGCCGATGCCTTGCCCGGTTATGAGTATACCGTACAGAAAAAATACCCTGAATTTTATGAGCGGTCCCTCCGCCGTACTTCGGCCATTTATATATGGATGAAAAAACAGGCTGCCGCCATTCCCTACCTGCTGGAACTGGAAAATGCCGCTTCGCAAAAGGACAATATCCTTTATGCCCAGGTAAATCTCATGTACAGCTACCTGGCCCTTGATCGCATGAACGATGCCCGCACCTATGCCCAAAAGGTATTGAACAACGATAAAGCCCAAAAAACAGAGTACCGCGATGCCAACCTCATCATGGGACGTGTGTTGATCGCCGAACAAAAATGGGACGAAGCCCGCCCTTATTTCGAAAAGGTCGATAAGGACAAAGAGAATAAAAATGCCAAAGGAGCGGAAGCCAAGTTCTATCTCTGCTATATCGCCTATAAAAAGAGCGATTTCAAAAAAACACAGGACCTGGTGTATGAACTGGATGAAAAGTACGCCAACCAGGTGTATTGGGTGGCCAAAGCGTATAACCTGCTGGCCGAAAGCTACCTCGACCAGCGCGACTTTTTTAATGCCCGGGCCATCCTCAACAGCATTGTGGATAATTATACCATCCAGGATGACGGCATCATCGAAGAGAGCAAACGCCTGCTCCAAAAGGCTGATGATATTGAGGCGATTGGAAAATAATCCCCTTTCTTGTTTAGAATCATCCTAAATAAGCAAATGCCTGCCTTCAAGTTTTTTAATTTAAAAATTCCGCTAAATTTGCGCGGGGTTAAAACTCGCCAAGCCTTGCAGACTAACGCTTGTAAGCCTTTTAGAGTCTAAGCACAGAATAAATTTAATGCACCTAAAAATAGATTTTTCCAAACAGATGAACATTCACTCAGGAAAGAACTTTACCCGGATCATGATGCTGAGCGCACTGATCTTAGTAACCTTCGTCCAAAGCTGGGCAGCCGATGCCGCTAAAGGAAAGGACCTCTTTGAAACCAATTGCACCTCCTGCCATGCCATCAACAGCAAACTGGTAGGTCCGGCTTTGGCTGGCGTTGGTGAAAAAAGAGAAGAAGCCTGGCTTATCAAATGGATACGCAACTCACAAGCCCTGGTTAAAGCAGGAGATCCGGTCGCCGTTAAATTATTCGAAGAGAATAATAAAGGCATCATGACCTCTTTTGAACAATTGGGCGACGAAGAGATCAAAGATATCCTGGCTTATATCGCAACAGGAGGAGAAAAAGCTCCTGCTCCTGTTGATGGTGGAGGCACACAAACCGGTGGTGTTGCTCCTGCAGCCCCTGTGCAGGAAAGCGGAACGGCAACGTGGATGATCGTCGTGATCATGCTGGCCCTGTTTATCCTCATCGTTCAATTGTTTAATATACTCAAGCTTGTATCCGAATATACCGGCAAAAAGTTCTTCAATCCGAACAGGACCAATGCCCAGTTGATGATCGTATTCATCGTATTGGGACTGATCGGCGTGGCCTGGGAATTTTGGGCACATGGTCCGTTGGCAGATATTCCGAATGCCTCTAAACACGGTGTATTTATCGACAACATGTTCGATATCACCCTGTATATCACCGGATTTGTATTTGTGGTTACCCAGATCGCCTTGTTCTGGTTTTCGTATAAATACCAGTACAAAGAAGGAACCAAGGCGGTGTTTTACGCCCATAACAACCGTTTGGAAGTTGTGTGGACCGTTATTCCTGCCATAGCGTTGACGATCCTGGTATTGAACGGCTTTAATGTATGGTCGAATATCACCACCAAAGCACCGGCCAATGCCCATGAAATTGAAGTATTCGCTTACCAGTTCGGCTGGAAAGTGCGCTACCCGGGAGCGGATGGTAAATTGGGACAATCCAATTTTAACCTGATCTCCGGAACCAATGACCTCGGTATCGCGGTACCCTCTGAGTACGACTCCATCATGGTCGAAGCAGCGAAAACCTTGTCAGATCTTGAAACTGAGCATGAGTTCCTCAGTCAGAACGACGATCCTACCGAAGAAGAGGCAAAGATCATTGCCGATAATAACCTAAAACTCAAACGTGCCCAGGGGCATTATAACCGCCTGCTGGCCCTGAAAAACAATGAGCGTGTGTTCGACGGAGCTGCCCAGGACGATATCATCCCAACCGAGATCCATATACCCGTTAATGAGCCGGTGCTCATGCGCTTCCGTGCCCGCGACGTGATCCATAGTGCATATCTCCCCTATTTCCGTGTTCAGATGAACTGCGTACCCGGCCTGCCTACCCAATTCTGGTTTGAGCCGACCAAAACCACCAATGAGATCCGTACTGAATTGAATGATCCGAAATACGATTATTATCTTTTCTGTGCGAAGATCTGTGGTGCCGCGCATTTCAACATGAAGATCAAAGTCGTGGTTGACTCACCGGAAGATTACCAAAAATGGCTCAAGGCTCAAAAACCCCGCTACAACGCAAGCGAGCCCGTAAAAACAGCCCTTAACTAATTAACGATTTTTAAACGCATATACACCTTTTAAGAATGGCAAACGCAACACATAGCGCAGTAGATCATCACGAGGCACATGGCCACCATCACGAAGAGAGCTTCATCAGCAAGTACATCTTCAGCCAGGACCATAAGATGATCTCCAAGCAGTTTCTTATAACCGGGATCATAATGGCCGTGATCGGTATGATCATGTCGCTCCTTTTCAGGCTGCAACTGGCATGGCCCGATGAATCATTCGGATTCCTGACCACCTTCCTGGGCAAATGGGCACCCGATGGCAAACTAGACCCGAACTTTTACCTGGCCCTGATCACCATGCACGGTACCATCATGGTATTTTATGTGCTCACAGCCGGATTGAGCGGAACCTTTGCGAACCTGCTTATTCCACTACAGGTTGGAGCAAGGGACATGGCATCTCCATTCATGAACATGCTGTCCTATTGGTTCTTCTTTGCCTCCTCTGTAGTCTTGTTGATCTCCATTTTTGTAGAGACCGGCCCGGCATCAGGTGGATGGACCATTTACCCTCCGCTGAGCGCCCTGCCCGAAGCGATGCCTGGTTCCGGTGTGGGTATGACCCTGTGGTTGATCGCCATTATTTTGTTTATCGCCTCCTCCCTTCTCGGGGGTATCAACTATATCTCTACCATCCTGAACATGCGTACCAAGGGTATGTCGATGAACAGAATGCCCCTGACCATCTGGGCCATTTTCTTCACTGCCGTGCTTGGTTTGCTTGCTTTCCCTGTATTATTGGGAGGCGGTCTGTTGTTGATCTTCGACCGTAGCTTCGGTACCAGCTTCTACCTTTCCGATATTTGGTTAAACGGGGCCGGCGCCCTGAACAATACGGGAGGTAGTCCTATTTTATTCCAGCATTTATTCTGGTTCCTGGGTCACCCTGAAGTATACATCATCCTGATGCCGGCATTGGGTATCACCTCCGAGGTGATCGCTACCAATGCCCGGAAGCCTATCTTCGGGTACACAGCCATGATCATTTCCCTCTGTGGTATAGCCTTCCTCTCCTTCCTGGTTTGGGGTCACCACATGTTTATCACGGGAATGAATCCGTTCCTGGGTGAGGTTTTTATGGTGCTTACCCTCATCATCGCGGTACCCTCGGCGGTTAAAACCTTTAACTACCTGGCGACCCTTTGGAAAGGGAATATCCAGTTCACTCCAGCCATGCTTTTTGCCATCGGACTGGTTTCTTTCTTTATATCCGGAGGATTAACGGGAATTTTCCTGGGTAATGCGGCACTCGATATTAACCTGCACGATACCTATTTTGTTGTGGCCCACTTCCATTTGGTAATGGGTTCAGCGGCGATCTTTGGTATGCTTGCCGGGGTTTACCATTGGTTCCCACGTCTTTATGGACGGTACATGAACAATACCCTGGGCTATATCCATTTCTGGATCTCTTTTGCTTCCGCGTATCTGGTATTCTTCCCGATGCACTTTATGGGTATCGCGGGTGTTCCAAGAAGGTATTACCAGTTCACCTTATTGCCTGAGTTTGGGGTATGGATGGATGTAAATATCCTGATCACCATTGCAGCGATCATTGGCGGACTTGCCCAGGTGTTCTTCCTGTGGAACTTCTTCTATTCGATATTCAGAGGTAAAAAATCGCCACAAAATCCATGGAAATCCAATACCCTGGAATGGACAGCCCCTGTGGAAAGACTGCATGGAAACTGGCCGGGAGAAATTCCGACAGTTTACAGATGGCCGTATGATTATAGCCACCCTGACAGTGAGGACGACTTTATCCCGCAAAACGTTCCTCTGGAACCCGGGGATACTGTGCGGATACCTAATGTTGAAGGCGTCGCTCCGATCCACAAGGAAGGAGCCGATGATAATACAGACTTCGCTGATACTACCAAAATATAGGTCAGTGATAGAAGAAATAAATGAATAGCCGCCTGTTTTCCGAATCGTTTTTTAACAAGTTCGGGTTATTAACGGTTGCTGCCATTTATTTCTTAATTTTTGTAGGCGGCTGGGTTCGCATAACAGGTTCAGGAATGGGATGTCCGGATTGGCCAAAATGTTTTGACCAATGGGTTCCTCCAACTGACGTGTCGCAATTACCCGACGACTACCAAACACGTTTTGCAGCACCCGGAAAACCCGTGGCGGTGTTTAATGTGTACCATACCTGGACAGAATACGTAAACCGTATGGTTGGCGTGCTGATCGGGTTGTTAATAGGAATAACGATGGTTTCTTCCTTTCAGTTTCGAAAGACAGAGCCCGTCATTACCCTATACGCCGTTCTTTCATTTATATTGGTTGGATTCCAGGGATGGATAGGAAAAGTTGTCGTCGACAAAAATTTAGCCGGATGGATGGTTACCGTTCATATGTTGCTTGCCCTCGTTGTTGTAGGGCTGGTGATGCTGGCAGTTTTTCGTCGCCATATGCTCAAATCCGCTCTTCCTGGTCAACTGATCTTACGCAACCTGAGTCTTATTGCCCTGGTGCTTACCCTGATCCAAATCGGAGTAGGAACCCAGGTGAGGGAAAAAGTTGATGAGGTATTGATCCAGGGGCTGGGAACAGATTGGATAAGTCGGGCAGGCTCGGTGCTGAGTTCGCATATCATCCTTTCCGCCCTGTTATTGGTCATTACCTTGTTTATCTGGCTCAAAGCAACAAAGGCTTTTAAACAGGAAAGAAACCTGAATATTGCCCTTTATGCTACCCTGCTATTCACGGGATTGCAAATGATCAGCGGAGTCGCCAACAGATGGATGGATTTACCTGATGCCGCCCAGTTAAGCCATATCCTTTTCGGCACCATGATGGCCGGGGGTTGGTTTTATGTATGGATGGTTTTAAATACAAAGAAGAATTAAAAGTGACATGATCACGCGAGATATAGAACATATAGAAACCTTTTCGCTCAAGGCAAAACTGAGCGATTACAGTCAGCTCATCAAGATGCGCCTGACCTTTACCGTGGTATTTTCCGCGGCAATGGGTTTCTTATTGGCTGCCGGCGCCACTACGGCCATGACCGACCTCTTCTGGCTCGTTCTTGGTGGTTTTCTGGTGGTTGGTAGTTCGAACGGCATCAACCAGATCATCGAAAAGAACTACGATAAACTGATGCACCGCACGGCCAATCGTCCGATCGCAACAGGCAGGATGGGTGTAAACGAAGCCGCTGTTTTTTGTTTGTTGATGGGCGTGGCGGGAGTAAGCATACTCAGCCTGTTCCTCAATCCTTTGAGCGGCTGGCTGGCATTTGGCTCCCTTGTTTCTTATGCCTTCTTCTATACTCCTTTAAAGCGCGTTTCACCGGTAGCGGTGTTTGTCGGAGCTTTCCCGGGTGCCATTCCTCCTATGCTGGGGTATGTTGCCGTAACCGGAGAATTCGGTCCTGTGGCATTAGCCTTATTTGCTATTCAATTTTTCTGGCAATTCCCCCATTTTTGGGCCATTGCATGGATACTGGATGAAGATTATAAACGTGCTGGATACCGCCTGCTTCCTTCCTTTGAGGGACGCGGGAAACGTTCCGCCCGTCAAATGGTATGGTATACCTTTGTACTGATCCCGATGGGATTGTTGCCGTATTTCCTGGGCGTTTCAGGAATGATTTCAGGGGTTGTCTCCGTTTTGGCGGCGCTTGTTTTCCTGTACCTGGCTGTCAAATTATACCGTTCCTGTACCGATAAAGATGCAAAGGTGCTCATGTTCGCCTCCTTCCTGTATCTACCTGTTGTATTGTTGGCTTATGTAATCGATAAAGTGTAAAGAGGATGATGACTGCAACACAACCCACGAAAAAAGAGACGAATTATGTCGTTGACCCCAAACGTTTCAACCTCTGGTTGGCGATCATTGGTTCGATGATGTTTTTTGCCGGGATTACTTCCGCTTATATCGTAAGAAAGGCAGCAGGCAACTGGAACTCCTTCCCAATGCCCGAGCAGTTTATCTATTCCACGGTTATCGTGGTATTAAGTTCGCTCACCCTGCATTGGGCCTATTTGTCCGCAAAAAAGGATGAGCTCTTCCAGGTTAAAGTAGCCCTATTTACTACCCTTATTCTTGGCCTGGCCTTCGGACTCAGCCAATATTTGGGATGGAAAGTGCTGGTCGACAATAACCTGCATTTCGCTGCTGACGATGTGGCTGTTTCCTTTTTCTATTCCATTACCGCTTTTCACGCCCTTCACTTATTTGGGGGATGGATAGCCGTTGCGCGTACCTTATGGAAAGCAAACCGGCTTGAAGTCCATAAAAAGAGTATGCGCGCCATAAGCTTGTGCACAACTTACTGGCACTTTATGGGCTTACTCTGGATTTATTTGTATTTGTTTTTATTTTTGAACCGCTAATAAACAAAGAATGTCAACACACTCAGTAGCATCGAACGATTCCGGATCGGTATGGGCAGGAGGAAAATCTCCTTTCAATGTGAGCTATGGAAAGTTAATGATGTGGATCTTTTTATTGTCCGACGCATTTACTTTCTCTTCCCTGCTTGTCGGTTATGGAGCCGAACGGTTTAGTTTCTCAGGAAATTTAGATACTCCATGGCCAATGCCGGATATGGTGTTCAATCACTTTCCATTCGCACACCATGTACATCTTCCCTTGTTCTTTGTGAGTTTGATGACCTTTATCCTCATCTTCTCCTCCGTTACCATGGTATTGGCGGTTGAAGCCGGACACCGGAGAGCGAAAAAACAAGTTGCCACCTACATGCTGTGGACCATCTTCGGTGGTATCGCTTTCCTTAGCTGCCAGGCCTGGGAGTGGTCGAACTTTATCGGCGACGGTGCTACCCTGGATCATAATCATTTTTCACTGACTCAGGCAGGACGCGATTACGCAGCTACCCTTACCGTTGGCGGACATTATGAATGGCAGGACGCTCTCCACCGGCAAACCGGACCCGGCGTGTTTTCTGCCCTGTTCTTTATCGTAACCGGTTTCCACGGCTTCCACGTATTTACGGGGGTATGCCTTAATATAGTTGTCTATTTTAACGTGTTAAAAGGGACCTACGAAAAACGCGGACATTACGAAATGATCGAAAAGGCCGGACTTTACTGGCACTTTGTAGACCTCGTATGGGTGTTCGTATTTACCTTCTTCTACCTTATCTAATTTTAAGCGAATCGATCATGTCACATTCTTCACATACAACCGATGATACTACCCTGATGTATGAAAACAATCAGGAGATGCTTTACCAGGGCGAAAGCCATGGTACCAAGGAAATCTGGAAGATCTTTATCTGGCTTACGGTAATCACCGTTCTTGACATTATCCTCTATTTTTCTTTGCAGCCAACTATGTTCCGGAACATCACCTTCGTGGCTTTCGGGATCATCAAAGCCTACCTTATCGTTGGCTTTTTTATGCACATGAAGCACGAGCACAAATACCTGGCTCTTAGCATTCTGGTTCCGGTGATCTTTATTGTGGGGTTGATAATGGGCTTGCTTTATGAAGGAAACTTCTGGAGCACCATCTAAAATGAAAAAATACGGATTTTTTATTGCCATCGGGATCCTGGCGATCCCGACCATTTGGTTGCTCATTTTAAAACAGGGAGAGATCGTTTCCACCTCCCTTCCCATTTACGGTGAGCGCTATTATGATACAAAGATCGGAGATACGGTATACCATACCATCTCCGATTTTTCTTTTATCGACCAGGAAGGCGACACCCTGACCAAGGCCGACATGGAAGGAAAGATCTTTACCGCTAACTTCTTCTTTACCAACTGTCCGGATATTTGTCCTTCGATGATGCACAACCTGCAATTCGTTTACAACAAATTCAAAGACTCGCCCGATATCAAATTTTTGTCGATGACCGTTGACCCCAAAAACGATTCGGTTCCCGTACTCGCCAAATACGGTCACGATCTCGGTGCCATGCCTAAACGCTGGTATATGCTAACCGGAGAAAAGGGAAAGCTGTATGCCGCTGCTGAATTCGACTACCTTTTAGCCACTGTAGAGACACCCATCGAAAAGGCCTTTATTCATAGCGACATGATCGTGCTGGTCGATACCAAATTCCGTATCCGTGGCTTTTATAAAGGAACGGATTTTAACCAGGTAAGGATCTTACAGGATGATATTAAAGCACTGATCGTTGAAACCTATGGAAGAAAATAAAGCCGACACCAAATACCGGGGACTGATCATCGCGCTTTCTGTTATTATCCCTTTGGCAGTTGCGGCCTTGTTCACAGTAAAAATTCCGGGTTACGATTTTACTTTCCTGCCGCCTATCTATGCCACCATCAATGGCATAACCGCAGTATTATTAGTCATCGCCGTTATGGCCATCAAAAACGGGAACCGGACCTTGCACCAGAGACTCATGAAAACCTGCATGGGTTTGTCAGCGGCCTTCCTGGTCATGTATATCCTCTATCATATCACAACCCCAAGCACACCCTTTGGCGGAAGTGGATTTATAAAAGGCTTTTACCTGAGCATCCTGGCCACCCATATTATCCTGAGTGTGGCTGTTATTCCGCTGGTATTATTCAGCTTCGTACGTGCTTTGAGCGAACGTTTCGACCGGCATAGAAAGCTGGCGAAGATCACGTTTCCGATCTGGCTGTACGTGGCCGTTACCGGAGTAATGATTTATATCATGATTTCTCCGTATTACAATCATTAACTTTGCCTCATTAATTTAGATCATGAAACGCGTCCTGTTTTTATTCCTTCTTTTTTTTATCAACCTGACCCATATCCTGGCACAGTGTCCGGCCTGCAAAACCGCCATTGAATCGAATATGAAGGAGGGAGCCACGGCAGGATTGGGATTGAATGACGGTATCTTGTACCTCCTGGCAGCACCTTATTTGTTGTTCGGCACCGTGATCTTTTTCTGGTTCCGAAACAGAAGAAAACAACAACAAGAACAAGGAGAGGCCTGATCATGTGTACAACAAAAGCCAGTTCCAATTTCGACGCCTTCCTTAAGTTTAAATGCCCCAAATGCAGAAGAGGGAAAATGTTTACCCACTCTGTATTCAACCTCAGAAAATTCCAGGAAATGAACAGCCGTTGTCCGGTTTGCCAGGTGAATTTCGAACCTGAAACCGGCTTCTATTGGGGTGCCATGTATATTTCCTATGCGATCAGTGTGGCCATGAGTATAACCCTTGCCGTCGCCATTCGCCTGATCTTCGGTCCCGGACTCGATATCAACGTCTATATTGTCAGCATCATCGCCATCATGATCCTCTTTGCCCCCATGAGCTTCCGCCTTTCCAGGGCTATATTGCTGCATGGAGTGGCCAATATCAAGTACGATCCCCATTTTGAGTGGGATGGTAAGTTGCATACGGGGGATGAGGTGATAAAGTAAAGGTTGAGGTTGAGGTCGAGGTTGAGGATTGAAAAAACTGAACACTGAAAACTGAACACTGAAAACTGAACACTGAACACTATATTCGACCTACCATGACAGCGAGCAAAACCTCTTTTCCCAGCGACATTGAGATCGCCCAGAAAGCCAACATGAAACCCATTCGCGACATCGCGAAAAAACTCGGGATCCAGGAAGACGACATCGAACTTTATGGCCGTTACAAGGCTAAACTTCCTTTGAACCTGATCAACGAAGCGCGGGTAGCGAAAAGTAACCTGATCCTCGTTACGGCCATCACCCCTACCCCTGCCGGTGAAGGAAAAACTACCACCAGCATCGGCCTGAATGAAGGCATGAACAAACTGGGAAAAAGTTCCATGGCTGTTCTGAGAGAACCTTCATTAGGACCGGTTTTCGGCATCAAAGGAGGAGCAGCCGGCGGAGGGTATTCGCAGGTGGTTCCGATGGAAGACATCAATCTCCATTTTACCGGCGATTTTTCGGCTATAGAAAAGGCCAATAACCTGTTGGCAGCGCTGATCGACAACAATATTCAAAACAAAAAACTGGGACTGGGCATCGATCCGCGCACCATTGTATGGAAGCGGGTTATGGACATGAACGACCGGGCCCTGCGTCATATCATCATTGGCATTGGCGGAACAGCCAACGGAGTACCCCGGGAAGACGGGTTCAATATCACGGCTGCTTCTGAGGTGATGGCTATCCTGTGTATGTCGAAAGACTTTGAAGACCTCAAAACACGCCTGGGCAATATTTATGTGGGAAATACCTTTGATGGGAAAGCCATCTATGCCCGCGACCTGAAGGCCGAAAATGCCATGGCCATCCTGCTTCGCGATGCGATCAAACCGAATCTGGTCCAGACCCTGGAAAATAATCCGGTGATCATCCACGGCGGTCCTTTTGCGAATATCGCCCAGGGAACCAACAGTGTGCTGGCCACCAAAATGGGTATGTCGCTTTGTGATTATGTGATCACCGAAGCCGGATTTGGGGCTGACCTCGGCGCTGAGAAATTTATCGATATCAAATGTGCCTCCAGCGGATTACGTCCCAAAGCTATTGTGCTTGTTGCCACTATCCGTGCCTTGCGCCATCATGGTGGTGCACCGGCTGAAGAATACAATACGCCCAATTTGGAACGGGTTAAAGAAGGCTGCCACAACCTGATCAAACATATTGAAAACTGCATCAAATACGGCTACCACCCCGTTGTGGCCATCAACGCCTTCCCGACCGATTCGGATGAGGAAGTTCGTTTTATACAGGAACAATGTGCTGCCGTACATTGTAAGGCCGTTTTAGCCCGTGGTTTTGCCAATGGAGGGTCCGGTATGACCGACCTGGCCGAAGCTGTGCTGGCTGAGATCGGCAGCGGCAGAAATGCCTACCGCCAGATCTACGATTGGGACCTTCCCGTAAAAGAAAAGATCGCCACCATCGCCCGTGAAATTTACGGTGCCGTGGATGTAGAATACAGCGAAGAAGCCCTGGCAGGATTGCGTAAGATCGAACGCCTCGGTCTGGACAAATTGCCGATCTGCATGGCCAAAACCCAAAAATCGCTATCCGACGACGAGAAAAAGATCGGTCGCCCCGAAGGATTCAGCATCACCGTGCGTGATTTTGAATTCGCCGCCGGCGCCGGGTTTATCATTCCTATCCTCGGCCAGATGATGCGGATGCCCGGTTTGCCTAACGTACCTGCCTCCGAAGGAATGACCATCGATAAAAATGGGGTGATTTCGGGGTTGTCGTAATATTCGGTTGGGTTGAAAATTTTCAACCCGTACGGACCGTGGATTTTTCGTGGTGGTTGGGGTTGAAAATTTTCAACCCCTACGGACCGGACGTTGGGAATTGAACCGATCCTCGTTCCATTTCGCGGGATTATCACCGATATAATCCGAAATAAATTTATACGAATTTTCGTCACGGATGATATGTTCGTAATAATCCCGTTGCCAAATATCGTGGATTTTGGTGTTGGCTCTCATCCATTTCGTAACGCCGATTTTAAATCCTCTAACGATAGATCCGATCGAATGGGGTATCAATTTCTGATAGGCATGCTGTTTTGGATCCTCTGGATAATGTCCTTTTCTGTATTTCAATTCAATGTTTTCGGGTGCTTCATGATCGCACAACTCAATAATTCCATGAACGTGGTTCGGCATAATAATAAATTCATGAAGAACGGCATTTGGGAAATGATCCGGTATTTCCAACCAACAGGCATGGGCGATTTTCCCGGGTGTCGACAGAACCATTTTCTTATCGATAACTTCTCCGAACAAATGTGCGCGGTCCTTACAACATAATGTCAGGAAATAGAGTGCTTCTCTCGAATAGTCGCCCTTCGACACGGCGTGAAGATTCTGCAAAATCTGAAAAGCCGTTCGCCTGCTCAGGGTGACGGCCTATTTCAGGACAAGACACTCACCCCTCATCTCCTTATCCCCTCAACCCCTCAACAGGTCTATTCCTCCCCAGCCTCAACCTTTTGCTCTACCTTACCGGTGGTCGCCAGGACTTTGATCTGTTTTTCGATCTCGTCGGCCAGTTCGGGGTTATCTTTTAACAGGTCCTTAACCGCATCGCGGCCTTGTCCGAGTTTGGTTTCATTGTAGGAAAACCAGGAACCACTCTTTTTGATGATGCCAAAGTCGACGCCGAGGTCGACGATCTCTCCCACTTTGGAGATGCCCTGTCCGTACATGATATCAAATTCAACAACCCGGAATGGAGGCGCTACTTTATTTTTTACCACCTTTACCTTGGTGCGGTTACCCACCATATCAAGGCCGTCTTTTAACTGACCGATACGGCGAATATCCAAACGTACGGAAGCATAAAATTTAAGGGCGTTACCACCGGTAGTTGTTTCGGGGTTACCGAACATCACACCGATCTTCTCGCGTAACTGGTTGATAAAAATACAGATACAATGTGTTTTGTTGATGGTACCCGTGAGTTTCCGCATGGCTTGCGACATGAGGCGCGCCTGCAGTCCCATTTTCGAATCGCCCATCTCGCCTTCTAACTCCGCGCGGGGCACAAGCGCCGCAACCGAGTCGACCACGATCACGTCGATCGCTCCGGAACGGATCAGGTTTTCGGTGATCTCCAGGGCTTGCTCACCATCATCCGGTTGAGCGATCAACAGGTTTTCGGTATCAATACCCAGCTTTTCAGCATAATAGCGATCAAAGGCATGTTCTGCATCAATAAAGGCAGCCATCCCTCCCCTTTTCTGCGCTTCCGCTATGGTATGCAGGGCAAGGGTGGTTTTACCGGATGATTCCGGTCCGTAGATTTCTATGATACGTCCAACCGGGAACCCGCCAATACCCAAGGCGATATCCAATCCAAGCGAGCCGGTAGAGATGGCATCAATACCTTCCACTTTGTCGTCGCTCGACATGCGCATAACCACCCCTTTACCAAAGGATTTTTCAAGTTTATCTATCGTGAGTTGAAGGGCTTTCAACTTTTCTTTATTATCTGCTGCTGCCATCTTGTTTTTTCTTTCCCCAAAAGTAATTCGCGGATTGTTTAAATCTTGTCACGAAAGAACATAAGTTGTCAACGTTTTGTCAAAAAAAGGCGCAGGGTGTCGGGTTCAGGGTTCAGGCGGTTTGCTTCGGCATATTGCTGACGCGTGAGTAATTGACGCGGCCCACCTTCGCTTTGGAAAAATTGTGGAACCCTAGTTTGATTCGTCAAAAGCTACGGTGGGCAAAGCGCGGAGGGGTTTGATCGTTCGAATGCAAAATTCAGTATATTGCTGTATGAGAACGTTCTTAATCCTGATGATGCTTTTGTTCCTTGCCAGGGGGCCTGTGCTGGGGCAGAGCAAAAAGGAGGTGCTTAAAAAAGCTATTGATGCGTATAAAGAAAATCCGCATCCTGCTTTTAAGGGGTACTCAGTTGACATTCATCCGCTTACGCCAGATGGTACGGTTAAAGAATATTATTATGGCTTTAAAACTGTTCAGGGTAAGCTAACAAAATACTATTATTCCGACAACTACAAGGTTCGCCTTACATTGGACAGTCAATTTGGCTTTTGGAATGATGGAGAATATCCCTACCAGGGTGCTTATTCTACAACTGAAAAAGACCTCTATGAACAAAACACCAACATGGCGATGCCTTCCACCTGTAGTGTGCCACTAACCAGGCTTGTCCTATTATACCTGAGCAAAAAAAAGGCGGTAATGACAGATACCACGATTGACGGAGAAAGCTGTTTCCGTTTTGAACGGACTATGAAAGATTATTTTGACAAGACTTTGGGAATGAATATTACAGACCGCAAAGAGACGATAATTATTTCCTGGCAAACAGGGCTAATCCGCGAATATCGTTTCTATGAAAAATGGGATGGCGATGTTTACAAAATGGACTATCGATTCGACTATTTGGATGAAGTTGCCTGGCAAGAGAAAACCCAGGCTATAGAACTAGAATTTGCTTCTGTATTTGCGGATTATATTCCTGCCACTATGGTCAAAGAGCAACAGAGCCGGCACAAAGTGGGCGACACCATTCAATATTGGCATTTTAAACAATTAGGTGGCGATAGCATCGATATCCGAACCTTGAACCGTGACTATTATGTTCTGGATTTCTGGTACACGAGCTGTGCCCCTTGTGTACGATCTATTCCATCAAACAACAGGCTCGACAGTTCCATTCGCCAGTACAATGCTGCTGTACTTGGAATTACAACCCGGCATACAAATGACGATTTTCTGGAAGCATTCAAGGTGAAACGAAATATACAATATACACTGTTCACACATCCTGACTACAATGCTTTAGAATCTCATTTTCCCATTCAAGGTTATCCAACCTATATTATTGTAAACAAAGAAGGAATGATCCTTCATATCCAATACGGTATTGTTCCAGGGGCATCTCATCAGGAAATCGAAGATATCATCAAAGCGGAGGCTACCAAGTGACGAAAGACAAAAAAAACAGGCCCCACCTCGGAGCCTGCCCTTAACTATTTTCCAAAATCTCCCAAAGCCATGGTCCATGGTCTATGGTCCATGGTCCATGGTCTAATGCGTAGCTAAATAGGAAGCAACCCCCTCAGCAGTATCCACCAGTCCATCTTTGCCTCTTTCCCAATCAGCAGGACAAACCTCTCCTTTTTCTTCAAAATACTGGAGCGCATCAATCATACGTAATGCCTCATCAATGCTACGTCCTAATGGAAGGTCATTCACGATCTGGTGACGCACGATGCCGGTTTTGTCGATCAGGAATAACCCGCGGTAAGCCACGGCATCATTACCGTTGTCGCCGATAAAGCTCATTTGTCCGGCTTCATCGTAATCGTAATAACCGGCCAGCACACCGTAGTTGTTGGTGATGGTTTTATTCACGTCGGCTACAAGGGGATATTCAACTCCCTGGATACCGCCATCATTTTGCGGGGTATTCAGCCAGGCCCAGTGGCTGAATTTGGAGTCGATGGAACAGCCCACAACGGCCACGTTACGTTCTTCAAATTCTTTCATGCGTTTTTGAAATGCGATGATCTCGGTCGGGCAAACAAAAGTAAAATCGAGGGGATAAAAGAAGAAAAGTACATGCTTCTTTCCTTCATATTGGGCGAGAGAAAAATTCTCAACAAAATCACCACCGTTGGTTACGGCATCGGCTTCAAAATAAGGGGCTTTTTTTCCTACTAATACTGTCATGATAATCGTTTTCTAAAGAGCAGCAAAGGTAGGCTGTTAGTGAGGAATTTGCAACAGCATTGAGGCAGTCAACGGTCAACGGTCGACGGTCAACGGTACTGTTACTGACGTTTTTGTCTTGAATATTTTTGACCGCCGTCTGTTGACCGTCGTCTGTTGACTGTTGACCGTTGACAATTTTACCAAAATCTAATTTTTATGCTCTGCTTCCACGAATTACCTTTGTGCTGCATAAATGGCAGATAAACAGACCAGGTCCTATCTCACCTTGCTACTCGCAGCGGCTTTCCTCCTTGCGCTGCAATGGGCCTACCCGAAAATACCGTTTATGCAGCAGCATTTTAAAAACAGCAATTTCCTTTCTTATTATTTCGAAGGCGCTGATTCTTCTGCATTTCTGGCCGCTAAGCTTGACAGCAGCCTCTTCGATCAACTCGATACCCTGCCCGACAGCGCTGACCTGCTCGTCAATCCTACCTTTTCCGATACCCTGCCTCCCCTGGCTAAAATTGATGAGGCCTGGTTCGCCAACGATACTGTTCCGGTGCCGGATACCGCCAACCTCGCCGAACTCAGGAAATTCTTCACTGCCCTCAATGAACTACCCGCCAAAAGGAAAAAAGTCCGGG
Organism: Bacteroidota bacterium; assembly: GCA_036676705.1. GTDB lineage: Bacteria > Bacteroidota > Bacteroidia > UBA8524 > UBA8524 > UBA8524. The sequence continues at coordinate 26,329 of JAKFCJ010000161.1, forward strand.
TTTCGTACTGGGGCGATTCGATGATCGAAGGTGACCTCATCACCCAGACCCTGCGAAGAAAATTGCAGCAAATGTACGGAGGTTCCGGTGTTGGCTTCGTCCCTTTTGTCTCCATCAGCGCGGGTTTCCGAAGAACCGTCCTTCATTCCTATGGCGGTCCCTGGGAATATTATTCGCTGGTAAAAAACGCGAAGCGTAAGGTAGCCCCATTCGGACTCAGCGGCGAATACATGATGCAGGGCCGCGATTCGCTCAACAGCAAGATATGGGCAACTTATTCTGTTCCCAAAGGACAAAGATCCTGGAACCAGGTGCAGGTGTTTTATGGAAAAGGTGACGCCAAAGCCATCGCCGAGATCCGCATCAATAACGGAGCCTGGCAAAAAGTAAAGTTAAAGGATACGCTTGCCGTGAATACCCTCGTTTATTCCGACAGCAGCATACGTAAGTTTGAAGTCCGCTTCGATTCCGCCCGCAACACCGTTTTATTTGGGGTTAGCCTGGAGTCGAAAGAAGGTATCCAACTCGATAACCTGAACCTGAGGGGAAATTCGGGCATGGCCCAATCGCGGATCTCTGCGGAAGTGATGCGCGGCTTTAATGCGTCCATCCATCCCGATCTTATCGTGCTTCAGTTCGGTATGAACGTAATCAATGCCAGTACCCTGAACTACGACTGGTTTGAAAGGGCTTTGACAGGAGCGGTGCGGCATTACCAGCGTTGTTATCCCGAGGCGTCCATCCTGATTATCGGGGTGGCCGACAAAGGCTTTAAAAAAGGCGATGTGATGGTGAGCGACCCTTCGGTGTACCGCGTGTCGAAAGTTCAATACAAGGTAGCCCTAAAAACCGGTGTGGCCTTTTGGAGCCTCAACGGGGCCATGGGCGGAGCAGGTTCTATGGTGACCTGGGCCGATGCCGAAAAACCCCTGGCCAATAAAGACTATACCCACCTGAATTTCCGGGGAGCTGAAACGGTGGGCATTATGGTGTATGATTTTTTGATGGAGGAAAAGGCAAAATATGATTAGAGCGGCAGGTGTTTGTTTAGGGATGATCATGCTAGCAGGCGGGCTGAACGCGCAAAGCGACAGTGCGCTTCAGGCGATGTATCCTTTTTTGCGAACGGACAGCAATACCATCGTCAACGTAAATGCCCTCCGCCCCTTCTATCAAAAACTGAAGGATCTCAAAACGGGCAAAACCAGGCAGGTACGCGTGGTGCATATCGGGGATTCGCACCTTCAGGCCGATTTTTTCTCCGGAGAAACACGCCGTTTGTTGCAGGATGATTTTGGCAATGCCGGAAGGGGTTTTGTTTTTCCCTACCGTGCTGCAAAAACCAATGGCCCTTCCGATTACAGCAGCGGATCCTACGGCAACTGGGATTCGAAACGGGCGGTATTTATCAACCAACCCATGCCTATTGGACTTGGTGGTATTACCCTGAGTTCCAGCGACAGCACGGCACTCATCTATCTCAAACTGAAAGAGGAAGAGTTAAACCGTTACGCTTTTGATAAAGTGACCATCTTCCGCCAGCCGGGCATCAATCAGTTCGACCTGGCCATGGGCGTGGATATTCCGGTAAGGAAATCAAGTTCTTCCGTGGATGGCTACCGTTTCCATACCGTAAGAAGCGGGGAATCGCTTGGGGTCATCGCCAGCAATTACCGTACGAGCGTGAGGCAGATCAAAGATTGGAACCACCTGCGTTCGGATATGATACGCGCCGGACAAAAACTCATCGTTGGGGTAACCTATCAGACCGTTGAGGCCGAAGAAACCGCCTATAATGACCTCTATTGTTTGCCTGCCAT
>JAKFCJ010000162.1:0-3847 GCA_036676705.1 Bacteroidota bacterium
ACTCTTCACCTTTCACCCATAACCCCGGGCGATGCGTTATTTTAATTGTTATATTAGCCCATAAAATAAAAACATTCCTTTTTTCATTACCAAAACTTAAGATATGCCCGCTGCCAGTAAATGCTTCCGGACCTTATTTTTCCTTGCTGTATTATTTACCCACGATGTTGTGTTTGCACAGGGTACACGCCTGTTGCGGCAGCCCGCCATCAGCAATACCTCCATTGCTTTCGAATATGGAGGAGATATCTGGGTCGTGAATAAAAACGGCGGCGACGCCAAACGTATTACCAGCACTGCTGCCGTAGAGGGTAACCCGCATTTTTCACCGGATGGGCAGTGGCTGACCTTTAATTCTAACCGTGCAGGTATACCGGCAGTGTATGTTGTGGCTGCGCAGGGCGGCACACCAAAAAGGCTGAGCTGGTACCCGGCACCCTCTTTCCCGAGGGGCTGGTCGCCCGACGGCAAAAATGTGATCTATGCTTCCTCCCGGGAATCTGCACCCACCTCGTTCAGTCGTTTGTGGTCCGTTCCGGTAAAAGGTGGCCCCGCCACTTTACTGCAGGCACCATGGGCATTTGACGGAAATTATTCACCGGATGGTTCCCAAATGGCGGTGGACAGGGTGAGCCGCTGGGATGTGGAATGGAGGCATTACCGCGGCGGACAGAATACCGCATTGCAGGTTCTCGACCTCAAAACATTATCCGAACAATCTATTCCCACCGAAGGCAGTATGGATATCCACCCCGTGTGGATGAATGACGAAATATTCTTCCTGTCTGACAGGGATTTTATCATGAACGTGTGGGCATATAAACCCTCCACCAAAGCAGTAAGAGCAGTTACTACCCTTAAGAATGGCGATATCAAATGGCTGGAAGGAAATGGCAAAGAACTGGTGTATGAACACCACGGTTACCTGCACCTGCTGGATCCCGCTTCCGGCAAAAGCAAACAACTGGAGATAAACGTGGTGGGCGATTTTCCCTGGGCCGAATCAAGAGCAGAAAATGTGACCATGCAGGCCACCAGTGCTTCCCTATCGCCAACGGGTAAACGAATTTTGCTGGAAGCAAGGGGAGAGATCTTCACCGTGCCGGTAGAGAATGGCGATCCCAGGAACCTGACCCAGAGTTCGGGAGCTGCAGACCGCCGGCCCATATGGTCGCCCGATGGAAAACAGATCGCCTGGTTCTCTGATAAGGAAGACGCTTCTTACGCATTATATGTGACCGACCAGGAAGGCATCAAAACACCGAGGAAAATATCGATCGGCGAAAGCAAACTGGGCTGGGATCCTGTTTGGTCACCTGATGGAAAATACATTGCTTTTACAGATAATGCTGTTCGCGTAAAAGTGGTAGAGCTGGCGAACGGAAACATCAGCACCGCAGACCAGGGCGGTACGAACCTGGACCGCGGTAATATGGGATTAACCTGGTCGCCGGACAGTAAATGGCTGGCCTACATCAAATCTGCAGCAAATAATTTTCGGAACGTGATGCTCTGGTCGGTTGACACTAAAAAAACAAAGGCCCTGAGTGATCCCATGGCGGATGCCATTTCACCGGTATGGGATTTAAACGGCCGTTATCTCTATTTTCTCGCCAGTACCAATGTTGCATTAGGTTCCGGCTGGGCCAATACCAGTTCGCAAAATGCGCGGCCCAGTTTTGCAGCCTACCTCACCATCCTGCGTAAAGATGATCCGAACCCTTTCCCGCTAAAAACGGATGAAGAGCCGGACTCCAGTAACAAGCCGCCGGCAAAAAAGGATACCAGTAAAGTGAAAACAATAAAAATAGACTGGGAACAAATGGACCGCCGGATCATCGCCATGCCTGTACCGACCGGGAATTATGATGGTATGCTCCCGGGCCCCAAAGGAACGGTGCTGATCACCGCCGGTGCCACGATCAGTAAATTTGTCGTGGACGACAGAAAGATGGATGAACTGGTGAAAACCGGGTCCCAGTATGCTGTTTCGGCTAATGGCGAAAAGTTATTGTTTAAATCCGGGCCGGGCTGGCGGGTGGTATCCACAGCTAAACCACCGGCGCCGGGAGACGGCAACGTTACCATGAACCTGCGTACAGAATTAAACCGCCCGGAAGAGTGGAAGCAGATCTTCAATGAAGCCTGGCGTTACCAGCGGGATTATTTCTACGACCGGGGCATGCATGGCCGGGACTGGAAAGCCGTATGGGATTTTTATGCTCCACTTGCCCCTTTTATCAAACACCGCACGGACCTTACCTACCTGCTGGACCAGGTCGGGGGCGAAACCTCCGTGGGACATAGTTTTGTTTTCGGTGGAGATTTCCCGGCACTGGATACTTCCCGGGCCGGTGTGCTGGGCGCAGACCTGGTGGCTACAGGCGGACGGTGGCAGATCAAACGGATCTTTACTACGGAAAGCTGGAATCCCGGTATCATAGCTCCACTTGCCCAACCCAACCTGAAAGTGGCAGAAGGCGATTATATCCTTGCTGTGAACGGTAAAAACCTGGACGCCAGTGACGATCCTTACGAATTGCTGAACGGCCTCGCAAAAATGCAGACGCTTTTGCTCGTGAACAATAAACCTTCTACAGAAGGCGCGTGGACCATCCGGGTGTTGCCTTCCGAAAATGAAAACGCCCTCCGTCAACTCGCATGGGTAGAAGATAACCGCCGTAAAGTGGATGAACTTTCCAAAGGTAAATTAGGTTACGTATGGGTTCCCAATACGGGTGGGGCAGGATTCAATTCCTTTAACCGCTATTATTTTGCGCAGCAGGATAAGGAAGGTGCCGTAATCGATGAACGATTCAACGGCGGCGGTTTGCTGGATGATTATATGGTGGACCTGATGGTGCGCCGCCTGAGGGCTGCGATTACCAACGAGGTCCCCGGAGGCAAGCCGATGCGCCTCCCGGCCGGTATCCTTGGCCCCAAGGTCCTCCTCATTAATGAACTCGCCGGCAGCGGCGGCGATTTTTTCCCATGGGTTTTCCGCCAGCAAAAAGTAGGTCCGTTGATCGGCACGCGCACCTGGGGAGGCCTCGTGAAGTCAACCGTACATTACCCCTTTATAGATGGCGGGGCAATGACGGCGCCCGACAACGGCATATTTGACCCCGTGGCAAAAAAATGGGTAGGGGAAAACATGGGTATCGCTCCCGATATGGAACAGAAGATCACCGCGCTTGCCGTTTCCAAAGGCCGGGACCTGCAATTGGAAAAAGGCGTGGAAGAAGCCCTCAAACTTTTGCAGAAAGAACCATGGCCGGAGGTTACGTATCCGCCGTATTCTACACCTGGGAAAAAATAATTGATTTGAAGATTTGGAGATTTGAAGATTTGGTGATTTGGAGATTTGGTGATTTGAAGATTTGGAGATTAGCCCTGGGTTTATAACCCGAGGTTAGCGTTATGACAAAATATACCGGGGCTTTAGTCCTATAGGTGGTTTGAAATATATATTAGGTAGATCAGTTCAATTAACTGTAATTCAATAAATTAATAAACGTGAATATGTTGCCGGGGCGGCCTTCCGGGGCCTATTCAATTGTTTGGAGGTCGTGCCGATAATTTCACCCCTTCGGGGTTCTTTCATCGATCTGGTTAATATGCTATAATAATATCACCCCTTCGGGGTTTCGCGAATCAGGAAGGGCATCTTAATTGGGAGCGAATCCCTGTTCATATTTTGATCTTGAAACTAGGGAACGGATGTTGTTTTCCAGTTCGGGAAGTTTACGATATCGGGACAACCCGCTAACCGCTAACTCAGTATTATTCCTTCATCAACACTTCCGCAAAGATCTCCATCGATCCGGGCCTCGGAGGGAACCTTGCG
>JAKFCJ010000163.1:0-37850 GCA_036676705.1 Bacteroidota bacterium
CACTCACAAAATTACAGCAGCGCTTTTACCAGATCATCATTGTAAATCCCGAGTTAAGCGGAGAGGCTGTTTCCCGGTTTATCGGTGACTTGCGGAGTATCAGGGGCTATGAGCGAATTCCAATCCTGGTGATCGCCCCGGAACATTTGGTGATGTACGCCTCCAATTATCTCGATGAAGGGGCGGATGGTTATTTGTTAAAACCTTTTAATGAAGACCTCCTTTTTTCACATTTGAACCTATTCCTTCGCCGCCAAATTTTTCGCCGCTTCCATGAAAGTGAATTCCTGAAACGTGACCTGAACACGGAACGGGGCCAGATCATCCTGTGTTCGGTTAGCAAGGAGGTTCTGGATATTCCCATCCAGGCCATCGAAACAGAAGTGGTCGTGGTAAACAATGAAAGCGAATTGTTCAAGACGCTTTTTTCCAAAAACATATGGATCGTACTGATCGGTGCCCAGGCAAAATGGGCGCTTCCTTTGGTAGGGAAAATAAAAAATGACGAAGCCTTTAATGTACAGGTCATTCTCCTGAGAACCAGTAAGGCTTTGGATGCCGAAGTGGTAGATTTTTTTAACCAGGGCGGGGATGATATCACCTCCATCAACAAACCCGAGTTTATACTCTCCCGCCAGATCAATAGCCGGATAGAAAGGGAACTCTACTACAAAGAAAAATACATTACTGCCCTTACCACCGCCGCTTCTAAACTGCCTATCCGTTCTGAAAACCGCTTCCATCTGAGTTATGGAGATTGGGATATCGGTGCCTTTCACGAATACCATGATCAGATTCCCGGCGGTGACTTTTATGAAGCCATTACCATCAATGAACATCAACGGGTTCTTATAATCGGCGATGTAATGGGCAAAAAATGGGATGCCTGGTTCTTTTCCCTGGCCTACCTGGGATATATCCGGAGTACGATGCGGAATGTGGCTTACCAGCATTTTGTCGATCCGGCCAAATTGCTCATGGAGTTAAACGACTCCATTTTCCGCGATTTTAAACTTTCAGAAGTCTTCACCACCCTCAGTGTTGCCCTCCTGACCAGAGATACGAATGAGATTCTCTTCGCATCGGCAGGCGGCCTTCCTGCCCTGGTACTTAAAAAAAGAACGGGTATTGTTGAAGCTGTCCAGGCTGTTGGAACCCTGCTTGGCTTGAATGAACACGAGGAATATAAAAACACCCTTATCCGGCTTGACCCCGGTGATACCTTGTTGTTATTTACAGATGGCTATCTTGAGAATTACAACAGCAAAGAGAGTCTCAGCACCATGGAAATCCTGGCCGCCCATTTTAAAACCCATACCGCATTAACCGGACTGGAAAAACTGGATGAGGAGTTGAGAAATGTGGGGAACAGGCCATTCGAAGACGATCGGACCATGATCCGGGTCACCTATAAATTAGGAAACTCCTGACCCGTTTTTGGCCTGAACTTCAGGTTGAACAAAGATCAATTTTCCTTCACTTTCCGCCATCAGGATCATGCCCTGCGATTCGATGCCTTTCAATTTTCTCGGTGCCAGGTTTACCAGAACACTCACTTGTTTCCCAATGATCTCATCCGGACTGAAAAACTCGGCGATCCCAGAAACTACCGTTCTTACATCCAAACCTGTATCAATGGTTAACTGAAGAAGTTTGTCAGCCTTAGGAACCTTTACGGCATCCAGGATGGTTCCTACCCGGATATCCATCTTTGCAAAATCCTCGTATTGAATCGTTTCCTTTTGGGGAGCTGGAGCCAATTCTTTCGCTTCTGTTGTATTGTCCATGGCGCTTTGTTTCAGTTTTTCAATTTGGTTAGCGATCTGGGCTTCTTCGATTTGGGTAAAAAGCAAAAATACCTCGCCCAGTTTGTTTCCGGATTGCACCTGATTCCATTTGGAAAGCAGTGTAGCATTCGATCCCGTATGATTGAGCTGTTTTAAAATATTGCATGATGCCTCCGGTAAAAAGGGTTCTCCAAGCGCCGCTATACGCACACAAAGGTTCAGGGTTTCATGAAGAATTCCTTTCACGGCGCCGGGATCCGTTTTCCAAAGTTTCCATGGTTCGGTTTCTGCCAGGTAACGATTGCCCTCCCGGGCCAGATTAAGCCATTCAGCCTGGGCATCTCTAAACTTATACTCACCAAGCATCGCATTAACTTTTAAGGTTATATGCTCTGCCGCTTGAATCATTTCTTTAGTCCTTTTTAATAAAGCATGGTGTGCGGGATCATTTCCGAAAACCGCAGGAACATTTCCATCAAAATACTTGTGGCAAAGTACCATGGCCCTGTTTACAAAATTGCCAAGCACCGCTACCAGTTCAGAGTTCACTTTGAGCTGATAATCCTTCCAGGTAAAATCGCTGTCTTTGGTTTCGGGAGCAATGGAAGTTAGCGTGTAACGCAATTCGTCGTTTTTGCCTGGAAATGCCTCCAGGTATTCGTGGAGCCATACCGCCCAATTCCGGGAGGTTGACAGCTTTTGTCCCTCCAGGTTCAAAAACTCGTTGGCCGGCACTTCGCTCGGAAGAATATATCCTCCGTGTTCCATCAACATCATCGGGAAGATGATGGTATGGAAAACAATATTGTCTTTTCCGATAAAATGGATCAGGCGCGAATCTTCGTTTTGCCACCACAACTTCCATCCGTCTTTATCCCCCTTTTCTTCGAAATATTCTTTGGTAGCAGAGATATATCCAATAGGTGCGTCAAACCAAACGTAAAGCACTTTGCCCTCAGCACCCTCTACAGGCACCGGGATACCCCAGTCGAGGTCGCGCGTCATGGCTCTGGGCTGCAGGCCTTCTTTGATCCAGGATTTAAACTGCCCTTTTACTGTTCCCCGCCAGTTTTCTACCCTTTTGGAGTACGTTTTAAATTCAGGAGACTCCGCAATTTTATCCATTGGAAGGAACCAATTGGTTGCCTTCTTAAGCACCGGAGCCGAACCACTCAGGGCTGAACGCGGGTTTTTCAATTCCATGGGACTCAGGGTTGACCCACATTTTTCACACTGATCGCCGTATGCGTTTTCGTTTCCGCATACCGGACAGGTACCGATAATGTAACGGTCGGCTAAAAACTGGCCTGCTTCCTCATCGAAATATTGGTCGGTTTCAATTTCTTCGAACAAGCCTTTATCATACAGTTTTTTAAAAAATTCCTGTGCGGTTTGATGATGGATCTGGCGGCTGGTCCTGGAAAAATGGTCGAAGGAAATGCCAAATTGCCGGAATGTATCGCCGATCTGTTTGAAGTACTTATCGACCACTTCCTGGGGACTGATTCCCTCCTTTTTCGCACGCATGGTAATGGCCACACCATGTTCGTCGGTGCCACAAACAAAGAGGACTTCTTCACCTTTGTTACGCAGGTAACGGGCATAAATATCAGCGGGCAAATAACAGCCCGCCACGTGGCCAATGTGCAAAGGACCATTCGCGTATGGAAGCGCGGCTGTGATCAAATTTCGTTTCATTCCGGGGCAAAGATAGTTCGCAGGCAGCTATTCTCCTTTTCCCTCGAATTGTCGAGTTTTGTAATTCATGATACTCCCACCCTATCTCAAAGAAGGCGACCAAATTGGCCTCTTTGCTCCGGCCAGAAAGATCAGGCCGGAAGATGCCGAAAAAGCTGCTGCAATGCTGAGAAGCTGGGGACTGGACCCCGTCTTTGGGAGAAATCTCTTTAAGGAATCCAATCAGTTTGCCGGGATGGACCGTGAACGGGCTGAAGATCTCCATGATTTTTTAATGGATGATTCCATAAAAGCCATACTTGCCTTTCGTGGAGGCTATGGATCTGTTCGTTTACTTCCGCATCTGGAAAAAAGCTACCCGACACCAAAATGGATCATCGGTTACAGCGACATTACCGTATTGCACACCTGGGCCAATCAGCACCTGGGTTGGGCCAGCATGCATGCAACCATGCCCCTGAATATGCTGGAAGAGGGTGAAGAGCGTGTACTTTCTTCCCAATCACTGCGGCAGGCACTTTTTGGCAGACCCGAATCCATAAAACTTCCATCCCATAAATTGAATGCCGGGGGAGATGCCCGTGGAATACTATGCGGGGGAAATTTATCCGTACTTTACAGTTTACTGGGTTCTGACCTGCAATTGGACAGTGCAGGAAAATTACTTTTTCTGGAAGACCTCGATGAATATCTCTATCATGTCGATCGGATGATGCAGGCCGTGATGCGATCAGGAATAGGGACCAAAGCAGCAGCCTGGCTCATTGGAGGCATGAGTGAAATGCGGGACAATGCCGTTCCCTTCGGGTACAGTGCGGAGGAGATCATTGCCCAGGCACATCAATCACTTGCCACTCCATTGAAGTTCGGCTTGGAAGCCGGGCATGTTCCTTTAAACCGCGCGCTGGTTTTTGGTATGACGTATCGGCTTGAAGACGAGCTTCTTACACCTCTTCCTTAAGTTTTTTGCGTAACCGGAAGGCTCCCAATCCGGTGCCACCCACTCCTACAACAACAAGCAGGATGGATCCGACAAGCGAGATCTTTTCCCCTTTTTCAAAACTCTCCGGTTTAAACGTAAACTCAATCTTATGGTTACCGGCAGGAATTTTCATACAGCGTAACACAAAATTGGCCCGGAAATGTTCGGTTTCCTGGCCATCAATGGTAGCTGTCCATCCATAAGGATAATAAATTTCAGAAAAAACAGCGAGCTGTTCGGCCGGACTGGAACTTTCATAAACGAGATGGTCAGGCGCATAGGAAACCATTCGGATATTCCCCTCTGCACTTCCTGCAGAATAGTTTCCCAATTGCTCTTTCCATCGTGAGGTATCAATGAGCGCTGTTTTTTTGGTATCGATCGTTTTTAAACCAAGTATTTCCTCATCTGCATTTTTAACCTGACGGGCTTCGCTTACAAACCAGGCATTGCCATTTGTATGGGTATTTCTTAAAGGCGCCCCATCGGGATTTATGATAAAGTAACGCGTGTTCAGCATGTTCATTACCGGCATCCCTGTGCGCATCAGCGAATCCAGTAACATGACGTTTTGTTGTTTCATCACTTCCTGGAAATTCTGCATTTCCGGGGTAATGCCCAATTCGATAAGTTCCTGGTAGCGGCGCAGTTTTGCACCGTGGTAACCCCCGATGGATTTGTGATAATAAGATGTTGTCGCATCATTAAACGGACTGACCGCCATGTTGAGGACGCGGAAATCAGGATCTTTGTCGGCCAGTATTTGCTGGTCAGCCACCGTAGCCGTGAAAAGATTTTCTGTTTTTGATTTGCGTTTATAGGTATCTCCATCCATATACCTCCGGTTGACCATCCATTGGTCTCCGATGATAAGGAGGGCAACAATACCCAATCCGACAGGGGCCGTGAATGTATTTTTTACAATGGCCACCAAAGCTCCCCAAGCCAGGGCGATGATAAACAGGGATCGGAAGGCATCTTTTTGCATCATACCCTGCCGGTATTCCTGAAAGAGGGTAAGGATTTCATCTTTTATCCCGTATTGTTCATCCGCTGCATTGGTAAAGTCGAACAGGGAAGGGCCTAAAAGGGCCAGGAGAAGGCAAAGTCCTCCCGTTATATAAAAGGACAGGTTCAGTTTTTTAAAGGTGCCGGGTTCGTCTTTTTTTGTCCATAAAGCATGGAGGCCCAAAGCAGCCAGAAGGGCCATACATATTTGTGTAATGGCCGTGATCATGGTAGGAGTACGGAATTTATTGTAAAAAGGAACGTAATCGTAAAAGATGTATGAGAGGAAAGAATTTTGGCCCATACTCAGGAACAAAGCCAGTAATCCGGCTGAGATCAGCCAGACCTTCAGGTTCAGTTTTTTGCTGAGAACCAACCCCAATACCATAAGGAAAACGAGGATCGCGCCCAGGTAATAGGGTCCGGCTACGTATCGCTGGCCACCCCAGTATGTAGGGAGCCGGGTAGATTGTTTGATCGCCTTAGCCAGGTCCGACTTTTTGTCGATATCCATGGTTGAAGCACCTCCGCTGAAATTCGGAATCAGGAAAGTCAATACTTCAATATTTCCATAACTGTAATCGTCGAAAATATACGTTTTGTCCAGGCCATCCGGACTCGCATTTTCATCCAGGGTCAGGTCCGTTCCACCACGGGTAGATTCTTTTCCATATTCGTAAGTTGTCCAGAGCGAACTGGTATTGGAGGCAATACCGATGGCTGCGGTGATCGCCAGAACGACACAGGCCAAAAGAAAATCTTTGACCTGTTTTTCGCGGATGGCAAAAACCAGTTGAACGATCATCCATACCACAATGGCCAGGAAGAGGTAATAGGTAATTTGGAGGTGGTTGGCGTATATATTCACAGCCAGGCCTAAAGCTGTGACCACGGCCGCGCTGAGTAATTTTTTATCAAAGGCCAGTCGTATACCGGCCAGGATGATCGGGGCATACATGAGCGACCAGACTTTATTCGCGTGTCCGGTTTCTATTCCGATGAGATTATAGGTCGTAAAACCATAGGCGATGGCCACAACCGCCGCCTCCCAGACGTTGATGCCAAAAGTCAGTAACATGAGGCAAAAACAGGTCATGAGCAGCCAAAGGGAGGTCATGGGGTACCTGTCGTAGCCAAACATATAGGTGATCGTTGAAAAAACATAGGCTGACCAGTTGTTCGGGTACTCGGCTTTGATCTGGTAGGTTGGCATCCCGCCAAACATGCTGTTCGTCCACAGGCTCTGCTCACCGGTAGCTTCTTTGTGAAGCTCTACTTCATGTGCCATTCCCATGGCTTGTTTGATATCATGCTGGAACATGACCTTTTTGCCCGAAATTAAGGGGCTAAAATAGGCAGCGGATATGAGCAGGAAAACAAGGATAGAAACAAGTTGTGGCCAGTAACGGCTTAATAGCTTTTGTACCATGATCTGAAGCATGCTTAGGCCTCAAATATAGTTTTTTTAATGTTTGATTAAAGCCTGTATGAGTTTGTGATCCGACTCGAAATAGGGGCCATTTTTATAATTGAACGAGCGTAAAGCGGCATCGTGAAAGATATAATCGATCCGATAAGAAGGGAATGGACCAACATACGTATTACCGGCGCCTTTGCCGCTTTCAACAAAGGCATCCTTCTTTTCCCCGCGCATGCACCGGTAAGTATAGGAAAGTTGGGTATCGTTCATATCGCCCGCCAGAATTACCGGATAAGGCGATTGTTCCATATGCTCCGTCACCAGGGCAACCTGCTCCGAGCGAAGTTCAAAGCCTAATTTTAACCGCTTGATGATACTTTTGGATTTTTTAACCGCTACCTCCTGGTTTTGAACGTCCTGTTGATGGAATTGTTCCTTACGGGAAAGGTTATTCGACTGCAAATGGCAGGAATACACCCTTACCGTATCTTTTCCCGGAAGCACGATATCTGCCCAGATGGCCCCGTTCACATTGCCTTTTCCAAAGGAAACATATCCCGTTTTTATGGGTTTATATCTTGAAAGAATAGCCACACCTTTTTCACCCGCATCTTTGTCTTTTGTTTTGACCTGGTGGTACTGTATTCCGCAGGCATTGCTAATTACTTTAATGCTGGATTTCCCCTTATATACAGGGAATTCTACAAATTCCTGAAGGCAAATAATATCCGGTTTTACATCAGCCAAATAGTCCGCCAGGCTATCTGTAAAAATGGTTCCATCGGTTTGTCCGAAGTATTTTACATTCATACTCACCAGAACCAGATCTTCATCTTCCCTTGTGGCTTCGTTTCCGGCAAGTTTATACACTTTACCAAAATGGTTAAATCCTACCAAAATACAGATCAGCGGAAAGATCAGCTTGAGTTTGCCCAGGATAAGCCAATAGACCAAAAAAAGCCCGTTCAGTACAAAAAGTAAGGGAAAGGCGAGTCCGAAAAAGGCCGCGATCCACCATATCATGGGATTAATGTATGGAGATGCATAGGAAAGCAAGAGGGCGATCCCAGCGATCAGATTAAAGATCCATATGATACGGTTCAGTATGATCATGCGTCGTCTTTGCTGGCCTTAAAGAGCGTCTCCCGTTCACTGTGACTCAGGCTTTCGTATCCCGACTTGCTAATCTTATCCAAAATAGCATCGATCTCATGCTGATTTGGCCGCCGGGTATTTTGTACCCGCATATGCGTGGTATAAGTCCGGTAGATCTTTTTTTCGTCGCGGTTCTTCCTGAAAACCTTTTTCCAGAGCGAAACGACACCGTCCTCAATTCGATCGAGGATGGTTCTTTTGCTGATATAACGAATGTACAGGAATCCTGTAATGGCCCCGCCAAGATGGGCCAGATTGCCACCGGGATTGCTGCTGTACATGCCTATAAATGACAGCGTGATCATAAAAGCGGCGATGTATTTCAGCTTGAGGTCGATGAAAATAAAACGGATCTGGTAGTTGGGTAAAAGGGTAGCGATCCCTACAATAATGGCCATTACCCCGGCAGACGCCCCGTGTAAGGGGTAGGGATAAAAACCCGATTCCCTCAGAACAGGAAACAGGTTCATACCCAGAAAGTAGAAGGCGCCACCGCTCAGTCCGCCATAAAGATAGGCCTTGAGCAATTTTTTATTTCCCAGGTATTCCTGAAAGATCGTACCCAGGGAAAACAGCCAGAGCATATTAAAAAGGATATGCCAGATGTTTTCATGCACAAACATGTAGGTGAAGATGGTCCAGGGCCGGAGTATAAATTTCATCGGGTCGGCAGGCATGTAAAGCCAGTGATTGATGAGGTCGGCGTTGGCCCGGTCGCGGGTAAACAGGTAGGCACCCAGTATTACAGCATTAACCGCCAGAAAAACAGCGATATTGACCAGGATCAGTTTCCTGATCATGTTATTGCCCTTGTGAAAGGAGGATCTTATTTCGTCAAGCAGCCTTGCCATCTTTTAGAAAAACGATTTTCGGTTGTTTTTATTCCAATATTTGATCAGGAGGTAGCCAAATAACATGCCGCCCAAATGGGCAAAGTGGGCAACATTATCGCCCTCACTTTGCCGGATTCCCTGGAAAAGCTCAAATGCTCCATAGGCCATCACAAAATATTTTGCTTTGATCGGAATGGCAAAGTAAAGATAGATGAGCGTATTCGGAAAGAGCATACCAAAAGCCAACAGAATTCCAAAGACCGCTCCCGATGCGCCAACAGCCGGTCCGTTTAGCGCACTATTCAACTGACCTTCCAATCCTTTCCAGTTGGCGTTCCGTTTAACAAGTTCAAATCCTTCATTTTTTACAATTGCAATATTTTCGGGATCCATTACCTGACTTAGTTGATAAATATCGATAGCCCTCGTCATGTTATAAATGATCGCCGCACCAAGTCCGGTAACAAAATAATAGATAAGGAATCGTTTTCCGCCCCAGACATTTTCAAGCACCGAACCAAACATCCATAAAGCGAACATATTGGATAAAATATGCAGGATCGTATCGTCGGAATGCATAAACATGTGGGTAACAACCTGATAGGGTTCAAACCCAACGGAAGTCCAATAGGGTAATCCCAGGATGGCAATCACATTGATATTGAAGCGGGACATGATAACCATGGAACCCACGTAAAACAACCCGTTAATGATGAGCAGGTTTTTAACTACAGGGGGCAATATGTTAAAATGACCAAAACGTGCAGGTTGATTCATTCGTTTAAAACAATTTAGTTAATCCGGCTTCATCAAAGCGAACAAAAACGGCTTTCCCCATAGGAGAAAGCGCCGGTTCCCGGCAATGAAGCAAGTCGGCGACCAGGCGTTGCATTTCTGCTGCACCCAATTTTTGACCTTTTCGTATTGCACTTCTTTTTGCCAAAGCGCGTGCCACATCCCTTTGTTTATCCCGCGTGTCAACCTGGAAGGAGGCTTTATATTCCTCGATCAGTCCCTCCAAAAGGCCCTTGGCATCTGCCTTATCGGCCTCTGGGGGTAATCCGTTGATGATAAAACTTCCTGTGCCAAAGGGACTGATATCAAAGCCAAGATGGCGGATTTCTTCCAGTATATCTTCGACAAGCGCGGCATCATTGGCAGAAAACTCAATGACACGGGGAAATAGAAGTTGTTGGGAAATGCTCTTTTGGTCCTGTATGCTTTGCAGGAACTTTTCATACAAAACGCGTTGATGGGCCTGTTCCTGGTCAACGATGAGCAATTCTTCCAGGCCCTGTACAAGGAGAAAGCTGTTCATGATCTGCACCACACCCTGGACCTGTATCCCTGACTTTATCCGGTCAAAAGCCAGTTCAGGATGCAGTCCCTGTTTTGGACGGGAATTCTCAGGTTGGGGTTCCATGCCTGAATAAAGTTCCTGCCATTGACCCAAATTTCGCTTGTGCTGGGGATTGTCAGTATGAAACGGATTAAACCCCGGGGTCATCTGAACTTTTGGAGCGGTCGGGAATTCGGGCTTGTCGACCTGGGCGTTAAGCAGGTGATGGAAGGAATGGTCGTCAAACAAACTCTCCTCTCCCCGGCCAAGATGGTGCTCGGCCAATGTCTTTTTTACGACCGATTTTAGCAGGGCATAGAGGGTACGCTCGTCTTCAAATTTTATTTCTGTTTTGGTCGGATGGATATTGATATCGATCCGGTTTGGATCAATATCCAGAAAGGCAACATAGGTGGCGTGGTGATCTTCGGGAAGGTAATTTTTATACTCCTGCTGGATGGCGTGATTGAGGTAGGGGTCTTTGATAAAACGACCGTTCACTATAAAATACTGTTCTCCCCGGGTTCTTTTGGCTAAAGCAGGACTTCCCAGGTACAAACTGTAATCGGCCGCCGGGGAATGTTCTTCGCCATAGAAGAAATCGTCTTCGGTTGCGCCCAGCAACTCGGCGATCCGTTTTTTGGCGCTGCATGCTTTCAGGTCATAGAGGCAATGGTCGTTATGGTATAAGCGGAAGGAAACGCTTTCATTCGGGAGGGCTACCCGTACAAATTCATCCACGCTATGTTTGAATTCAACTGCGTTCGATTTGAGAAAATTTCTTCGGGCCGGAATATTATAAAATAAGTTCTTTACTGAAATGCTAGTGCCTGTCGGGTGAACGCAACTTTCCTGCTTTTTGACTTCGGAGGCTTCCAGGAACAGGAATGCAGCAAGTTCATCGTTTTCCTGGCGTGTCTTCATCTCTACCTGGGCAACGGATGCTATGGAAGCAAGCGCTTCTCCACGAAATCCAAAGGATCGGATCTGAAACAGGTCTTCTGCCTTTTTAATTTTTGAGGTGGCGTGGCGTTCCCAGCAGATGCGGGCATCGAGCGGACTCATTCCCCGGCCGTTATCGATCACCTGAACCAGGGTTCTTCCTGCTTCCTTGATGATAAGGTCAATATGGGTAGCGCCTGCATCAATGGCGTTTTCCATCAACTCTTTAACAACGGAAGCCGGCCTTTGAATGACTTCTCCTGCCGCAATCTGATTCGCTATGGCATCAGGCAGAATTGCAATTATGTTTCCCATCCACTATTTATAGAGCAAATACCAGGCAATGAAACCCAGGATAAAAATAAGAATAAACACCCGGTAATTTGAAGCCCTGTTCATAGGCGCACTGCGATTACTGCGGCCCCAGCTTTCTTTTAAACTTCCGTGGCTGATTCTCCTCACCACGTTGTCAGATTGCTGCTCGCTATTCTCTACCCTTTTTTTCAGATCTTCCTTTTCAGGATCAAAGTAAATAGGGGTATGAGAAAAGGTTTTGTGTTTTGGTAATTTGAAGAAAGAAATTCTAAACATTTTTCAATTGCGACCCGAAATTCAAAGATAGGGTATTCTTATTGTATTTTCGTCGCGGAATGCCCATGAAACTGCCTCGTATCCTTCTGCTGAGTCTCTGTTTATTTCTCCTTTCGGTGAGTCACGGACAGGTATACCGCTTTCCCCAAAATGCCTGGGTCGATTCGGTTTATGCCCAACTGAGCCCGGAACAACGTATTGCCCAGCTCATCATGGCTGCCGCCTATTCGAATCCGGATCAGTACAATGAAAAGGACCTGCTTTACCTGATCGAACGTTACCAGATCGGTGGGGTGATCTTCTTTAAAGGAAGCCCGCAAAGACAAGCCGAAATGTTGAATACCCTGCAAGCCTCCTCCGCGATACCGCTACTTGTTGGGATCGATGCCGAATGGGGACTCAATATGCGCCTCGACAGCACGCTTAAGTTTCCCCGACAGATGGCCCTGGCAGCTTTTGAGGATGACAGTCTGATTTATGAAATGGGGCGTGAGATCGGTAGGCAGTGCAAACGACTGGGCATCCATGTAAATTTTGCTCCTGTAGCTGATGTAAACAATAACCCGAATAATCCCGTTATTAATGACCGCAGTTTTGGAGAAGACCGGGGGATGGTTTCGCGAAAAGCGTTGGCTTATATGCGCGGTTTGCAGGACGAAGGGATCATTGCCTGCGTCAAACATTATCCCGGACACGGCGACACGGAAACCGATTCGCATTATGATCTGCCTGTTCTGCGGTTCCCTTATGCACGGTTGGATTCGCTTGAGCTTTACCCTTTTCGTTATCTGATCGATTCAGGGGCCATGAGCGTAATGACCGCCCATTTGTATGTGATCACGCTCGACCCCACTCCCAAACAAGCCTCCTCCCTTTCAAGAAGGATCGTGCGTAATAAACTCATTGATTCTATGGGTTTTGAAGGGCTTATATTCACGGATGCCTTGAACATGAAAGGGGTAAGCAAATATTTTTATCCCGGAGACCTGGAGATCCGGGCCTTAATGGCGGGAAATGATGTGTTGTTGTTTCCTGAGGATATTCCGGCGGCCATCACGAAAATTCAAATGGCGCTGGACAGTTGTTTAATCGACAGCATGGAATTTCAGCATTCGGTTAAAAAGGTGCTGGCTGCCAAATATGTAAGCGGACTGCAAAACTACCAGCCTGTAGGCATACCGGGACTTATATCAGATCTGAACAATGGCCATGCCCTTGAACTTATTGATGAAATGAGCAGCCGCCAACTCACGCTGGTGGCGCGTAAGAAAAAACAAATTCCCCTTCACAGCAATAAAAAAACGGCCTGTGTCGCCATTGGAGATAAGGAATGGAATGCCTTCCAGCAAAGTATGAATGGGTATGGAAAGTATGACTTTTTCGGGATACAGCGGGATGCCAAGAATATTGCCTTTGAACAATTACGCGACTACCTGAAACAGGAAAAGTATGAGGTTGTGGTTATCAGCCTGCACAATACCAACCGTTTGAAAACGAAACAATACGGCCTTTCAACACGCGGGATCGAATTAGTAAAGGAGATCAGTGAATTCAGCGAGGTGGTTTTGGTCAGCTTTGGCATACCCTATAATCTCCAGTATTTTGAGAAACAGGAGAATATTCTTGTAGCCTACCAGGATATCGAAGAGAATATGGAAAAGGCCGCAGCCGCCCTTCACGCAGCAAACCCGATAGAAGGAAAGCTGCCGGTTACGGCAACCCAGCACTTTACTTTCCAAACAGGGATCGAGGTAGCTCTCGACAGCGGTTTATTGGGTTATTCCCTGCCTGAACGTGTTGGATTAAAATCGACGGATTTTCTACGCATTGACTCAGCGGTTAATTTTGCTCTTGAACAAAAGGCCTTCCCGGGTTGTCAGGTTTTGGTTGCCAAATCGGGTCAGGTGATCTACCAGAAAAGTTTTGGGCATTTCGATTATGATAAAACCACGCCGGTCGAAGCAAACAGCATCTACGATGTTGCATCGGTGACCAAGGTAGCCGCCACGACGCTGGCTTTAATGCACCTGTATGATCATGGTAAGATCGACCTGGATAAAAAAGCATCGTTTTATCTCAAGGAACTGAAAAGAACCAATAAAGCCAATATAACCCTGCGGCAATTGCTGACGCATACTGCAGGCCTGAGCAGTTGGATACCCTTTTATAAAAACACCCTCGACCCGGAAACCTATGCACGCATGTATTCCAATTGCCGTGACGAGGTATACACCATTCCGGTCAGTGCAGAGATATTTGGCCATTATTCCCTTAGAGACTCCATTTGGAAATGGACCATCAAAAGCCCGGTCAAGGACCAGGGGGCTTATCTTTATTCTGACCTGGGATTTTTTATCCTGCAAAAGATCGTGGAGCATATCAGCGGAACCAGTCTTGATGCTTATGTGAATCAGCATATTTATGCTCCCCTCAACCTGGGAAATACAGCGTTTAATGCCTGGGCTCATTTTCCCGGCGATCGGGTTGTTCCCACCGAATACGACAGTGTTTTTAGAAAACAACTGATCCGGTCATATGTGCACGACCCTGCTGCGGCCATGTTGGGAGGAGTTGGGGGAAATGCAGGTTTATTCAGCAATAGCAGCGACCTGGCCGTTCTTATGCAACTCCTTTTAAACGGCGGAAGCTACCATCATCATAAAATTTTCAAACAGGAAACGGTCCTTACCTTTATTGCCTACAGCGAATTTAAACAATGCCGGCGCGGATTAGGCTTTGATAAACCGGAACCCAGCCCGGATAAAGGAACACCCTGTTCACGTTGTTGTTCGGCAAACTCTTTCGGTCATTCGGGATTTACCGGGACCTATGTCTGGGTAGATCCGGATTACGACCTGATCTATATCTTCCTGAGCAACCGGGTACATCCCGATGCGGCAAACACAAAGATCAGTGACCTGAATGTACGTACCCAGATCCAGGATCTTCTTTATGAATTCATTGATGCAGATTGTCCGGATATTCGATAAACGTTTCGATCCTTGTAAAGGGAAATCGCGTTATGCATACATGCGCAGGCTTTCAGGGGTGTGTTTTTTGTTTTTATGTATTCAACTTTCTGCTCAATCCGGTTCGCGGTGGTTCTTTACCCTCGGCCCTTCACTTACTGTGGGTAATCGTTTTGAAGGCGGGCTTACAACCGTTTCTGCTCCCGATGTCACCGGAGCCCACCATATCCGGCCTTTGTTCAGCCCCTTATGGGGTTTTCCCAATCCGCAATATTCCGGAGCAGAGAATTTGGGAAGAAAACTCCATATGGGCATACAGTATGAACGTTTTTTTAATCCGGTTTTTTCGCTGGTAACGGGTGCCGAATTGGGCTCCAGAGGGTATATCATCCAATCCGATTTTAGTAATGATCTGTTGGTGAGCTATCGAACCATTGGCCTTCCGCTTTATGCCAGCTTTTCCGGCATTAACGGAAATTTCTGGACCCTGAGGCAAAATGCAGGTTTTCAATTTTTATACGCTACCTCCATTCCGGAAAGGGTAAAAGGAACCATCGAACTTTTTCAAAAACGCAGCTTTTCTCCACAGATCTATCTGGGACTTGAACTCGTTCACAAAAGCTTTTCCAACCCATTCAGTTTTGAGGTGAGTTATTCCCATGGTTTTAAGGACCTTATCGATCACCATTATCTTGCGGTAAACTATATTACTCCCGTTCAGGTAAACAGCAACGGCTCTGCCTGGCACTTCACCGTTAAATACCTCTTTAAAGAAAAGGCCCATCCCCTGGATATAAAAGCGCTGAATATTGAACTGAATGCCTTCGACCTTTTGGCTTATCGAAATGTCAAAGAAGCAAGCATCATTAAGGTAACCTCGGATAGTATAAGGATCTGTGTGGAAGACGATCAGACCGTTGACGGAGACAGTATTGCCGTAGAATTTAACAAAAGGCTGGTGCATCCGGTAATCATGATCGAAAGGGAGCCTTATTGTTTTGAGTTGGTCTTAAAAGAAGGTTCCGCCAATACGCTTATCGTTCACGCCCTCAATGAAGGCAAAATACCCCCCAATACCTGTGTGATCCATGTTTATTTTGGCGAGGAGCATCGGGAGGTACGTCTAAAATCAGATATGCAGAATTCCGGAGCGATCCAATTTGAACGCTAGTCGCGGCATTCCATCAATAACAGATTTCCTTCCCGGTAGCTGATCTCGATCCAGCCTTCCACGATTACTTTATTACTACTCCCACTGCGAATCCCCGATTCAAGATCTTCCTCATTTAAGAGGTATTCTAAACCTTTGATTGAAACATCCTTAACTAAACCAAAAGGAATCAGGGAGATGATCGTTTCAGCCGGATACCATTTTTTGTAGGATTTCGGGAGTGAAAATATCCGTGAATAATCATCGAGCATCACCAAATCGATCTTGTTGCTATACTTGAACAGGCTCATCATGTTGTTCACGGTATGATCAGCCCTTTTGCCCGTGGCCCAAATAATATTGGCAGAGGGGTAGCCTTCCTGTATCAGCCATTCGATGGCTTTTTCCAGGTCTGTAGCATTCTGGTCGGGTGTATGGATGATGCGAACAGGTTGTTGACGTTGTTCGAAGGTGCTTAGATCTTTGATCCTGTCAAAGTCACCCAAAAGCACGTCAATTTTTATCCCAAGTTCCTCGACCCGGTGGGCGGCTCCGTCGAGTACCAAAACCGTGGGGCTCCATTCGAGCAGTTGACCCAGCAATTCCATGGAACAGGATTCGCCGTTAGCAATAATTATAGCAGGTTCTTGTTTGTCTTTTACAACGTGGTGAGACGACATTATTCAACTGTAACGGACTTGGCCAGGTTTCGTGGCTGGTCAACATTACAGCCACGCATAACGGCAATATGGTAAGACAATAATTGCAGCGGAATAGTAGCCAGAAGGGGTATCATACACTCGTCGCAATCGGGGATCTCGATGACATAGTCCGCCATCTTCTTGAGCATGGTATCGCCTTCTGTTGCAATGGCAATGACTTTTCCTTTTCTCGCCTTCACCTCCTGGATATTGCTGATCACCTTTTCGTAATTGCTGTGGTTGGTAGCAATCACTACCACCGGCATTTCCTCGTCGATCAGAGCAATAGGTCCGTGTTTCATTTCAGCTGCGGGATAGCCTTCAGCGTGGATATAAGAGATTTCCTTGAGTTTCAAGGCGCCTTCAAGAGCCACAGGAAATCCATAACCACGACCGAGGTAAAGGAAGTTCCGGGAATCTTTAAATTCGGCAGCGATATATTTGATCAACTCGTTGGATTCCAGGGTTTTTTCAATTTTAGCAGGGATGGTTTCGAGCTCATTGAGTAAGATCCGAACCCTTTCTTTAGTCAGTGTTCCCTTTCTTTGTCCAACGGCAATAGCGATCAGGATCAGTGCGGTTACCTGGGCGGTAAAGGCTTTGGTTGAGGCCACACCGATCTCCGGACCGGCATGGGTATAAGCACCGGCATCTGAAGCCCTCGGTATGGATGCGCCTACGACATTACAGATACCGAAAATGGTTGCTCCCTTGCTTTTGGCCAATTCAATGGCGGCCAGGGTATCTGCTGTTTCCCCGGATTGAGAAATGGCGATCACCATATCGTCTTCACTTACAACCGGGTTACGGTAGCGGAATTCAGAAGCATATTCTACCTCAACCGGAATACGTGCCAGGTCTTCAAAGAGGTATTCGCCCACCAGGGCAGCATGCCAGGAGGTACCACAACCCACGATGAGGATACGTTTCAGGTTCATCCACTTGTTCTCGTATTGTTTGATGCCGGCCATTTCGACCATTTCATCGTGGTGGCTGATACGTCCGCGAATGCTGTCATGAACAGAACGAGGTTGTTCAAATATTTCCTTGATCATAAAATGATCATAGCCCCCTTTTTCGATGCTCTCGAGGTGGATCTCAAGTTCCTGGATATAGGGCGTTTTTATGTCGTTATCGATGGTTTTAATGACCAGCTCACCATGGTCAATTACCGCAACTTCACCGTCGTTGAGGTAGATGACATTCCGGGTATATTCCACAAGTGGAGCTGCATCGGAAGCGATAAAGTGTTCCCCTTCACCGATACCAATTACCATAGGACTCCCTTTTCTTGCTCCGATAAGAAGTTCGGGCATGGTTTTATTCAGAATAACCACTGCATAAGCACCTACCACCTGGCCAAGTGCCATACGAACTGCTTCTTCAAAGGCAATGCCTTTGCTGTGTTCATAAATATCTTCTATCAGGTGGACCAGGACTTCTGTGTCTGTGTCGCTGATGAAAGTATGTCCTCTTTGTTGCAATTCAACTTTGAGGGTATTGTAATTTTCTATTATGCCATTGTGAATGATGGCGATCTCGCCATTTTGAGACAGGTGCGGATGGGCGTTCCTGTCGTTCGGCTCACCATGGGTTGCCCAACGTGTATGGCCAATGCCCACATGAGCGCTTGCCCTGTTTTGCGTGGCAACAAAATCTTCGAGCAGGGAAACTTTTCCGGCCTTTTTAAATACCTGAAGCGTATCCCCGAGAAGGGCAACCCCGGCACTGTCGTAACCGCGGTATTCCAATCTTTTTAATCCCTTGATCAATATCGGGAACGCCTCTTTAGGGCCTATGTATCCTACTATACCACACATACTTCTATGACTATTATTTAATTGAGGTAAAATTAACGGAATTCTTTTCGAAATCAAACGACCTTGATTTCACGTCGAACAGGCTTCTGCACGATTTTAACAAGGTATCGAAGTCCCTGAAATTGAGTGATTGCTCGCCATCAGACAGGGCCATTTCCGGGTGTTCATGCACTTCGATCATGAGCCCGTCAGCTCCTGCCGCGATGGAGGCCAGACTCATCGGCGTAACCAGGCTCCTCACACCGGTTCCCTGACTCGGGTCGGCGATCACGGGTAAATGCGACAATTCTTTTACAAGGGCTAAGGAAGCGAGATCCATGGTGTTGCGTGTTTCCGTTTCGAAACTACGTACACCCCGTTCACACAAAATAACTTTTTCATTGCCACCGAGGAGGATATATTCTGCTGCCTGGAGCCATTCTTCAATACGGGCACTAAAGCCGCGTTTGAGCATGATGGGCTTATCAATTTTTCCAAGCTCGCGTAAAAGCGTGTAATTGAACATATTCCGTGTTCCTATTTGGATCACATCCGCATAATCATAGACCTCTTCCAAATAGCTCAGGTCCATTAATTCGGTAACCACCCTTAACTGGTAGGTGTCGGCTACTTCTTTCAGGAGTTTTAGCCCCTCCAGTTTCAAGCCCTGGAACGCGTAAGGACTGGTTCTTGGCTTATAGGCCCCACCACGCATAAAGCGAATACCCCGACTGTGGAGATATTCCCCTATTGAAAAAAGCTGTTCTTCCGATTCCACAGCGCAGGGTCCGGCGATAATACTAATCTCATCGCCCCCGATGCGCGCCCCTTTTACTTCTATGATCGTTTTTTCTGTCTTCCACTGGGAAGAAGCCAGTTGATAAGGCGTTTTCAGGTCAAAAAACTGAACATCGGAAAGTAAGCCGCTTACCGAGGCCTTTTGAAAGGGATCCAGATTTTTGCGCGTGATAAAAACGGAGCGGCCCTGATTCACCGCCAACTTAAACTCGATACCCTGGGCATGAAGAAAATCGGCTATGGCCTTACTTTCCTGATTTCCCAATACAGAAGCAAATGCGAGAATCACCTATTTTGTCTTTACAAGAGTCACCACAAATTTCACGCCTTTTGTCTGTCCTTTTTGCATGTCCATTTGCATGTGACTAGCCGTCATTGGATTATCTGAAGGCGCTATCAGAAAAAATCCCGTGTTCAAATCTTCACCACCTAAGCGGTAGGTATTCACAATATCCTGAATTTCACGTGTTATATGGAACTCATAATAGCCGTCATCGTGTTTGCTACCGCCATAAAAATCGCTATTTAATAACTGATCGGCCACGAAATTATTTTTATTGGTCGAGTCGCGTTTAAGGAGGATCATTCTGCTAAAAGCAGGAAATCCCGGAAGAGCCAGGGAAGCATCATAATAAAACTGAAATTTTGCATCGATAATAGCATAAGTGCCATTGTCCAGCAAGTTCAATAATCCGGGAATGTCTATCCGTGTTTTTAATCCTGCCATGCTCTGAACATAAGTCAGGTCAAAGTCGGCACCCGGACTGTTCAATTGGGTTTGAATAGCCGGAACTCCTGAAAAATCATTGTCGTACAGGTTTATTTTAACCCCGTTGCTCCCAACCGGGAACACATATTTTCCCGTATCATTAAAATAAACGGCCAGGCCGGAACCCGGATTTTTAAAATTAAAATAAACGATGTTTCCTTGTCCGTTCGCCAAACCGGAACCATCAACCGAGAATTTCAAACCATTAAAATAGTTCTGGAAAGCGGTGATGGAGCCAAGATCTCCTGCCTGGGCATTGGCAAACACGTTGACCATTTCGGGTCCCAGTTTTAAACGCAAATGGGGAGCATAGGAATTAAGTTTCCCGTTCTCCAGCACTTTTACTGAATCCGACAAGTCGTGTACGATACTGGAAAATGTTTGGCTATTGAGGGCATTGGTCTGGATCTGTTTATCTGAAAAATAAACAGAATCAACATAGAGGCGTTCATCGATCTCCTCAATGGTGATGGTCATCGGTGTGCCCAGGTTGCCAACGTACTGATCCGGTCCTGTATATTCTGCCTGGAGCACTACGGAGTCGATAACCACACCTGCAGGAAACGCAAAGCTGGAAGCAGGCAACGCAAAACTCAGCGCCATGGCCGAGCTGGTATACCCAAATTCAGCCGTTCGGGTTGCACCCAACATTTGGTAGGAAGTACCGCTGGTACGTAGTGAATCTTCTTTAACTGTTCGGGTGATCAGTGTAAAGGTGTCAATTTCAAAAGGTTGCAGGGCCGAATCTCCGGCATCCAAACCAATGGAACCTGTTTCTTTTTTACAAGAAACGTGGGTGATGAGCGTTAGTGCCACCACCCACGTCATGATAGATGTTTTATTCAATGGATCGTTTTTAACTCGTTAACAAACTGTCGTAGAAGTCAGCGTAAACGTCAGCATGTCCATCAGCCATGTACTGGAGTACCGGCTTATCAATGGACAAGTTAGCGATAAACTTGTCTACTTCAGGATCGATCATGTTACTTGCCCGGATCACGGCGTCGGCATGTTGTATGGCACCTTTGTAGAGGTTGATACAATCTCCGCTGTCGTACACAGCCAGTTGTTCCTGATCGATATTATTCAAGCTTGCCTTGCGAGCAAAATCCTTACCGAGATTTTCTTCAAATTGATTTTCAAAGACGGAGTATACCAGCTTAGAGTTACGGAAAACCGGCTCGTCTTTGTATAAACTTCTTAAATAGAGCGGAATAAGGCTGGTCATCCATCCATGACAATGGATAATGTCCGGTGCCCATCCTAGTTTTTTCACCGTTTCCAGGGCGCCTTTACAAAAGAAGATGGTTCTTTCGTCGTTGTCCGGGAAAAAAGCGTTGTTTTCGTCGGTATAGACGAATTTGCGGTGGAAGTAGTCCTCATTGTCCAGGAAATATACCTGCATTTTAGCCTCAGGTAAAGAAGCCACTTTGATGATCAACGGATTGTCGTTGTCGTCGATGGTGATGTTGATACCTGATAGCCTTACAACTTCGTGAAGCCTGTTTCTGCGTTCGTTGATGACCCCAAAACGAGGGACCAGGATACGAATTTCATTGTCTTTTTCTTGAATGGCTTGGGGCAATTGTCGGGCGATTTCAGCAACCGACGATCCTTCTAAGAAAGGGTTCATTTCTGAAGAAATAAAAAGAACCTTTTTTCTACTCATGTTGCGGATAATTTGGGTATGCAAAGTTACTAAAAATAATCAACTTTGCCAAGGAATCATCAAGCACGCATGTTAACCTTCTTTCATCCCCACGAATTAAACAAGCATATCCATACATTAAAAAAAGAAGGCAAACGAATCGGTTTCGTCCCAACGATGGGTGCACTGCATGCCGGTCATCTTTCCTTACTGGAGGCCAGCAAATCGGCTTGCGACATCAGTGTTTGCAGCATTTTTGTGAACCCTACCCAGTTTACAAATCCGGAGGACCTGGCCAAATATCCGCGTACTGAAAAATCGGACAGTGCCTTGCTGGAAAAGGCAGGATGTGATATTCTTTTTATGCCGGACCAGCAAGAAATTTACGCCCGGGAAAAACCTATGCCTATAACTTTTAACGCATTAACCCAAAGTTTTGAAGGCGCGTCTCGTCCGGGTCATTTTGAAGGGGTGGCACGTATCGTTCGTCTCTTATTTGACTGCGTACAGCCTGATGAGGCCTTTTTTGGCTTAAAAGATTACCAGCAATGTTTGGTTATCGACGAACTCGTTAAGCAACTCGATCTGGGGATCACCCTTCATTTTATTCCCACCAAACGCGAGCCGGATGGACTGGCAATGAGTTCCCGTAATCAAAGGCTTAATTCAAAACAGCGGGAAGCGGCACCGGTGATATACCGAACGCTGTTATGGGCAAAAGACCAGCTTGGAAATTACACTGCCGCGGAACTGGAAAAGGCCTGTATTGCGCGTATAGAGGAGGAAGCAGCCTTGCGGGTTGATTATTTTAAGTTTGCAGATGCGCGAACGCTTGAGCCGGTATCCGTGTGGAAAAAGGACATGCTGCTGATCGCCCTGGCTGCGGTTTTTGCAGGAGATGTTCGTCTGATTGATAATCTGCTCCTGAAATAAACTAATTTTGGAAACGAGTCGAACCACGTGAAATCGAGCACTGCACTTCCTTTAACTACTTCCTTCGAATCTCAGGAAAGCTATATGCCCGACTTTGACCTGGCCATGGCGCGTAAAAGGGCTTTCCATACCCGCAGCAAAGCCATCGAACACCTGGATAAACACCTCATCGATTTCGAAACCCATTTTACCCGGCATCAGGGCAAAATGATCTGGGCTCCCAATGCGGAGAACGGGAAAACAGAATTGCGGCATTTACTGAAAGACAAAAGCGTTTATACCCTTTCCCATCCTATTCTAAAGGAACTCGGACTTGAGAATGAGAAAAACTGGACCTATTTGGATAAGGAACCGTACTCCGAAATAAAAGAAGACGGAGTCGCGCTCGTTTTTCCCTCTTTTTATATCAGTGAGAATGGAAGCCTAATCCTTCAGGATCACCTTGGGCGGGTTGATGTTTTACTTTCCGCTTGCCAAAAGATCGTTTATGCGCTTGGCATTGAGCAGGTTTGTCCGAATTTAAACGAGGCCGAAAACCTGTTGAATTTGCTGGCCCGTTTCGGAGAAGCACAAAAAGATTTTTCTTCCATCCATATCAGTTTCGGTAACCGCCAGGTCAGGGAATCTGACGGACCAAAAGAATCCTGGGTACTCATGCTCGACAACGGGCGTAGTGCTTTACTTGCAGAGATCCCGCAGAGGCAGGCTTTGTATTGCATCCACTGTGGTGCCTGCGAACGGCATAGCAACTTTCATGGTGTGCATGAAGACCTGATGCCGGTGATCGATCTTATCCAGGCGCCGTTTACACTTGGGCAGGAACATTTTCAGGATAGTTTTAAACTTCCTTTAAGTGGACGGGCTACCAAGTCGTGTCCGGTAGGCATAGACCTAAAGGGATTGATCCTCGAAAACCGGAGGGTAGCTGTTGACCGGAAACTGGAAGGAAGATCGGATGCTTTGGCATGGAAAACATGGAAAACGGCCATGTTAAACCGGAAATGGATCAATAAAAGCGGGAGCATCAAAAACTTCACCCTCAAAAGCTTCTTTAAAAAATACTGGGGAGAAGGACGTGAGTTTCCGAAAACGGCAGAAAAGTCATTCAACGAGTGGTGGCTGGAATCGCGGGGCAAATCAGACCTTTAGGTGAGCACCTGCGCTTACCAGATCTTCCACCAGGCCTCTTTTTTCATTCCTATAAAAACCCCTTCCTCCGTTTGACGGATGGGATAAGTTTCCACAAAATCACCTTGTCCGGGAGCACCCCGGCCGGTTTCTACATCGTATTTCCAGCGATGGACCGGGCAAACGACATGATCTCCTTCGCACCAGCCTTCACCCAACCATGCACCTGCATGGGGGCAGCGGTTGTCCATGGCAAAATAACCCTTATCCGTCCTGGCCAGACAGATACGTTTTTCATCGATATTTATTACCCGCACGCTGCCACGTTGTTGGGGTTCAGGGCCATGGTTCTTGAAGTCGTAGATTTTTATCCAGTTGAGGGACATTTGGGCGGCAAGATACAAAAGAGGGTGAGATGGTGAGACAATGGTTGACAGAGACGCACGGCTGTGCGTCTCCGGTATGGAGGATACAAAGAAGGAATGGCCGGTAAATTGATTCCGGTCAATACCTTATTTTTGCGGCATGAAAACCATCGATGATTTTTCTTTTGCCGGAAAAAGGGCGCTAATCCGTGTGGATTTTAATGTGCCCCTGGATAAACAAACGCTCGCCATAACCGATGATGCGCGGATGACCGCGACACTCCCGACCATTGCCAAAATTTTGAAGGATGGAGGATCCTGTGTGGTGATGTCGCATCTGGGAAGGCCCAAAGAAGGACCTGAAGACAAATATTCATTGCGTCATCTGGTGGATCATCTTAAATCACTGACCGGGGTTCCTGTGCATTTTGCCACGGATTGTATCGGGGAGGAAGCTTTTAAACAATCGGCAGGCCTCAAAGCAGGTGAAATTTTATTGCTGGAGAACCTGCGCTTTTATAAAGAAGAAGAAAAAGGAGATCTGGCCTTCGCTGAAAAGCTGGCCAAACATGGCGACATCTATGTGAATGATGCTTTCGGAACCGCCCACCGTGCGCATGCTTCCACGGCTGTAATTGCGAAATTTTTTCCGGACAACAAATGTCTGGGATATGTGATGGCCCGGGAAGTGGCCAACGCCGAAATGATCCTGAAAAAAGCGGAACATCCCTTTGTTGCCATAGTAGGTGGTGCCAAAGTCTCTGATAAATTATTGATCATTGAGAATTTATTGAATATTGCCGACACCATTATTATCGGGGGTGGCATGGCCTATACCTTTATGAAAGGCATGGGCGGACAGATCGGGAATTCACTTTGTGAAGATGATCGTGTTGAACTGACCAAAGAGCTGATCCAAAAGGCTGCGGCTAAAGGGGTCAACCTTTTATTGCCAAAAGACAGTATTGTGGCCGATGCCTTTAACAATGAGGCGAATACGAAGGCTGCCGATAATATGCATATTGAAACAGGCTGGATGGGACTGGATATCGGACCCCAGGCCTGTGAAGATTTCAGAAAGGTTATTCTTGCTTCGAAAACCATCCTTTGGAACGGGCCTATGGGGGTTTTTGAGATGAGCAAATTCGAAAACGGAACCCGCACCATTGCCAATGCCGTGGTAGAAGCGACCGACAAAAATGGCGCTTTCTCCCTGATCGGGGGTGGCGACAGTGCCGCAGCCATTGCCAAATTTGGGTATGAAGACCGCGTGAGCTACGTCTCAACCGGGGGCGGGGCTTTGCTGGAGTATTTTGAAGGCAAAGAGTTGCCGGGGGTTGCGGCTATTCGTCAATAATTATCTCTTGTAAATAGAAAAACCCCGACTCGAAACCGAGCCGGGGTTTTTTGTTTTAAGGCTATTTTTTCTTAACGGTTCACAACCACTTTGGTTGACTGAACCCCTTCTGCGGATTTGATCACGACGAAGTACACGCCATTTATTAAGGAAGACATATCCGCTGTCAGGCTTTGCGCACCGCCATCCATAAATGAATTGACAAGCGGATTGGCTACTGTTTTACCGGTAAGGTCAAATACTTCTACGCTCACTTCAGTGCTGTACATCAGGTCGAAGGCTATTGTAATCCTTTCAGTCGTTGGATTCGGATACACATTCAGGTTGGCCACATTGTCAACTTTTCCAATGCTGTTAAGCAGGTCGTATTCGGCATTGATCGGGTCAAATTCAGTCCAGGTATCGGCCCAAGTGTCATTTTGCGCGAATGCTCCTATGTAGGTTGTTTGGGTGAATCCGGCCAATTTCAAGCTGGTGAACCCAGCTCCTGTCAACAAGGGAGATCCGGCTGATGGTTTGAAATTTGGGTCCTTGTAGTTATACGGATCCATCACCATGGCATCAGAAACTTCATCCAGTTCCCGGTTCATGTTCGCAGGATTCGCCACATAGGTTGTGAAGAGGTTGGCATCTGCGCCCCCTGCAACTGTAAACTGGGTCAGGTTTCCGGCGAAAACGTTGTTGGCCAGGGTGGCTGAATCCGTCAGGTATTTATTTAAGGTATTGGATCCATCCATACGGATACCTTCTTTCCAGCCCATCCAGGCTGAGTTGAAGATGCTTACTGATGAGTTACGGCGAATATGAGCGCCGCGACCGTGAAGTCCGGTTTGGTCAGTGAACGTTTTGTTGTAGTATGCTCCGATAACGGTCATATTCGAAAATACGGCGGATGTAAGCGGTCCTTGTGTGGATCCGTTTGCATCGTTATCGATCTCGAAACCGTTTTTGGTTGATACGTCAGCAATACTGGTATCAGAAAGCGAAACGCCGAATTGAACCTTGCCTGAATAGCCAAAATCCACGTCGAAATCGTCGTCATTGGTACGGAAAGCAATGATATGATCCAGGTTCACTGTTCCTCCAAACCATTCGAAGGCATCGTCATTATTATAGGAGCACTGGATATAAGAAAGGGTAGTTCCGCTACCTACGCCACACATGGTCAAAGAATTCAACTCACGGTTAGCCTCAAAGGGATAACCGGCAAATTCGATACGCGCATATTTTATGGTTCCCTGGTTATGCGTAGGATTATTTCCTCCATAGGTTCCCGGGATCACCCCATTTTCATACTGAGGATTTACTTTGTTCGTCGGTGCTTCGCCAAAAAACACAATACCTCCCCAATCGCCGTATTCTCTTTGTCCGGCTGGTTTAGCAGAGGTAAAAATGATCGGTTTGGTTGCTGTTCCAATTGCAATGATCTTTCCGGTTTTGTCGATAACCAAAGCGGTGGCGTTTGAGTTATCAGGAGCCAAACCCCCTTTAACCACTGTTCCTGATTCGATAGTCAGGGTTGCGTTGTTTGTAACGTAAACCAAACCGCTCAATTCATAAATAGTGTCCCTGTAAAAGGTTCGGTTGGCCGTAATGTCGCCAGTTACCTTAACAACTGTTTTGTTTTGGGCTAGCGTACAGACGGCTGTCAGTGCGGTAATTCCCAGTAGTACTAATCTTTTCATTTTTTTCAGATTTGATACAAAGGACCTGCTCCTATGTTAAGGCCGGGTTACCGTTGTGTGAAGTTCTCTTAAAACTTATAACTCGCTCCAAATCCTATTGTTCTTGGCATTTTGTATTGATAGACCACGCGATCCGGGCCAACTCCGTATTTCTTGTTGCTGTCGTAGTCAAAGAAATAGAGGAGATCCTGAGCCAGCAGATCCTGTAAGGATATTTTCACCTCAAGTTTATCTTTCGCCAGTTTTCTGCTGAGTTGCATGTCAACCACGGTCCTCGCCTTTTCATAGATATCAGGCAGCGTGGCAGTGCCGACATTATAGATCCTTTCACCATACCGATTAACCAAGGCTGATGCCGTCCATTTGTCGTTTTTGCTATCCCATTGCAAGCCAATATTGACGATATACGGCGACTGGCCCTGCATGGGACGTTTCGCGTTGAAGGTATTGGTTTGACCCTGCAGATCGATGGTGCTTTTGATATAGGTCAGGTTTCCATAAACCGTAAACTGGCTGAAAAACGTACCGTGTGTCACGCTATCGATAAAAGAAAGCTTCTTTCTGAAATCCATTTCAATTCCAAAGCTGTTGGCCAGGGGCAGGTTGGCATATAAGCGTCCGATTGCACCCAGGGTGATGGAATTGTCTAACAAGAGTTCTATCGGATTTTCAAATCGTTTGTAGAATACGGATACGGAATATACCTCACCGGGCTTTGGATAGAGTTCGTAACGGATCTCGGCATTGTCGATAGTGGTGAGTTTGAGATCCGGATTACCTTTCAGGATAGAAAAGGTTTGGAAATCGAGGAAAGAAAAGGGGGCCAGTTCGCGGAAATCAGGACGGGACAGGGACCTAAAATAGGAGGCCCGGATATTGGTTCTGGCATTCAGCTCATAAATATAATTGAATGATGGCAGGACATTCTTCCATATTGTGTCGATGCGAATATCCTCTCCGTTCTGCCCTTTTGACTCCAGGACCTGGTGGTAGCTTTCCATACGCGCACCATAAATAAACCTGTGTTTAAGCCCGTATTTGGTTTCAAGTTGAAGGAAGGCTGCGTTTAAAGAAGCCTGGGCAAAATAGCTATGGTAGGGACGGGTAATTTCATCCATCAATATGCCATTGGGCCCACCTGATCCGTTGTAAAAAAAAGAGGAAGGATCGAATAATTCTCCGACGGGAAGTTGGAGTAAATCGAATTTAAAGCCGGTCGAAGGCCGGGAATAGGATAAAAAGCGCCCGTTGAAGTAGCGGTTTTTGAACTGATGGGTGTACCCGATCTTAACCGAGCCGGACCACATCGGATTAAATTCATACGGCGTTTCCAGTTTTACAGATAAGCCTTTGATATCTTCACTCAGGCTCGTAAACAGCCTGCTTACATCCTCTGAACCGTTTTGCGGAAGCAGTTTCAGACGGAAGGGTTCCTCCGCCGTGTCCTGGGATTGGTATTCCACGTTTCGGTAATCCGGCATATTCCGTAGGGTATTTCCAAAATTGGCTTCCCAGTTCAGGACAGTGGAAGTAAGATCAAAAACGCGTTTATCTTTTTTCTTTTCGGAGGAGATGCTAAAGAGATGCTCTCCACTCAATTGGCTATAGAACATCCTGTTGTAAGTATAGAGATAGGAGAATGACTGCAAATAGGTTCCCTCTGCATCCCGCGTTCCGGAACGTTTGGTAAACTGGTCTTCTCCGTTGTGGTTATAGGTATTCTTCAGGGAAAATTTAGACTTTTTTCCCAGTTTAAAAGTAAAATTCAGCATGGCTCCGAGTCGGGTGTCTGACTCATACGTGGAGTCGGTATAGCGCAGGGCCCGCATTCCGTTGGTGGTCCACCAAAATCGTTCCGCCGGTTTGTAACTCCGGCTGTTACCATAAAGTGCGGAAAAAATGATCCCCAGTTTGTTTTCCTTTCCGATCTTATAATTCCTTCCGCCGCTCACATTAAGGCTGGCATTGGGTAATGCACTTGTTTCAGAAAAGGCATAACGGTTCGGGAGCATTTTGGCATAATCTGCCAATAAAGCCCGGTTGGTGTTTTTAGCAGCAAAAATATCCTGGGTTGCAGGAAACCCGTCAGGCAATTCACGGGCCTTATTGCCCATTCCCAGCCAGTCGTATTTTAATTTTTCCGTTTGCTGAAAGGGTTTAAAGGTGGTCAGTGAGTTATAAGAAGTACCCATTCCAACCGTGAAAAAAGGATCGTCGGGCACATCCTTCGTGCGTATCAGAATGATTCCTCCTGCCCAATCAGCCGGAAATTCAGGGGTGGCTGATTTCACAATGAGGAGCTGGTCCAGCATATTCGACGGAAACAAGTCGAGGGAAAAAGCCCTTTTTTCAGGTTCGGTGCTTGGCAGGGGAGAGTTGTTGATCATGGCCAGGTTATAGCGCTCGTTCAATCCCCGGATAATGGCAAATTTTCCGCCTTGTATAGTAGCACCGCTTACCAGTTTTAGCGCCTCTCCCGAATTGCTGACAGGTATTTGCCTGATGACATCGGAGGTAAGGCCATTTATCGAATACGAAAGCTTTTTTTGCTCCAGATAGAGGCCAACCATTTTTTTCTGGTCAGCCTTTTTTGAGAAAATTACCTCATCAATTATCTTAATGCTTTCCTCCATCGCAACATCAACATTCAGGGTTGTTGTCGAATTGATGTTGACAGGCAGGGTCACGTTCGCCATGGACATAAAACTAACTACCAGCGTATCCATACCGAATGGAATATTCTCTATCAAAAAACGCCCTTCTATATCCGTCATGGTTCCCAGGTGCATTTTACCCTTGAGGTAAACCGTGGCTCCTGTAATCTCTTCCCCGGGACCGGCATCAATTACTTTCCCGGAAATTTTACCTGTTTGTGCGTGAACAGTCAGTGCCGCTGAAAGTATGGCCAGAACAAGCATAAATTTTAGTTTCAACATAATGCGCATTTAAAGCACTGCAAAAATACGATGGCTCAAAAGGGTGAAAATTAGGGGCGTGTTATGTTTGTGTTACCTTACTGTTAAGCGCCGGGATGGGTATAAAATATAGTAAGTTGATTATCCATCAATTGCTAATTATTACGGGACCGTATAAGGCTTTAAAACTTAACTGCTGCTTTACTATTCGTTAATAAAGGAGCATGACCTTTGAAGCAGCAGTATTATTCTTTATAGATCATCAAGGGTCGGAAATTATTTCCGGCCTTTGTTTTTCGCGTTCAAGCTCACAGACAATATGAATAGGATTAATCCGAAGGCAACTGTCATCATGGTGATCATTTCTTTTACCCTTTGCCTGAGTTTCATGGTTCAAAAACCTGTTGGAAAAAAAGAGTCCCTTATCCAAAAATATTCTCGGCAATTTGAGGCGGCAGTTAAGGCCTTAAACCAGGAAGCCACCCGGTTTAGATCCGGAATAAGCTCCCTTGAAAATTTAAAACAAGCCTATATCCATGTGCGAAAATCCTATAAACAGATTGAGCTTTTTGTTGAATACGCCTATCCCGGCTTTATTGAAGAACATATTAATGGTGCTCCGCTCCTTCACATTCAAAGACATGATACACGTCCTTTTGTTGTTCCACCGGAAGGATTGCAGGTAATTGACGAACTGATTTTCGCAGCTGGTTCGTCACTTGATACAAGCGAAATTGCCCTTGTTTGTCAACAGCTTGAAAACCAGACGATACTGCTTGTCCAGGGTATGGATCAGCTGACTCTCAGTGATCAACAGGCCATTGAGGCCATGCGGCAGCAGATCATCAGGATCTTTACTTTGGGCACAAGTGGATTTGACACTCCCGGGTCCTTGCACGCACTCGAAGATGCCCGGGTTTCATTCGCAACTTTGGACGAGTTTATGTTCGCTTTCAAGGGAGATATTCCTGAAGGCAGGCGCCAAAAAATCCATGAACTGATCAACGATGCGCAGAGTTTACTAGCTCCTCCGATCACCTTTGAAGATTTTGACCGCTTTTTCTTCTTGAAGTCATGCATCAATCCACTGTATAAAGAACTTCATGATCTAGGTGAAGATCTGAACCTGGATAGGGATGAAAAATATAGTGCGCTGGATCCTGGTGGCATAAACTTGTTTTCCGACCAATTTCTTGACCCCTACGTCTTCACGAGACTCAAAAAAGAAGAAGACAACACGTCATTAAGGGAGCTTGGAAAGAAATTATTTTATGATCCGCTATTAAGTTATGATGGAAAAATGAGCTGTGCCAGTTGCCATAATCCGGCCAGGGCTTTTAGTGATGGTACCATAAAATCGGCCAGTGCTGTATCCGGAGTCAGCGTTCAAAGGAATTCACCCACTTTACTCAATGCCGTTTATGCGGATCGTTATTTTTATGATTTACGCGCATTTACTTTAGAACAACAGGCAGAACATGTCATCTTCAACACCCTGGAATTCAATACGGCGTATGAAGCTATTGTAGCAAAACTAAATGCCAGCAGGGAATACCGAAACTCATTCAAAGAAGCAGTAGGTAGCTCAAAGGTTTCCCGGGAATCCTTTTCTAAAGCTCTCGCCTCTTATGTTCTTTCGCTCAGGTCTTTTAACAGCCCGTTTGATAAGTATGTGCGAGGTGAACGGGATTCGCCGGATCAGAAAGTGATAAAAGGATTTAACCTCTTTATGGGGAAGGCTGCCTGCGGTACCTGCCATTTTCCTCCCACGTTTTCGGGACTGGTTCCTCCACGATACATTAAAAACGAATCTGAAATTTTAGGCGTTTTGAATGATCCCCATGCCTGGAAAAAGGACCTGGATACCGATATGGGTCGCTTTGCCAACGAAATTTATAGCGAACAAGCGTGGATCTTCGAACGCTCTTTCAAAACGACAACAGTGCGGAATGTTGAATTAACCGCGCCCTATTTTCATAACGGTGCATATCCAACCTTGGAAGCAGTTGTCAACTTTTACAATTCAGGCGGTGGAAGCGGATTCGGAATCGAAGTCAAAAATCAAACATTAGCCCCTGAGCCCCTGAATTTGGATCCGGAAGAAAAGGATGCGCTTATTGCCTTCATGAAAGCTTTAACGGACAACCCTTTTTCCCAACCTTAACCATGTTTTTTTTTCGTTAAGTTTTGGTTATTTCTTTTTGAATTGAGAATCGGTTAAGCCCTAATAGCAGCACATTCAACGGTATTAACCGCCGTTCTTTTCGGTGGTAACGGTTTGTTAAACTGGACGAAACCAAAAGGGCATAATGACCTCTCAACTTTGCCCGAGTTAGCAATTAAACATTCTATACATTATGAAAACAACAAGACTATGGCTACTTGTCGTCGTCGCTGTATTATCTGCAGTATCGGCAATGGCTCAAAAACAAACGATCCAGGTGAAGATCTCGTCTTCCACCGACGATGCCGAAGAACGTGGAGCCAACGCCACATCAAACGTTGGGGGTATCGATATCACCAGCAGCGACCTTGAGTTTGCTAATGATGGAGCTACCGGCGACCAGTACATTGGCATGCGTTTTACCCCTGTTTCGATACCGAAAGGTTCGAAAATCCTGAACGCCTACATTCAGTTTACCGTTGATGAAATGGACAATCTGCCCGGAAGCATTGTGCTTAAAGTACAGGACTCCGACAATCCAGGCACCTTTACAGCAAACAACTTCGACATCTCTGGTCGCCCGGTTTTGGCTGACAGCGTGTTATGGACCAACATCCCGAACTGGACTGTCGCAGGTGCAGCAGGTACGGACCAGCAAACTCCGAATATTGCCGCATTAATACAGGCAATCGTAAACAGAAGCGGCTGGCAGAGTGGAAATGCCCTGAGCATCATTGCTTATGGTACCGGGGAACGTACGGCAGAATCCTTCGATGGATCCGCTACACAGGCGCCTAACCTGGTAATCGAATACATTGCCCCGGTAACGGCTTCTTTTTCCGTTTTGGGATCAAACGATGATGCCGAAATGAATGTTTCCAGCGGAAGCATGGACCTAAGTAGTTCAGATCTTGAATTCACTACAGATGGCAGCTCCCTCCAGATTATCGGCAACCGTTTTGGAAATGTCACTATTCCTGCCGGCTCCATAATTCTTGATGCTTATGCGCAGTTTACCGTAGATGAAGTTAATTCATCCGGTGATGTGGATGTTGTAATTGCCTTCGAAGAGACGGATAATGCCGCTGTAATTACTGCAACGACAAATGATCTTGCCTACAGGACCTATACGGATAGCATTATCTGGAACAACTTGCCCGGATGGAATACGATCGGCGACAAAACCGCAGCTCAAAGAACCCCGAATGTTGCCGCTCTTTTGCAACAAATCGTTGACCGTCAGGGTTGGACATCAGGTAACGCCCTGTTAATGGCTATGGTAGACCCGGCAGTTCTAAGTATCCCCGGTTATAGTGGCAATGCTTCCAAACGTGTCGCCCAAACGTACGACCTGAGCCCGACCAACGCTCCCAGCCTTGTGGTAACCTATATTCCCGCGCTTGTCTATCAAAAAGGAAGTTTCCCGATAAGCAAACAAGCCTCATGGAAATACAACGATAAAGGAGTTGACCTGAGTGCTACAAACTGGACTTCTCCCGCCTATGATGACTCTCAGTGGGCTTATGGTAATGGAATTCTTGGATATGGTGATGGAAATGAAAGTACTACGCTCAATTTCGGAGGAAATACAACAGCAAAATATCCTACCTATTACCTCCGGCATATTTTTGACGTAGCTGATGCATCTATCTATGATTCTCTGCTTTTCGACCTTTTGTATGACGATGGAATCGTTGTTTATGTGAATGGAACCGAGGCTTTCCGGAAAAATATGCCAGGCGGTACGGTGAACTACTCAACCTTAGCCTTAACCGCTATTGGCGGTGCGGATGAAACAACTTATTTCCGTCAATCTATAGCCAATATGCTCCAAAACGGCACCAATGTGATCGCTGTTGAATTGCACCAAAATGCTGTAAGCAGTTCCGATTTAAGTTTTGATGCTGCTGTAGGCTTCAAACTAAAACCACTCCCTCCGGCCAGTTACCCGTTTGTTAAGGCTTCTTACTGGCATTACCTTGATGATGGAAGTGATCTGGACATGATCCCCTGGAAAAGCAAAACATTTAATGACGACAACTGGGCACAGGGAAAAGGTCCTTTAGGTTATGGCGACCCGATGAACACAACCCTTTCTTATGGGAGCGACCCGAACAACAAATATGTTACTTACTATTTCCGCAGGGACATAACGATCGATACGACTGTTTTACCCGATTCGATCGAAATTGGCCTGCGCCGGGACGACGGGGCCCTTGTTTACATCAACGGAACCGAAGTACTCCGCAGCAATATGCCTTCCGGAACTATTTCTGATTCAACGCTTGCTCCCCTAACAACAGATGGCTCTGCCGAATCAACCTATTACACAATTAACGTTCCTAAAAAGGTTTTCAACCAGGGCCTGAATACCATTGCTGTTGAGGTTCACAACCGCGATGTATTTAGTTCAGACATTGGTTTCGACCTTTATTTGAATGACGCTCCGGAGGTAAACCCTCCTGCATTAGGTTGTTCGAACGGTAACGAAGCGCATATCGCCTGTTTCACTTCTATTGCCCCTACTTCACAAACGCCCAATATGTTGATCCCAACCGGATCTCACCGTTTTCA
Organism: Bacteroidota bacterium; assembly: GCA_036676705.1. Classification (GTDB taxonomy): domain Bacteria; phylum Bacteroidota; class Bacteroidia; order UBA8524; family UBA8524; genus UBA8524. The sequence goes on from JAKFCJ010000163.1 coordinate 34,711, forward strand.
GCTTATCTTTAAACAGGGAGAAGCGTACACCAAAGGAAGTGGAAATGTTCCCGGAAACCACGACTTTACCGCCTTTGTTCCTTTGAATGGCAGCAGCGAGATCGGTCATCTCTCCGTTAACCACGAAAACTCACCTGGTGGTGTTTCAATTCTTGATCTCCACTATGACCAGGGCACAAAACTTTGGGTGGTTGACACCACACAGGCCGTTAATTTTTCAACTCCTGACCTTGTTCGTACGATCAGAAATTGTTCCGGTGGAATAACCCCATGGGGAACTGTCATTACCGCAGAAGAAAGCACCGGAAGTACGGATGCCAATGGCGACGGTTACCGGGACATAGGCTGGCTGGTTGAGATCGATCCGATTACTGCAAGCGTTAAAGAATATGGTAACGGTAAACAGGAAAAACTCTGGGCCTGCTCCAATATCTCCCATGAAAATGCACTGATCCTGGACGATTCTGTTACCCTTTACACGGGTGAAGACGGGGGATCAAGCGCTGTATACAAGTTTATTGCGGATAACAAAACGGACCTGAGCAGCGGAAAGTTGTATGTATTGAAACTTGATCAACCGTTAAGTGGCGGAGAACCGACAGGAACGGGCGCAAGTTGGATCCAGGTTCCAAACACTACCCAAACGGAAAGGAACACAACCCAGTCTTTGGCTATTTCCCTTGGTGCCACAAACTTTAACGGTGTAGAGGACATTGAAATAAGCCCTGTTGACGGTAAGATCTATTTTACTTCCAAAGGTCACGGAAGGGTTTATCGTTTTAAGGATAATGGATCTGGAGTAACTAATTTCGAAACCTTTGTTGGAGGAACCAGTTATATGCTGAACACCTCCCAGGGAGTATTCAACGAGCCATGGGGTGGCGGAAATGACAACCTTACTTTCGATAATGAAGGAAACCTCTGGGTATTGCAGGATGGAGGAAGAAACTATATGTGGGTGGTGCGGCCGGATCATAGCCAGGCGTCTCCTAAAGTTGAGTTGTTTATGTCAGCACCTGCGGGAGCTGAACCTACCGGACTCACCTTTTCTCCCGACTACCGCTTTGGTTTCGTTTCTATCCAACATCCATCAGCAAGTAATACTGCACAAAAAGATGCAACCCTTGGCAATGTCACGATCAATGTTGCCTCAACACTTGTCTTTTCACGAATTGAACATTTAGGCCTTCAACTTCCCGTTGCCGGATTTGTCTCCGACAAACGTGTTGTGGTTGCAGGAAAAACGGTCAACTTTACAGACACCAGCACCAATAATCCAACCTCACGTCACTGGGTATTCAATGGTGGAGTACCTGCAGTATCTCAAAAGCAGAATGAAACCGTTATGTATCCCGGACCCGGTCTGTATACCGTTGAGCTTTATGTTGAAAATGCGGTAGGATCAGATGAATTGGTTTCTACCCAGTATGTCCAGGTAATTCAGCCTGCACCGGTTGCTCAGTTTACTTCCGACAGAACCTATGTGCGAAAAGGGGAAACTGTTGCCTTTGCAGATATGAGCAGCAATAATCCATCAAGCTGGAGTTGGACCTTTGCGGGAGGAACACCGGCTACATCGACTGAGAAGTACCCAGTGGTTACCTATAATGCGGTAGGGGTCTATAATGTGACCCTCACAACTACCAATGCTGCCGGTTCAAGCCTGCCAGTAACCCGGTCTTCCTATATCGTAGTTGAAACGGGAGTAGGCATGGAGGAAAATATAGACCAGAACGGAATAAATATCTATCCCAACCCTACAAAAGGACAGCTTCATGTTGACCTAAACACCAGGGAGGGTGAATCAATAAGGATAGAATTGTATGACCTCACAGGACGCAAACTTGCAGATTTACTGGATGTTAAAGCCGTAGGTGGGGAGCAGACCTGGGATTTCGACCTCAATTCGATCCTAAGCGCTTCTCAAACGGTAATGGTTCGCATTTCGGTAGATGAAAGCGTGACGCACCGTACCGTTCAATTTATCAAGTAATAAACCAATAATCCCTCAATGATAGCCAGGTGCACAGCAATGTGCGCCTGGTTTTTTCAATTTACAGCATGAAATTTATACTCTTCCTTTTAATCTTGATCTTATCGCGGCTTTGTCAGGCACAAATGATCGACCCGACGATTATTATTTATGATAATGTTCAACAGGCGCTGGCTACCGATCCTGAAGCATTTGCGCTTAATTTGAGAGATAAAAACCTGTTTCAGTTGGATAAGGATATTAGCAAGTTGTCGGAACTCAACTTCCTCAACCTGATGCGTAACAAACTGGAAAGGTGGGATGACGGAATTTTTAAATTAAACAAACTTGCATACCTCAATATCAGGGATAATAAACTCACCTGCATTCCCGAAGATATTGGCAGGCTTAGAGAACTCGTTTCCCTGGATATTGCCAAAAATCACATTTCAACTATCCCAAAAGAAATTGGTTCGTTAAAAAAGCTGCGCTATTTGAATATCTCCCTTAACTATTTGGTAGACATGCCAACCAGCATTACCAATTGTAAAAATCTGGAAGTCCTTGAACTGCAAAATAATCAACTAAGCCAGTTGCCCGGAAATATGGCCAGGTTGAAAAGGCTGAAACATTTAAATTTAGGATATAATCAGTTTAACGTATTTGAAACCGATTGGAGTGACCTAAAAAATCTTGAAGAGTTGAATCTGGAATTCAATATGTTGCGAACATTGCCATCCGCAATCAGTCGGCTTAAAAAGTTAAAAACCCTTATCCTTACTCAAAATAAGCTGGTGTCACTCCCATCCTCCATCACGGAATTAGAAAATCTTGAAATTTTGATTCTGTCCAATAATCAGCTGAAGGAAATGCCTCTGTCCCTTGCCCGTTTGAATAAATTGACCATTCTCATTGCCCTTGGAAACAATTTTTCGGAAACAGAAAAAGAACGGATCAAAAAGGAATTACCCAATTGCAGTATTTACCTCGACTAATTCAATTTTTCAGGTCTAAAACTTGTTTATTATTCCTAATCATCGTAATATTGCAATGTATTTATGGGTATCACAAAAAGCGACTTATTTAGTCCCGAACAAAACGAACTGGCCATGCTTGCCAAAGTACTGGCGCATCCGGCCCGTATCGCCATTTTGCAGCACCTGATCCA
>JAKFCJ010000164.1:0-2460 GCA_036676705.1 Bacteroidota bacterium
AGGCCAACCGGATCGAGCTGCACTGCGAGCCGGTGCGGATCGGCATCTTGATTGCCAACGCCCTCGAAAAGATCGCGCCCATCGCCCAGCGCAAGGGCGTCGGGCTGGTGGAGGCCCCGATTCCCGAGGACTTCCCGCTGGTCGAAGTGGATGCGATGCGCATTCCGAAAGACGGTTTTTGGGCGCATCAGGTCATCTGGGATGGTTGGGTTGATATCGAAAAACACCGAACACATATTTTAGGACATTGGAATTATACCGACAAAGTCGTGAAAAACGAATACGTAGTTTCAACCGGAGAAAAAGTCGAACTTTTTATTAATGGAAAGTCGAAAGGTTTCGGAAAACGGAGTAATACTTTTTTATTCACTTTTGAAAATATGCCATGGGAAACCGGCACAATAAAAGCAGTGAGTTATAATGCCAAAGGAGAAAAACTCAGCGAGGATGCCAAAACAACAGCGGGAGTTCCTTTTGCTATTAAACTGACTCCGCATACGAATCCAAACGGGATGCTGGCCGATGGAGCCGACGTGGCTTTGATAGAGGTGGAAGTGGTCGATAAAGACGGGCTTCGTTGTCCTACCAACAATGCGATGATTGAATTTTCCTTATCCGGAAATGCCACCTGGCTCGGAGGAATCGCCCAAGGCCCGGACAATTACATTCTTTCGAAAAATTTGCCTGTAGAAAATGGGATCAATCGGGTTATGGTTCAATCCACTACCAAATCGGGTACCATTACGGTCAGGGCTAAGTCGAAGGGTTTAAAAGAGGTGAAAATTGTTCTGAATACCCATGTGGTTTCCGTAGAGAATGGACTTTCAAAACAACTGCCCGGAGCCGATTTGCCTTCTAATGTACAAAGAGGGCCTACCCCTGAAACGGCATCGTATACCATAAAAAGGAACCCGGTTTTTATATCCAATGCTACTGCGGTATCGAACAGCGATGCCGTGTATAAAAGTTTTGATGACAATGAACTAACCGAATGGACCAATGACGGTAAAATAAGTACAGGCCGTATTACATATACGTTATCCAAGCCTTCCATTGTAAACCAATGTGTGGTTAAATTTACGGGATGGAGAACCAAAAGTTATCCAATTCGGATTCTGGCAGATGGAAAAGAAGTGTTCAAAGGCAATACAGCACAAAGTTTGGGTTATATTACACTCGATTTAATTCCGGTTTTGGCAAAAGAAATAAGCATTGAGTTAACAGGGGTTAATTCAGAAAAGGATGCTTTTGACAAAATAGTTGAAGTAGATCCGACAAAAGAATTAGATTTGTTTAAAGATAAAACGGCAGCTGAGGCCAAAGGACAGCTGCGAATAGTTGAAATAGAATTTTATGAAAAACGAGATGAATAAAAGCAGTAAAATGTTGTTTTATGGATTGGTATTGTTTTTCGGATTAACCCAGACGGTTTTTTCGCAAAGCAAAGAGATTAAATTATGGGATAAGATTCCCGGAGCCATACCTAATGAAGCCTATAAGGAAGAGCCCAGATTAGATTCCAATGGAAAAATAACAGGAATCAGAAAAGTAACGGAGCCTACTTTGAAAGTTTTTTTGGCGGCCAATAATAACTCCAAAAATGCCGCGGTAATTATTTGCCCTGGTGGTGGATATGCACTTTTGTCCCATGAAAAGGAAGGGGATAGAGTGGCGGAATGGTACCAGTCTATTGGCGTTTCGGCTTTTGTTTTGAAATACCGATTGCCAAGTGATGCCATTATGAAAGACAAAAACATCGGTCCGCTTCAAGATGCGCAAGAAGCCATGAGGGTATTGCGTCGCAATGCCGAAAAATGGAATCTGGATTCGGAAAAAATTGGTGTGGTAGGCTTTTCAGCCGGAGGACATTTGGCTTCCACATTGTCTACCCATTATAATGACAAAGTGTATGAATCAACAGATAATTTAAGCGCCCGCCCGGATTTCTCTATCCTGATTTATCCGGTAATTTCTATGGAAGAGGGTATTACACACAATGGGTCTAAAGAGAGTCTTTTGGGTAAAAATGCCAGCAGTGAATTAATTGCGAAATATTCGAATGAAAAACAGATTGACGATGCCACTCCAAAAGCATTTTTAGTACATGCTACAGATGATAAGGCGGTTCCTGTTGAGAATAGTATTAATTATTACATGGCTTTGAAACAGCACAAGGTGCCGGCTGAAATGCATTTGTATGAAAATGGCGGACATGGTTTTGGTTTGGGGGTTAACGGAACGAATAAAGACTGGTCAAAAGCCTGTGAAAAATGGTTGGCAGCCAACGGATTGATTCCAAAAGCAGAGGGTTATGTTTTTTCATATTTTAAAGGGAATGGCGAAGATGGTTTGCATTTAGCCTATAGCGAAGACGGTTATAAGTGGAATACCTTAAAAAACGATACTTCTTTTTTAACGCCAGAAGTGGGGAAAGACAAGTTGATGCGTGATCCGTGTATC
>JAKFCJ010000165.1:0-8542 GCA_036676705.1 Bacteroidota bacterium
AGGCATTTATGTATAGTCTCTCCGGCGACACCGAGCTCTACCGGAAACTTGCTGCAAGTGCCAAAAGAAAGGCAGGGAAAAACAATCCACTGGCGGTATCCGTCAAAAATTTTACGAAGGTGCTTTTTCTATTTAATAAAAGCCAAACCAGTCTGGTTGAAGAAAAAACGATAACGAAATACTGGAATCAATTTGATTCTGAAAAAGGAAATCCGGCCAGGCTGTTGAGCCATGTGCACCTGAATCTAGACCTGATTCTGACTATGCTGCGATAAGCGTCCGCACAGGTCTTTTACAGCTTGTTCATTCAGCGGCTTGCTCATGATGGCAAAGATCCGTTGGAATTCTTCCAGTTTTTTCCTTTTTTCGGGAGACTTCAGGGTAGTGAGCATCACGATCCGGGTATCTGAAAAAGAATTTGGGAACTCGACTTCCAGCTCTTTTATGCGGCTCACGAAATCAAAACCGTCGATCTGGGGCATAAAATAATCCAGGAAAATAATATCAGGGAGGGCCGCTCCGGAACCGGCGCGGCGCCTTAATTCTTTCAGCGCAAGCAGGGCATCCTGAAAGGCGATATACCGTTTTGCAAAACTATATGCTTTGAGTAAGCGCTCATTAATAAAGAGATCGATCGGTTCATCATCGATCAACATCACTTCATTTATGGCTGCATTTTCCCCCAGGTTTTGCATGCTACAAAGTAAAAGCATACGAATGCCCGTATTTCTCGAAGGCTAGGAAAAGGTTAGAAGAATTGCAGATTTTATGCTGACGGTCAGGAATACTGGTTCATTTCGAACTGACTCCGGTACATCGAAGTATAGGCACCTTCTTTGGCGATGAGTTCACCATGTGTTCCCTGCTCTAAAATGCGCCCCTTGTCGAGAACCAGGATCTCATCAGCATGTTGAATAGTCGATAGCCTGTGTGCTATAACAATGCTGGTCCTTCCTTTCATCAACAGGGCAATGGCTTTTTGGATCAACTCTTCTGTTTCTGAGTCGATGCTCGAGGTGGCCTCATCCAGGATCAAAATACGAGGATTAAAGGCCAGGGCCCGGGCAAAAGAGATCAGCTGCCTTTGACCGACACTCAGCGTAGCCCCTCTTTCCATCACCTTATATGCATAGCCACCCGGTAATTTTTGAATAAACCCGTGTGCGCCGACCGATTTACAGGCATCAATAACCTCCTGGTCGCTCATGGCCGGGTTAAAGAGTTTCACATTGTCAAGAATGCTACCGGAGAATAAAAATACATCCTGCAACACCACCGATGTGTTTTTTCGAAGGTGCACGATATCCATCTCCCGGATCGGTATCCCGTCCACCGTTATTTCACCTTGTCCATACTCATAAAAGCGCGAGATCAGGTTGACGATGGAGGATTTTCCGGCACCTGTTTCCCCGACCAGGGCCAGGGTTTTACCTTCCTTCACGGAGAAACTCAGGTCTTTTAATACCCACTCTTCATTCTGGTAAGCAAACCACACATTGTCAAAGGAAATATTCCCTTTAATTTCCGGCTTAAGTGTACCCGTTTCTTCCAGGTCTGCTTCGGCATCGATTAATTTAAATACCCGTTCCCCGGCAACAATACCCATTTGCATGGCATTAAAACGGTCGGCAATTTGTCTTACCGGACGAAAAAACATGTTCACATACATAATGAACTGGACGATGGTACCAAATTCGGCCGGAGACCCGTCCGCAATGGAGCGGATAACGGTATTGACGCCGTACCATACGATCAATCCGATGGCAATGGCGGTAAGGATCTCCACCACCGGAAAAAACACGGAATAATACATCACCCCGCGAATGTTCGCATCGCGGTGCAGGGCATTGATCCTTTCAAATCGTTTTTCTTCGGTTTTTTCCCGGTTAAATATCTGCACGATCTGCATACCGGTAATATGCTCTTGTACAAAGGCATTTAAGCGGGTTACCTGCTGCCTTACTTCCTGAAAAGAAACCCGGACTTTTTCCTTAAAAATATAAGCGGCAATGAGCAAAAACGGGATCACCGACAAGGTAATTAATGCCAAACGCCAGTCGGCATCGAACATCTGGTAAATGATCACCACGATCATCAGGATATCTCCCGATATGGTCACGGCACCATCCGTAAAAAAGTCGGAGATAGTCTGGATATCAGAAACATTCCGGGTGATCAGCGTCCCAACCGGCGTTTTGTCGATCTTCCTCAATTTAAGTCGGGTGATGTACTTATAAACCCGGTTGCGAAGATCAAAAACGACATTTTGTGCCAAAACAGCAGAAAACCAGGTTCGGGCAAGCAACATCAGGGTATTGAGAAGATAAAGCCCAAAGATCAACCCGACCATGGTGGTCAGGCCAGCCAGGTCTCCACTCATTACTTCCCCGTTCAGGGCTTCGGCAATCATCTCCGGGATCAATGGCCCTGTGTATGCGTAGCCTATGGTTAACAGCACCGAGGCGTAAAGATAACCCCTGTACGGCGATGCCAATTTATAAATACGTAACATGAGCTTCAGGTCCATGGCTTTACCACTGGCCGACTGCTCTTTTTTCGCTTCACTCATGAATTAAATATTTCTCCCAGGGATAACCGACTTCAGTAAGGAATAATCCTCTTGCCGGTACCGATTTACCCGCATTACTCCGATCTCCGGATTCCATAACAGATGGCAAATCCCCTAATTGCATTCGCCCCGATCCGATCTCCAGTAAGGTACCAACCATGGCTCGCACCATGTTCCGCAAAAAACGGTCCGCCTTTACATGAAAAATAAGATGCCCGTCGATTTCTTCCCAACGGCATTCCATCAACTTACAGGTAAAGGTGTTTACCTCCGTTTTCACTTTGCTAAAACTTTGAAAATCGCTGCAGGTCAACAAAAACTCGCAGCCTTTTTGCATCAGGGGCAGGTCCAGTTCTCCAAAACGAAAATAAGCCCAATTCCTTAAAAAGGGGTCAGGAACACGGAGTATATGGTATTCGTATTTCCGGTAGCTGGCACTAAAGCGGGCATGAAAATCCTCCTTAACCGGGAAGCAGGAATAAATAGCAATATCCTGAGGGACCGCATTATTTAATCGAAACACAAAGCGTTCATCGGGGATCCCATCCCAGTCAAAATGAAGATAAAATTCTTTGGCATGAACCCCGGTGTCGGTCCTTCCGCAACCCATTACCGGAATATCCACCCGGGTTACCCGTTTAAGTCCGGTTTCAACAGCCTGTTGTACGGTATTCCCGACTTTTTGCGACTGCCAGCCATAATAAGCAGTTCCGTCGTAGGCCAATTTCAGAACGTACCTCACGATGTACCATCAACAATTATACGCCAGCCTGCCTTTGATTTTTCAAAGATCAGGACGAAATGTCCTGAGGCGGGTTTTTCATTTTCTATGAGTGTCCATTTACCCACCACATAAGCATTCTTTTTACTCAAAGGCTCCACACGGATCAGGTCAAACTGCAAGGTGCCCATGGCCGCCTGATCGGGATAGGCTTTCAGGTAGCTGTCCAAAACCGTTTGCCAGCCATAATTTACCCTGGTTTTTCCTACGAACAAGGTAGAATCGCTTTTTGCATAGCCCTGCATAAAACCCTGCATATCGCCTTTATTCCAGGCTGCTTCCTGATCGCGCATAACCTGGATGACCTCGTCGCGTGTTCCTTTTAAGGCATCCTCTTTACCCAGGTTTGTGAAGGCAAGCACGGCAATAACGGGCAAGACCAACAAAATACGGTATAGCTTTTTCATTTTAGTCCTCTTTGTTTTTTGATCTCCTCGTAGGCTTCCTGCACTTTTTGAAATTTCTTATGCGCCGCATCGACCGCATCAGGCCCCAGGGTATTCACTTTATCGGGATGGAAACGGGCAGCCATACGGCGATACGCTTTTTTTAATTCTTCATCGCTGGCGGCTTCTTCGATTTCCAATACCTCATAGGCCCAGTTCGCCGACTTCACGAACATGGCTTTAAGTGAAGCAAGGTCAGCATCATGGATATTAAAATAGGACCCGATCTGGTGCAAAAGCGCCTCTTCCTGGCGGTCTACCTGCCCGTCGGCTGCTGCGATCCCATACAGATAATGCATCAGCTGCAGGCGACCCGAATGATCGACATATTGCCTGATCTGAAGGCAAACCTGGCGCACGCTGATCTCTGTTTCCAAGAGTCTTTTCAGCGTTGGCAAAGCCTCCAGCGTTTTATACTCGCCAAAATTGCCGATCAGAAACCCCTTGATATAACTGAGTTCCGATTTAAGCTGGCGTCCGTCGGCCTTCATCACCGCAGCAGACAAAACCAGGAGGCTCATGAAAAAATCATCGGTCGGTACTGTTCTACGCCCACCTTCAGGTCCTGGTCCCAACAGGGTCGGCTCAGAACCAGCAGCCGTGTCGACCAGGGAACCCAGTGCGAATCCCAACAGGGCTCCGATCGGCCCGCCTAAAGCCCAGCCCAGTCCGCCCCCGATAAATTTTCCATACCTACTTGCCATGTTTTGCTCCTTTTTCTTCCATGATGATGGAGGTGATCTTTGCTTTATTCGTGAGTTCAATATTACCCTGAATGATCCTGTTCAGTATCCTATCATTGACCGCTCCCATCGCCAATGCCTCGGAATAAGGAATATTGCTGAAGGTGACCATCTCATACTGGGACATATACAGCTCAGGGTACAATTCGCAGAGGTCATGCTCCACTTTTTTCTTATTTAAAAACTCCAGGTCCCCAACCTTATCACGCATCTCCACAAAGTTTTGCACGGCCAGATCGGCAATGGCATCGGCATTTACTTTCCTCAGTTTCTGGTATTCATCAAAGATCTTTGTCCAGTCGTTTCCGTACTTTTCGATACAATCATCCATCACTACACAATCCTCGAATGCACAGTTCATACCCTGCCCGAAAAAAGGCACAATGGCATGGGCCGCGTCTCCGAGCAGGGCAAGTTTATCCTCTTTTACCCAGGGATAACATTTTACCGTAACCAGCGAAGAGGTAGGGTTCGTGAAAAAATCTTCGATCAAACCCGGCATCATGGGCACGGCATCCGGGAAACGTTTTTTGAAAAATGCAGCTACCTGGGCTTCTGTTTTCAGGCTGGCAAAACTTTCTTCTCCCTCGAACGGAAAGAACAGGGTACAGGTAAAATCTCCGGGAGGATTCGGCAAGGCGATCATCATAAAATGACCCCTGGGCCAGATATGGAGGCTTTGTTTATTCATTAAAAAACTCCCACCCGGACCCGGCGGAATCAAGAGCTCTTTATAACCATGTTCCAGATAATTTTGGGAATAGTTAAAACGATCCGTGAGCTGCAAACGCCCGCGTGTTGCGGCAAAGGCGCCGTCAGTTCCTATAATACGGTCACCGATGACTTCAATTTCTTCTCCTTGCGCATTGACAAATATGGCCTTCGACTCATCCAGGTTCACGTCTACACAACGGTGTTCAAAATGAAGATGGATATTAGGAAATTCATCGGCCAGTTCCAGCAATCGGATATTTAACAAACCGCGCGACACCGAATAAATGGCCTGGCCTTCCTTTCCGTAAGGCTGGTAAGTCAGGTTTCCGTCGATCGGGTGCATGGTGCGTCCATACATGGGCAACGCCTCTTTCAAAATCTCTGTATCGAGGCCAACCCGGTTTAAGGCACGTAAGCCACGTACAGACAAGGCAAGGTTGATCGATTTTCCGGCCGAAATGCGGTTGTTCCGCATATCCTGGCGCCGTTCATACACATTCACTTCAAAACCACGTTTGGCCAGGTATACCGCCATCAGCGAACCCGAAAGTCCACCACCTATCAGGGTAATTTTATTCATCATCAGCGAAAATACGTTTTTCCATCAGGTCCATAAAATGACCCTTATCAGGAATGCTCAGGGTACGATCTTATTCACCCTGACAATATCTGTAGCCATAAAATAGCCTACTGCCCCTCCCGAGATATTGGTCGGAGGATTAGCCGGAGGCGTTTTAAAGGGACCGGGAGCACCGTTATTCAGGTTAGACAGTGCAATTAAATAGGTTGCAACCGGTATATCAATACTCCGGAATTCCAACATTACACTATCTCCCGGTTGGACCCTGAAGAAGGGCAATTCAAAAGGTACGGTCTCGAATTTCCGTATTCCTGAATTGCTGAAGAGGATATCCTGATCAAAAAGGGTATCATTTTGCCCGAAATTAAATTTGGTAAATACTTCATCAATACGGTTATCAATAGAATAGTAAGTCACCGCATAACCTTCCTCGAAAAACCCGCTTGCCGGCCGGTAGTCGAATTGCAAATTGGTGTCAACCTCAAACATGGGATACAGGGTACTTACCGCTGTATATTCATTACCATCTACCACAACTTTCAAGGTATAAGCCACAGAAGTATCGGGTTTATAGCCGGCAGGACCTTTATACAACCCATCTCCTGCATAGTTAAAAATTACAGTGCCCTGGGTGGAGGAGATCTCAACGGTTCCGTCTGAAACATAAACGGGTTCGATCGGGTTAAAGTAATCCTGGGTAAGGCTGAGACGCACATAAGACGAATCCGTTTCCGTGATCAGGTTGCCTTCAATAACCACCCGGGTTTGGGTATCGCCCAACTCCAGGTCGATCTTTTCTTCACAGGAAGTAAACAGGCTAAGCGCCAGAAAAACAAGGATTAAATGCTGTAATTTCATCGGCTTAGAATTTAAAATTATAGGTTACAGAAGGCACCATGCGAAAGAGGTAAGTTTTGTAGGCGGCATTTTGTCCGGTATCCGGATCCACCTTAAAGTCGAGGGTATAGAAGTTTTTTCTTCCATATACATTATAAATGCTGAACACCCAGCTGCTTTCATTTTTATAGGTTCTGCCTTCCACCTGTTTGCGGTAGAGGGTCATGCTGAGGTCCAAACGATGGTAAGCCGGAATTCGCAGGGCGTTGCGGTCGCTGTAAAGCGGAACAACTTGTCCGTTGATGGTATACTGGCCCACCGGGGCCGTATAGGCATCCCCGGTAGCGAGAATAAAACTTCCCGAAATATTGATCCTCTTGTTCAGGTCGTGCGAAGCAACCACAGTGAGGTAATGGCGGCGGTCGAAACGAAAATTGTACCATTCATTGCGGTTGATATTGTCGGCTTTACGCTCCGATTTTGCCAGCGTATAACCCACCCAGCCCGTGGTCTTTCCTTTGGTTTTCCTCACAAAAAGTTCCATTCCATAAGCCCTTCCCTTTCCTGCTACCAATTGCGATTCAATGGCTTCGTTGAAGTCGATGGCGGCATTGTCGATCAGCTCCACCGTATTGCTCATGTTTTTATAATACACTTCCACCGAGCCTTCTACCTGGTTATTCAGGAAATTCCGGAAATAACCCAATGCCACCTGATCGGCTACCTGGGGTTTGATGGACGGGGTTGAAGGCGTCCAAAATTCTTGTCCGGTACTGGCTGTAATATTCTGGATGAGGTGCAGGTACTGGGTCATTCTGTTGTAAGATGCTTTGATGGAGCTTTTTGAATTGAGCTTATAGATCATGTTTACCCGAGGCTCCAGGTTGGCGTAGGTATTGTAAAAATCGCCCGAGGCATAATCCAGGGTATCGATGATGGTACCCGGACGAACGGAACCGTCTTTGAAGAAGTTTTTCTCCCCGTTTGCATAGACAAATTCCCGTCCTTTTCCTGTGTTCGAGAATACTGAAAGGCGGAGGCCGTATTCCATTTCAAAGCGCCCTTTTGGTTTCCATTCGTGGCTCAAATAATAGGCCTGGCTCAGTGCATACTTTTTAGGCAGTGCATCGGCCGTGATGATGGATTCAGGAGTGATGGGTTCCAGCCGGCCCGGCAAAAAGGTATGGTAGGTATCCCAGAAGCCAAAACGCAGGGTGTTTTTAGCATTGAGGTAATAGGTATAGTCTTGTTTGATGCTGATATCCTCAATAAAATTCAAACGCTGGAAGTTCAGGTTTTTCGCCAGGTTGAAGTCGATCTGGTAATTATAACGGCTGTAGATGAGACTGGTATTCAGGAACAATTTGTTATTAAAAATATGGTTCCACCGGGCTGTAGTCGTGGTGTTTCCCCAACCGAAGCCGGCTATTCCGGCAAATCCCAGCCGATCCCGTCCGGTATAGGCAGAAATATAAAGCCGGTCCTTTTCCGTTAGTTTAAAATTTACTTTGGCATTGAGGTCACCAAAATTGGCGATCGCGTCTTTGGTTTGTTTGCCTAAAGGAAAAAAGAGATCGAAATAGCTGCGTCTCCCGGAGAGGATAAATGAACTTTTTTCCTTTTGAATAGGTCCTTCGAGGGTGAGGCGGGAGGATAAAATTCCAATACCCCCGCTGGCCGAGAACTTTTTCGTGTTTCCATCTTTCATCCGCACATCCATCACCGAAGCCAGACGGCCTCCGAATTGCGAAGGGATACCTCCTTTATAGAGCTCAAAGTCTTTGACCGCATCGCCGTTAAACACCGAGAAAAATCCTACCACGTGGGAGGGATTGTACACCACCGCTTCATCGAGGAGCACCAGGTTGTGGT
>JAKFCJ010000166.1:0-21870 GCA_036676705.1 Bacteroidota bacterium
CCCGGGTTTCCGGCCAGGTCCTTGGCGGCTCCTCCACCGGGCATCCGCCAGACCTTGGCGGTTTTATCCAGGCTGCCTGAGAGGATGCTCTTGCCGTCGGGCGCGGTCGCGACGGAGAGGACGAGGTTTGTGTGGCCTTCAAACTTCTTGATTTCTTTGCGCGTGGCGATATCCCAGAGCCGCACCGTGCTGTCGAAGCCTCCGGTAATGACGTAACTTCCATTCCTGCTGATGGCAGCATCTAAAACTGCTCCCCGGTGGCCTGTAAAGTCACGAATGACTTTACCAGTCTGGTAGGAGATAACCCGTGCTAAATTTTCATCTCCTGTAAGAAAAATCTGTTCTCCGTTTACGTTCCATTGAACCTTTCGGATGGCCGATCCTGAAACCTCAACATGCAAAAGTTCTTCCCCGCTCCGGATATCATAAACCTCCAAATGCCCGCGTTTTCCGGCGGTTGCGAGTATGTTGAGGGTCGGATGAAAAGACAGGCTATGGATGATACCTCCGGGAATAAAATTACTTTGCTCTTTACCACTTTCCACGGCGATGACACGGAGGATGCTGTCCTGATAGATAGCGGCCATCCACTTGCCGTCCGGACTAAAAACAAAATCAGCGATGGGTTCCGTTTTTCCTTGTATGGACGTGACCAGATGACCCAGACTGTCATAGCCATGCAGGGTATAATCGTTGGAGGCTGTATAAAACTCCGGCCGGATAGGGTGACTGGTTATGTCCTGAATGCCACCATTGTGGGCCCGCCATCTTTTTATCAGTTGACGGTCCGGAATAGCTATCAACAAACATTCCCCACTTTTGTCGCCACTTAGTGCATAGTTGCCGTCTGCTGACAGGCGAAGGCACGAACCAACTCCCGAATGGGCGAAGGCCTGTACCAACTTTCCCGTTTCGGTATCAAATAACCGCGTGCTTCCATCCATGCAGGTGGTAATTGCTGTTTTTCCATCGGGAGTAAGCAAGGCATCCTGTACTGTTTTTCCGTGACCCTCAAAACTGCGCAACAGGGTTCCCTTTTTACAGTCAAAAAGTTTCGCAGTAAAATCCCAGGATGCGGTAATGACCTTACTTCCGTCGGCACTAAAATGAGCCGAATTCAGGTTTCCCCGATGTGTGGCGAAAACGTGGAGAATTTTGCCATTGCTCAGGTCATAGAGCAGGGCTGTTTTGTCCCAGCCGGCCGTAACGAGGAATTTGCTGTCGGGACTAAACTCTGCATATTTTACTGCCTCTGAATGATCATCCAATGTATACAGAACACTTGCTGTTTTTGCTAAAAAGACACGAACTACTTTATCATCGCCCGCCGTAAGGAAGTAAAGGCCGTCACGGCTGTAGGCAATATGATTGATGGTGGCACTTTGCTGGATGGTATACAGTTTATATCCGCTTTCCAGGTCATAGATCAGGGCATTACCCGAATAACAAAGCATTACGCGTTGCAAGTCCGGACTAAAGACCGACATGGTTATTGGTGCATTCATGTCATTGATACTCACCAATTCATTGCCGGTTGCGGCTTCGAAGATCTTCACCGTATGGTCTTCACTGGCGGTGATCAGGTATTTACCGTTATTGCTGTAGGAGACCGAATTCACCCCTCCGGTATGTGCAATGGGTAAAGCCAAACGCGCTGTTTGCCCCAAAACATTATTTCCGATGAGGAAACAAACAAAAAAACGGAGTAAATAATTTTGCAAAGGCATAGGAACAGGAGCACTAAGTTAGGGCATTCCCTGTTTATTGACAGGCCCCGGATGAAAAATACCTGATAGTAGGTAGTCGCTCCGTTTTTTGTCGCCGGGGTATTTTTTGTACTTTTCGGGGCATGAAAGCTATTTTACTGAGCACAGAGCGCCTAAATCTTCGCCAGGCCGGGACGGAAGATGCGGCCTTTATTCTGGAGTTAATGAACGGCGCTGACTGGATCAGAAATATTGGCGACCGGAATATCCATACACTGGAAGACGCCCGGACCTGTATCGAAAATAAATTCCATGATTATCAACCCGGAATTGGGGGAAATTTTTTGATCGAGATCAGGGAAACAGGAAAGGTGATCGGAAGCTGTGGCATTTTTGTGCGTGAGTATATGGATTTTCCAGATATCGGATTTTCCCTGTTACCTGCCTACTATAAACAGGGATACGCCTATGAAGCATCCCAGGCCCTGCTGAACCATGCGCGAAACCATTGGGGCATCCGCAGGATCTCAGGGATGGTTCTTCCATCTAATCTTCCGTCGATCCGGCTGTTAGAAAAACTGGGTTTGACGTTTCAGTCGCCCATTGAGATCCCGAATGATCCGGAGGTGTTGCATCTTTATGTTGGAGGGTAGACCATAGTCCATGGACCATAGACCATAGCTTTCTGAAGATTAAACTTTTTCCCTCTCGTACCTTAACTGGACCAGGCCTGATTCAAAGTATTTTGGTGGTTTTGCGCTCAGGCTAAATCCCGGAATGCCTCCGTGAAAAAGGCGTTTTCCATCACCCAAAACAACAGGGATTATGGAAATGATGTAGGTGTCAATAAGATCGTTTTCCATAAAAAGTTTAACAATTTCTCCGCCGCCATCGCAATAAATATCCTTTCCCGGTTTGGCTTTTATGGATCGGATCAGTTCAGGTAATGATCCATTATAGAAAGTAACACCATCCCTTTTTTCGCCTTTGCTCCGCGTGAGAATATAACAATCAAACTGTTTGGCTTGCGGGAATTCTCCTACTTTGTCCAGGACCCAGTCATAGGTTTTCCTTCCGATGATATAGGTATCCACATTGGCTGTAAAATCTGCATAGCCAAAATCTTCTCCTTCCATGATGACGACATCCATCCAATCGAGATTATCGTCTTTTGTGGCGATGAATCCATCCAGACTCATGGCGATATAGAGCTTTACTTTTCGTTCCATAATGGCAAAAATAGTTGAATCGCTTCGCTTGTTGAGGGTTGTCAGAACAGGGTCAACCAATTAAACTTTAAAGACTCAACACTCAACACTCAACACTCAACCCTCAACCCTCAACCAAAACAAAATTCCCCGAAAGAACGAATCCTCCGGGGAATTTAAAATCTAAGTGAATCCGCTCGACTATGGACCTACATCATGATGTACAGACTCTTCGAGGTAGGGGTGTTTTAATGGGAAGGTCGGCGCTTTTTCGAAGGCTTTAAGTACCACGAAAAGGAACAGGCCAATAAAGAAGATCGGCATACCCAATTCGAGTATTCCTAATCCGGCTGTTACACCTGCAGTACCTGGCATGATCAATAAATAAAGGTCATTCCAGTGGCCGATCAGGATCACAGATCCCATGATATACAACCAGGTCGTATTTCTTTTTGCGTTCCTTGACATCAGTCCCAACAACGGGAAGGCGAAACACAGGAACAGGTTTGCCCAGAACTGAAACTGGAACATGCCGCTGTTTCCATCTAAACGCTCGACGAAATATTTCGACTCCTCAGGAATATTTGCGTACCAGATCAACAGGTACTGGGAAATCCAGATATAGGTCCAGAAGATGGAGAACGCGAACATAAATTTACCCAGGTCATGGATATGTTCTTTATTGATAAAACTCAGGTAACCCTGATTTTTAAGGAACAGGGTGATCATGGTGATCACAGACATTCCGCATACAAAACTGATGGCGAAATTATAGATCGCATAAATGGTAGAATACCAGTGGGAATCAATACCCATGATCAGCAACCAGGAAACGATCGAAAATCCGAATGCAAAAATGAAGATAAAGGCTCCTGAAAAGGCAACCGACTTTTTAAAGTATTTTACTCCGCCTTCATTATCCTCAGCCAGTGACCATTTTTTAAACAAACGGTGGGCGAAGTAAAAAAAAGCAACCAAGAGGGGCATTACCCCAAACAAAAAGACATTGTTCAGGAACCAGTCTTTGCTGGCCAATACGGAATCATAATTCGGAGATCCCGGGTCCATGATTCCTTCATGTGTCCAGTGATACAGATCATGACGTCCGAAATATACCGTGATCAATATAAATAAGAGACCTACCGGAATAAAAGCTCCAAACGATTCGGTAATTCTTTTCAATCCTGTAGCCCAACCTGCGTTGGCTGCATAATTCACTGCGATAAAAAACACCCCGCAAAAGGCGATAATTAAGGCATACCAGCTATTCAATAAGAGGTTAGCCCAAACCCGGGCCGTCCAAGCCGGAGCATGATGTCCGGCATCATGACCTGCTTCGTGTCCGTTAGAAACCAGGGCTGCATGCTCTGCTGCGTGCTCCGCCCCTGCTCCTTTAACCTGGAAGATCCCGATAATGGTCAGGATCAAACCCAATCCGATGAGCCCGAACAGGATATTCCTTGTTCTGCTGGTCATCTTGTATCTTTCTTCAGTAAGATGTACTGTTTCTGCGTGTGCCATCTATATCCGATTAATTTTGCTCCAAATAATTAACATAATGAACCACTTGCCAGCGGGCTTCCGGTTTTAACACTTTTCCATAAGCGCCCATGAAGTTCCAGCCGTGGGTAATGGCATAAAACAAAGCTCCGTCGGCCATCACTTTGATCCGGTCTGATTTGTAAGTAGGGATATAGTTCGGCGGGTATTTCGCTGCCACTTTTCCATCTCCCATGCCTTTATCACCGTGACAAGGCTGGCAGTTGATATTGTAATAATGACGTCCTTTTTCCAGGTTGGCCTGGGTCAAAGGAAGCGGGTTGCTCAGTTCACGACCGGCGCGGTCTTTCTCTTCCTGGCTTCCGGGCTGATAAGGGAAGATAAGGTCGAGTTGTCCGCGTGCGATGGTATTATTCACCGGGTCGCGCATGGTTTTCCCATCCGCATTGATCAGGAGGGTGGTATCCTGAAAGCTAACGCTCCTTTCCTGATCCTCAAGCTGGCTCATCGGTTCGTAACCTTTCGATACGTACATATCCGGTGCGTACTCCACCCCGGGATCTTCTCCTCCGCTGGTACAAGCAACCATGCTTGTTACCGCAGAAAAGGCCAACAGGTAAACTACTTTATTGATACTTTTCATTTGGTATATTCCCTTTCTCTGATTTCTAAAGCCCCTTCAGCTAAAAGGGTGCGATTAACTGCTGCTTTGTCGAAATGATTGCTTTTTTCTTCTATCGCCACCACGAACAGGTCGTCGGTTTGGCGGAGGTCAACGAGGTCTTCTACTTTACCGTGAACCATTTTGGTGCGGATAAAGAAAAGGATACCCATTCCAAAGGCGGTAAACAGGATGGTTAATTCGAAGGTAACCGGGATATAAGACGGATAATATGCGTCATTCGGTTTACCACCAATGATCATTGGCCAGTCGCCTACCATCACATAAAGCTGGAACACAATAGCCGTGATACAGCCAATTGCACCGCATACAAAGGCACCGATGGTGAGCCGGGAACGTTTAATTCCCATGGCCCTGTCCAAACCATGAACCGGAAACGGAGTATAGCAGTCGTGGATAGCAACGCCTTGTGCGCGAAGTTTCTCTACCGTATGGATAACTGCCCCGGCATCGTCGAAAATTCCGTAGATATATTTTTTATTCTTGCTTGCCATGTTTGTCTCGATTAACTAATGACTACTTCCGGTTGGTGAATACTTTCATGCGCATCGTGATGCTCTTTATGCGGCAGGATCGATTTTACCTCCGACATGTTGATCACCGGCAGATAGCGGGCAAAGAGGAAGAAGCAGGTAAAGAACAATCCAAAGGAACCGATAAAAATTCCGATCTCCGTAGGTGTTGGTGAATACATAACCCAACTGGATGGAAGGTAATCGCGGTGGAGGGAAGTAACGATAATTACAAAACGTTCGAACCACATACCAATATTCACCACGATCGACATGACAAAAATAAAGTTCGGGTTACGTCTCCATTTTTTCACCCAGAAGAGCTGTGGAGAGATCACGTTACAGGTCATCATCGACCAGTAAGCCCACCAGTATGGTCCTGACATCCTGTTAAGGAATGCATAACGCTCATATTCCACGCCGGAGTACCAGGCGATAAAAAATTCCGTGATATAGGCCAATCCTACCATGGAACCCGTCAACAAAATAACGCGGCACATGGCATCGAGGTGACCAATTGTAATATACGCCTCAAGTTTTAAGACTTTACGGGCAATGACCAAAAGTGTCAATACCATACCGAAACCGGAGAAGATCGCACCCGCAACAAAATAAGGCGGGAAGATCGTGGTATGCCAGCCGGGTATTACCGAGGTGGCAAAGTCCATGGATACAATGGTATGCACCGAAAGTACCAGGGGGGTGGAAATACCCGCCAAAATGAGGGAAACCACTTCATAACGTGCCCAGGTGCGGGCTGAACCATTCCAGCCCATGGAGAAGAAACGGTACATAAACTTCCGGATCGGGGTTGTAGCGCGGTCGCGGATGGTTGCCAGGTCCGGGATCATACCCAGGTACCAGAACAAGAGCGAAACTGAAAAATAAGTCGAGATCGCAAATACGTCCCAGAGCAAAGGAGAGTTAAAGTTCACCCACAATGATCCAAGGGCGTTTGGCAGGGGAAGTGCCCAAATCGGACCGATCCATACCCTACCCATGTGGAACAAAGGAAAGATCGCCGCACACATTACCGCGAAGATGGTCATCGCCTCGGCAGAACGGTTGATCGACATCCGCCATTTTTGACGGAACAAAAGCAAGATCGCAGAGATCAGCGTACCGGCGTGACCAATACCCACCCAGAACACGAAATTGGTAATGTCCCATGCCCAACCTACTGTTTTGTTGATCCCCCACATACCCAATCCGCGGAAACTGGAAAGAGCCAGGGTATAAATAAGGATACAAAAGCATATAAATGCAAGGCCGAAGCCAAACCACCATAACTTGGAGGCTTTGTTTTCCAATGGACGGCAAATGTCGGCCGTTACATCAGCTGCTGTTTTGCCCCCCGTTACCAGGGGCTCTCTTATCGGAGATTCGTAACTCATTTTCTATTTATTAGTGTTGAGCAGTGGTTTCTTCTTTTGTTACTTCTACGTTGCGGATCTTGGTCATATAACGAACAGATGGTTTCACGTTCAGCTCTTCCAATACCTGGTAAGCTCTGTCGTTAGCAAAATCTTTCGCAATGCGGCTTTCCGGATCGTTCATGTCGCCAAATACGATCGCATTGGCCGGACAGGTTTGAACGCAGGCAGGAATGATCTCGCCATCCTTGATCTTTCTTCCTTCCAATTTTGCATTCAGCTTTCCAGCCTGGATACGTTGAACGCACATGGAACATTTTTCCATTACACCTCGGGTACGAACGGTTACATCAGGGTTGATGACCATTTTACCGAGGTCGTTGTTCATGTAATAATTGAAATTGTCGTTGTCGTTATAACGGAACCAGTTAAAGCGACGCACTTTGTAAGGACAGTTGTTCGCGCAATATTTGGTACCGATACAACGGTTATAGGTCATTTGGTTCAAACCATCTGTGCTGTGCGTGGTAGCGAGTACCGGACAAACCGTTTCGCAGGGTGCACTTTCGCAATGCTGGCACATCATAGGCTGATGAACGGCTTTTACGTTTTCGTGGTCGGCCATACCATCATAATCGTCTTCTTTCGTTACGTATGCATTCGCTTCGTTGCGGAATGCATAATAGCGGTCGATTCGGATCCAGTGCATTTCACGTCTTCTTCTTACCTCTTCACGCCCAACAACAGGAACGTTGTTTTCGAGTGAACAGGCAATAACGCAGGCAGAACATCCGGTACAGGCATTCATGTCGATAGCCAGTCCCCATTTATGTCCTTTGTAATCGAACTCTTTCCAGAGGTTGAATAATTTGCCGTCTTCAGTACGTTGAACGGCCAGTTTATCGTCGTTGCCTACTGCCGGGTTTTTAGCAAACTGGGCAAGAGAAGCTTCACGAACGATATCTCTTCCTTCTATGGAATGGTGCGTTTGGGTTTGGGCCAGTTCGTAAGAACCCGCTATTTTATCAACCGTAACATCGGATACATAGTAAGAAGGTGTTCCGTTTTGCGTTCCTACAAAGGGGAAAGCATCCACGCCGATGGTGTCTTTTACTCCCTGAGTACGTCCATAACCCAAAGCGATGGCAAAGGTGTTACGAACTTGTCCGGGCTGTATCAGAACCGGTACGCTTTCAAGGATATAGCTCCCGTTGCTCACTTTTACCAGGTCGCCCTGTTCAAGGCCCAACTCGGTAGCAGTGATCTTGGATATAGCCAGGTAGTTATCCCAGGTAACTTTCGATACCGGATCGGGTAATTCATGCAACCAGGGGTTATTTCCATCCGATCCATCTCCCATACCCACTTTGGTATAGAGGATCAGGTCGTATTTGCCTTCCGTGGTATTGATCTTCGAAACCAGGTCGCTTGCCAGTACGTTGTTGGAAGGAACCTGAACGCCCAGTTCGGGCAATTCAAAAACACCGTCATGCAGGGAAGTATTCCACCACGCATCGAAGCTGCCTGCTCCGGTTTGCGGGAAAATATTTACCTGGACGTAGTTACGGATATAGGTATAATAATCGAATGCGTTATTGGCGATAGCCGGGTTGTTTGACCAGATGGCCAGGCTGTTTTCGGCCTGGCGGGTTTCAAACACGGGAGAGATGGTTGGCTGGGTAAAGGAATATTTACCACGGCTGATCTCAGTGAGGTTCCAGCTTTCAAGGAAATGAAGGTCGGGAGCCACATAATGACAGATCATAGCCGTCTCATCCTGGTAGTAGCCCGTTGAAACACGCAGGCTTGCATTTTCCAGGGCCGTTTTCAGCTTGCTTCCTGCAGCCGTATCAAATACCGGGTTGCAATTGTAAAAGATCACTGCCCCAACAGAAGCGGCTTCTTTTGTAAAATCAGCAAAGGACTGGTCGCCACCACGTTTTTGGTAGTAGTTATCCAGGTCGATGGTCACGCCATAATTGCCCAACATCAGGTTGATCTGGTTAACCAGGGACTGGATATAAGGATCGTTCGAACCACTAATAACAAGCGATTTTCCCTTGGCAGCCAAAAGGGCTTTTGCGGTTTCTTCCACACCGTTTCCTATCACCTCGAATTTAGTAGGGGTAGCCAACTGCGTGATCCCCATTCCGTTTGCAAGGGCATTGTAAAGGGACATCATGGCTTTTCCTTCCTGGGCAGGACGGATCGGGAAGCGGTAATCGGCATTGGTACCGGTCAGCGACATGTTTCCTTCGAACTGGATATGACGTGACATCACAGGATTTTCCTTGGTAGGGATCCTTTTGGCGGTGTATTCTTTGGTATATTGAAGGGTATTGAGCCAGGTACCGAGGAAATCAGCGCCAAAACTTACCACCACTTCGGCATTTCCGAAACGGTAAGTCGGGATCACTGCTTTTCCAAAGCACATTTCATTGGCAGCATAAATTCCTTCGTAGCTTATTCCTTCGTATACCACATGTTTGGTGGTTGGATAAGCTGTTTTGAAATCATTGATGATGGATTGGGTAACCGGACTGCTAACAGGACCACTCACCAAACGGATCGCTCCGCCTTTGGCATTTACCTCCTGGAGTTTGGCTTTGATCTCGGCATCCACAACGGCCCATTTGCTGCGTTCTCCATTTTTCAGGGGAAGTGGCAAACGTTTGCTGTCGTATAGGGTAACCAAACTGGCCTGTCCTGCAGCATCGAGTCCGCCCTGGGTAAGGCCAGATTTTGCATTTCCTTCCAATTTGATCGGACGTCCTTCGCGGGTTTTAACCACAACAGGCGTGTTCTTGAAAGTCGACGCGTAGTAGTTGGGTATACCGGGGATTATCTCTTCGGGTTGAACCACGTAAGGGATCACGTTCTTGATCGGTGCCTTGTTACAGGCCGCCAATGCAACGGCCGACACGCTGAAACCAAAATATTTCAGGAAGTCGCGGCGATTGGATGAAAGGTTCAGGTCACTTTCGCTCAAAACCTCATCCAGAGGCAATCCCTCTGCAAATTCATTTTTGGAAAGTTGAACGAATTCCGGGTCTCTGTTGAGCTCCTCAGTTCCTTTCCAGTATTGGGTTTTATTTTCCATCAGTTGTCTTGCTGATATTCGTTAGAGGATTCAAATTAATTAATAATGGCATTTTCCACATTCCAGTCCGCCGTTGTGGGCTACGGTAATGCTGCGTTTTCCGCGTTTTTCCAGATCGGCATGGAGTTGTTCGTAGTAGTCGTTGTTGGCGATATCTACTTTTGACTCCCTGTGGCAGTTCACGCACCAGCCCATTTGCAGGCTGCTGTGCTGGGTAACTTTATCCATGGTTTCAACCGGACCATGGCAGGCCTGGCATTCTACCTTACCTACACTTACGTGCTGGGCGTGGTTGAAATAGGCGTGGTCAGGAAGGTTATGGATACGGATCCATTTGATGGGTTCGTTGTTTTTGTATGCGTCGCGTACTTTCTGTATCTCCGGAGAAACCTTGCCGCCGTATTTTTGATTGGCATCAATATACGAGTGGCAATTCATACAGGTACTCACTGCAGGAACGCTGGCCTGTTTGCTCACCTCCACACTGGAGTGGCAATATTTACAGTCGATCTCGTGATCGCCGGCGTGAATTTTATGTGAAAACTGGATAGGCTGTGTAGGTGCGTACCCCTGCTGAACACCAATTTCGGTATTGGCATAGGCAAAGAACCAACCGCCAAATGCCAGCATAAACACAGTGATCACCACCAGGGAGGCAATGGTCGGGTTCAGCGAACGCATCCAGGGGCTGAATTTGCTGTTGTACCAGCTTGGCTCTTCTTCAACGGCTTTCTCAGGGAATTTTCTCGCAAGTAATTCCTTCAGGTAGCTGTTGATACGTACCAACAATAAGGCTGCTACAAAAAGGATACATGCCAGGATGACCAGCACGGTTGTATAGTTTGAACCTGTACTGCCTGTTCCCGCGGCGGGGGTAGAAGCTACCGTTTCGCCACCGGTTGTTGCAGGTGCTGTTTCGGCTACAGGAGCTTTTGAACCTTCTTCTTTAATATAAGCCAGGATGTCTTTGATATCCTCATCCTTGAGGTTTTCAAAAGGATTCATCGCCAGGCTGTTGTATTCTTTAAACAACTTAACAGCGTAGGGATCTCCCGATTTAATTACTTCTCCTGAATTACGCACCCATTTGATCAGCCAGGCTTCATCGCGGCGGGTATGCACATCCTTTAATGCCGGACCGACCAGTTTTTTATCGATCGCATGACAGGATACACATTGGCTTTCAAAAAGGGCTTTTCCGTTTTCCAGGTTCTGTGCAGCGGAAGGCACAAAGGTTGATACGATTATCCCCATTACGAGGAATGACCGTATAATGGATTGAACAGGTTTTTCGAGCATTGCTGAGCTAAATCTTTTGTTCATTATTTTCTTGCTTCAAAGGGCATGGTTTCCCCATGAATCGCGGCAAAGATATATAGCTTTTGCTAAGTTGAATAAAAAATCCCTTAACAAATCCCTAATTTAAAATTGTTCAAAATAAGGAGTCTAAATAGCTGCCTGTCAGGATTTAACAAGCGTGTTTTTTTCCTCATACCGGAGGGCAAATCCAGCTTATCCACAAAATTTGGGCTTAGGTGATTTTGAGGTCGTCGAGTGCCTCGTAGATGGAATTGTTGCTGATAAATTCGGGTACGATCTGTTTCATCTTCAAAACGATCTCTTCATTGTCTTCCCGGGCAAGCATGGTAATGAGTTCGCCAATGACATCCGACACCACCCCGTATTCGAAGGGTTTGATCTTGGCTATGGTAATTTTCGGATGATGGGTAGGTGTGGTATTCTCGGCATCACTGAGCAACTCTTCGGCGATTTTTTCACCCGGCCTCAATCCGATGTATTCGATCTGTATATCCTTACCCAGGCTCAATCCGCTCAGCTTGATCATCTTTTTGGCCAGATCAACGATACGCACGGGTTGTCCCATGTCGAAGAGGTAGATCTCTCCCCCATTTCCCATGTTTCCGGCCTCAAGCACCAGTTGACAGGCCTCGGGAATGGTCATGAAATAGCGGGTAATTTCGGGGTGGGTTACCGTAATAGGGCCTCCTTCGGCAATTTGCTTTTTGAAATAAGGGATCACAGAACCATTCGATCCCAACACATTTCCAAAGCGGGTCGTGATAAACTTGGTATTGGAATTAAAGGCTGAAAAATTCAGCGACTGAACATAGATCTCAGCCACCCGCTTGCTAGCTCCCATCACATTGGTAGGGTTAACCGCTTTGTCGGTAGAGACCATCACAAAACGTTCGGTACCAAACTCAACGGCTGTATCAGCGAGGATCTTGGTTCCAAAAACGTTGGTGGCCACCGCCGCAGTCGGGTTATGTTCCATCAAGGGCACATGCTTATAGGCCGCAGCATGGAAAACCACATTCGGACGGTATTTTTCGAAAATGCGGCGGAGTTTGTTGACGTTTTTAATATCGCCCACACAAATTTCAAAACAGCTTAATGCCGCTTTATTATGACGGAATTTTTCAAACAGCTCCTGTTCCAGTTCATATAATGGCGTTTCTGCCTGGTCGAGCAGGATGATCTTTTTCGGGTAAAAGGAAAGTACCTGTCTGGATATTTCGCTTCCGATAGATCCTGCAGCTCCGGTAACAAGCACCACCTTACCACGCAGGTTCCGGCTCATGCTCGCTGTATCCAGTTCGATCTGGTCGCGTTCGAGCAGGTCTTCGATATTCACCTTTTTGATCTGGCGGTAATTCAGCTCTCCATTGATCCAGCGTTCTACCGGAGGTACGTTTTTTACCTTGATATCATAGCTCAAACAGGTCTCGATAATATCCCGCTTTCTGGATTTGGAAATGTTCTGGATGGATAAAACCAATTCATCCACTTTATTCCGTTCAATTACAGATTTAAGTTCGGTTCCCGGAAAAATAGGAACTCCATCAATACGTTTGCCGGCCTTTTCATGGCTGTCATCAACAAAGGCTATTACCTTATAGTTGATCTTATTGTCCTGGTCCAGGGTTCTTTTGGTGATGATACCCGATTGTCCGGCGCCATAGATCACCACCTGGGTCTTTTTGGGCGACTCGCTGCGTATCTGCTGATAGAGTATTTTATACGTAAGGCGGCTCGAAGTCATGGCCATCATACAGATCAGGTAATCGATGATGATGATGGAAGAAGGAACCATTACCTCATCTGAGGCAATGAAGTTGACCAGGTTGCAGGCAATAAGAAAGAGGGTACCGGAAGTTAGCGCAATGAAGATCCGCACGGCATCCTGTGTGCCGGTATAACGAACAATGCCCGAGTATGTCTTGGTGAGATAAAAACTAATGAGGCGTATCCCGAATACAAGGGGAGCCAGTTTTATCGCCTGCTGGATCTCATCTGCACCCAGTTGAAAATTAAAGCGCAGGATATAGGCCATAAAGAAGGCGGCCATACAAATGATCAGGTCAATTGCAAGCACCAGCCAGCGGGGAGCATGGCTTTTAGAAAAGGAGAATAGTTTATCCCAGTTCACGCGTTCGTCCGACAAATTTAGGTGTACGTAGAGAATCTAACAATGCTAATTTTCGTTCATCCTTAAGAGCAGTAACAAACTGCTCGGGAATATTGATCAATACGGATGTGTCTAAGGTATGGATTTTTACGGCAATTCGTTTCTCTCCACGGAAAGAGATTAATTCACCCAGGGTACCCATTAAAGGCCCGGCTATAACTTCCACCGGGGTTCCCGGGGCATAGTCTTCCATGGTGATCTCTATATCCGTTGATTCCATCAGAAGGCGGCGTATCGTTTCGATCTGAAAATCAGGGATGGCCGGGGCGCTTCCTCCAAATGAAATGAATTTTACTACCCCATGGGTATTGAGCACCTGATAATAGTGGGTTTCGTTGATAAAGACAAAAAGATAAGAACGAAACAAGGGCTCTTCCACCCATTTTTTCCTGTCGCTCCATTGTTTGAGGCGTTTCTGAACGGGTAAATAATGATCGATGCCCTGCTGCTCCAGTCGAATGCTCACTTTTTTTTCAGCCTTGGGAGCCGTATAAACCGCAAACCACTTTTTCTCTTTCTCCATTTCTCCCTGCAAAGTTGCTAAAATTCGGGCATTAAAAAACCCCCGATCTAAAAGAACCAGGGGTTTTAAGCATTTTCAGTTTTTACGGAAAGATCGATTAGCTCAATCCATGCATTCTTTTCAATAGGAACTTCCTTAATAAGAACAAAATTATTGCAGCAGCACCAGCCAGGTACACGAAAATCATAAAGAAATCGAACAGGTTTTTAACCGGTTGTCCAACAAAAGTGGGCTTCTTCGGTTGGGTATCCCAAACTTCCACTCCATTGTTAATAACGATCTTACCCTCAACACGATCTTCATCTTTCGAATTGACTATCAGATGTTTTCCGTCTTCGCTAACCAATGCCTGGCTAATATCCTTGTTCATCAAACGGATCAAGTACAAATGAAAAACAGAAACATTATGCACGCCTGTACGCGCCTCGAAGGCTACGGGGTTTCCTTCATTATCGTAGTTGATCGCAGCAGTTGGCAGGGCAACGGAGTCTTTTAATGACATGCTCCAAACCGCGGTATCCATTTGGCTCACGTTTAAAAGATTCAAAGTTGAATCATTCGCTACTTTATTCGCAGCTATCATTTTCACTTCTTCGGGATAGAGCGCGCTCAGTTCTCCGGCAAGTTTATTGGCTAAGGCGGTCGACATAAACCAAACGCCCATCAGGAGACTGACAAAACGTATCGGAGCCAGTTTAACTACCATGGATAAACCAATGGGCGATAAACAAAGTTCTCCAATAGTATGGATGAGATAAAGTCCTACCAGCCAAAGCATACTCACCTTATCCCAAGGCTGAATTCCGTTCACTCCCCAGGCAATAAACAAGTAACCCAAGGCCAGAAAGGCAAGTCCCATGGATTGTTTTACGGGAGAAGAAGGTTCTTTTCCTCTTCTGCCAAGCGTGCCCCAAATAGCCACAAACAAAGGAGCCAGGATAACAATAAAAAAGGCGTTGAACATTTGAAACAAACTCGCAGGCATGTTCCATCCAAAAATGTTTCGGTCAGTTTGTTCAGCGGCGAAGAAAGTCAAAGAGGCCCCGGCCTGTTCAAAAGCCATCCAGAAGAAAATGACAAAAAAGGCGATGATATAGATGACCCATATCCGGTCTTTTTCGACCTTGGTCAAACTCGAATCCGTAATAATAAGGGCAGGCAGTACAACACACAGGGCTACCATCACGGATCCGATCAGATCCCAGCCCAGGAAATAACTGAATACAAAATAGATTCCCGCAAGGGCTGCAATACCTATGGCTATTTTAGAACCATTGATAGGAACAGAAACTTTTGCTCCACTTGCATCCAATTCTTCTTTCGGAGGTAATCCCACAGGCTCTCCTTCAGGAGTAACGATAAACTTATTTTTTAATGTGATAAAAGCAACCAGGCTGATCACCATTCCCACACAGGCAGCCAGGAATCCCCATCTGAATGCGGAAGGGATGATGATACCCAACTCGTCGTACTGTTCTCCAAGTGATCCACAGATCGCAGGTGCCAGTAAGGCTCCCAGGTTAATTCCCTGATAGAAGATGGTAAATGCTGAATCGACGCGACGGTCTCCTTCTTTGTACAAGGAACCCACCATGGTCGAGATATTTGGTTTGAAAAATCCATTACCGAAAATGAGGAAACCCAATCCGGTATACATGATCATTTTGGATAACTCAGGATCCTGGTAAAGGGAACCGCTAAAAAACATGAACAATTGGCCACAGGCCATCAAAATACCCCCAAAAATGATGGAGCGACGATTACCCCAATAGCGGTCGGCAATATAGCCACCAAGAATAGGCGTCAGGTAGACCAACCCCGTATAACTTCCATAAATACTCGATGCACTGGCCTTGTCGAACAACAAGGCGTTGACCATATAGAGCATAAAAATGGCGCGCATTCCGTAGTAGGAAAAGCGTTCCCACATTTCTGTGAAGTACAAAAGATACAAGCCCTTTGGATGGGACTGTTTGGTGGTTGTGTTCATATTATCTTTTTACGTGCTTAGTCAATATTCTTTTCTTTCATCACCGCCTTCAACCACTTGAGCAAAAGTAAAAGTGCGATGGTCGCACCAATACAGGCTGCAAGATTGATCAGGAAGAAATAGTGTTTTTCATTGCTTTCAAATCCATCCCATAATCCGGAAATCATTCCTGACAGCTTATTTCCAACTGCCGTCGAAAGGAACCAGCCCCCCATTAACAGGGCCGTTAATCGCGGCGGACTTAATTTCGATACGAGCGATAATCCCATGGGCGACAAACAGAGCTCTCCTACCGTGATCACCCCATAAGAGGCAATGAGCCACCAGCTTGACGCTTTGGCATCATCCATCTGAACAGAAGTAACAGCGCCTACCATTACCAGGGTACTTAATCCGGTAATAAAGAGTCCGATCACGATCTTTGTTGGAGTTGAGATTTTTTTACCTCTCGAGGCCATCCACCCAAAAAAACCAACAACCACAGGGGTTAATAATACGACCCAGAAGGGGTTGATGGATTGATATAACTCCGTTGAATACAATAACAAACTTTTCCCTTCTGCCGGACGATCCGCCACAGGCAAGTTGGCAAAATAGGTCCGTGATTTTTCACGTAAGCCGATCTCTTTTCCCAGGGCTTTTGCTTCTTCCCTCAGGCTCTCCTCTTTGGTGATCAGGAATTGATCACTCAGGTTTGTTTTGATCGCCTGGAGGGAGTCGGTGTATTGTTTAAAAATACTGTCGCTAAAATAAATGCTGGGGTGATTTTCCACTTTCTGGACCATCGCTATAGGCTCCGCCACTGTGGCAACCATTTCCGGCATTTCCCTATCCGTAAAATCTTCGGCATAAACGGTCAGGGCATCGCCATTTTGATGGAATACCGCCCAAAAAACGATCACACAAACAAAAATGGAAAGCAAGGCTCCGATCGGTCGCTTATCTTCCTTCGCGGCACGGAAAAAGAGGGAAGCATAAAATACAATAACCGGAATACACCCAAATAGAAAAGCATCATTCGTATCCGTACCAAAAATATTTCCTTCCTTATTTTCCGGACCCGTTACCCCAAAAATAAAATAGCCAAGCAGACCAAATGCGAAAACTGGAAGCAATACCAAGGTGAATATGCGGGTTAGAGACAAATCCTCTTTATTCGCCGGTTTAATGACATCAGCCTCCTTGATGTGTTTGGTACCTGCAAGAAAGGTTATTACGCCGATCAGCATGCCCACACCTGCCGCAGCAAAAGCCCAGCCCCATCCGTAGTTGTTTCTTAAAAAAGCAGCAACAAAATTGCAGGCAAAAGCGCCCACATTTATGCCCATGTAAAATATGTTAAAGCCGGCGTCTTTATTCGCCCTGTATTGGTCATTGTTATAGAGGTTCCCGACCAGCGCAGAGATATTCGGTTTAAAAAAACCGTTTCCAAGTATGATCAGCAACAAGGAAATATAAAATATGCCTTCTCCGGGCATGGCCAAACCCAGATAGCCGGCAGCCATAAGCAGCCCGCCGATAACAATGGACTTGCGGTAACCCAATATCCTGTCAGCAAGCAATCCGCCAATAAAAGGAGTTAAATAAACGAGTCCGAGATAGGTGCCATAGATATCTGACTTTTTAGCGGGGTCAAATCCCATCCCGCCGTTGGCCGCATGATCGAGCATATAGAGGGAGAAGATCCCCAACATGAGGTAATAGCCAAAACGTTCCCACATTTCAGTGAAAAAAAGAACGTACAATCCCTTTGGGTGTTTGGAGCCAACGTTATTGCTCATTGTAGTTTCTGTGTTTATCGAATCGTAAAACTAATTTTTATTCCTTGAAATCCAAATCTGCCTAAAGGTTTATAAACAGGAAGTTGCTGATGCGCCGGAATAAATGCAGGCGGGTAACTCCACCGCCGATGCCATGGTTTTTGTTCGGATAGTACTCTGAATCAAAGGCTACGTTCTTTTTTATCATTTCGTCAACCATCTCAACAGCGTTCTGGAAATGCACATTATCGTCGGCCGTACCGTGTATAATTAAATATGCTCCTTTGATCTTATCGACATGGTTGATGGGTGAATTCACGTCATAGTTCGCTCCGTTTTCCTGAGGAGTGCGCATAAAACGTTCTGTATAGATATTGTCGTAAAAGCGCCAGTTCGTTACCGGAGCCACCGCTACCGCGCAACGGAAAACATCGTTGCCCTTGCTGATACCCAGGCTCGACATATAGCCGCCATAACTCCATCCCCAAATACCCATGCGGGTTTCATCGATATAACTCAAACGCCCTAAAGTACGGGCAGCTTCGATCTGGTCTTCGATCTCGTATTTCCCCAATTGCAGGTAGGTGCATTTTTTGAATTCCTCTCCCCTGGCTCCCGTTCCGCGGTTATCAACCGACACTACGATATACCCTTCCTGGGCCAGGTAATTGAACCAGAGGTAATAACCACCCCATTGGTCTTTTACCGTTTGTGAACCCGGACCTCCATACACATAAAAAAGCACCGGGTATTTTTTGTTCGGATCAAAATCGGCGGGTTTGATCATGGAATAATGAAGGGTAACTCCCGAATCGGTGGTCAGTGTGTTAAATTCTATCGTTCCAAGTTTGGTCTCTTTCAGGGTTTGTTTGAGCATAAAATTATCCTGGAGCAAACGCACGAGTTTCCCATCTGCCTTGCGGAGGGTATAGGTCGTTGGCGTTGTCGCGTTGCTGTACGAATGGAGGAAATAGCGGAAACCTTTGGTAAAACTCGCCGAGTTCCACCCCTTTTGATCCGAAAGTTTGGTCATTTTTCCTGACTTTACACTTACGGCATACAAATTCCTTTGAATGGGTGTTTCATCCGCTGCCGAACAGTAGATCGTGTCTTTCAGTTGATCATATCCATAATACGCATCTATATCCCAATTGCCTTTGGTGATTGCCTTAAGTTTCTTTTTCTTGTAATTGTATTGATAGAGATGAGTGTAGCCGCTTCGTTCGCTGGAAAAAATGAAGCTGCCATTTACAAAATCGAGGTGGTCGTTGATATCGATATAGGTTGCGTTCTTTTCTTCATAGACCACCTCTGTAGTCCCGCTTTGTGCATTGGCAAACAAGATCTCCCAATGGTTTTGCAAGCGATTCAAGCGCTGGATACTCAATACACATGGTTGGTCGGTCCATTGGATGCGGGGCAGATAAATATCCGTGTTTTCTCCTGTCTGGCATTTGACGCTGTATTTGGTTTCAAGCGAATAAATAAACACCTCTACCACCGAATTGGCCTCCCCTGCTTTTGGGTATTTCCAGCGTTCCTGGGTCGGATAAAGGGTGCCGTATTGATCCATCGAAAATTCCTTGACCGCACTTTCATCAAAGCGGAAGTAGGCGATATATTTTCCATCCGGACTCCATTCAAAACCCTGGGCCATGGAGAATTCTTCCTCGTAAACCCAGTCTACTGTTCCATTGATAATGGCATTAAAACGACCATCCGAGGTGAGTTGGGTCTCCACGGTGCTGGCCAGGTCAAGCAGATACAGGTTATTTTCAAAGACATAAGCCACTTTGCTTCCATCCGGTGAAAAAGTAGGATAACGCACCGCTTTTCCGGAATGGTAAAGGCGCTTTGTACTTCTGTCCAAAACATGAAAAACAGCGGAATACGAATGGCGGTAGATGGATCGGATATCGGTTAAAAACATGATCCGTTCTTCATTCGCGCTGAAAATAAAACTGTTTATTGACAGCCTTTTACCGTCCACATCCGTAATATCAGCATTGGATACAAGGGTTTCTGTTCGTATGCCCTCTTTGATGGAATAGCGGTTCATTTCCAGCAGGTCCTGTTCCTTATCTTCATCAATCTGGACATAACTTTCTCCATCGTTTAAAACACGAAAGCCGCGTACACCTTCACCCGAATATTTTCCGGAATTCCAGATATCCGGTAAAGTCAGGACCTGTGCTTTTCCACTTAACGGAGCTAAAAACAAGAAAGCCAGTATTCCTATCCATCTACTCTTCATAATGTCGTTAATTTGTTGGGCCAAATATATGAGCAATTTCAACGCAATCACGACCATACTCCCCGCGCTGGAAAAAATCCTCGACAAGGGTTTCATTCTTTTAGACCGGGAACGTACCACCGCTTATTCCCGCGATTATACCGAAGACCTGCAATTCTTCCCGGAAGCTGTGGTGCTGCCAGGCACGGTCGAAGAAGTAGCTGCTATTGTAAAATTATGCCAGGAAAACCACGTGGCCCTCACTCCGCGTGGGGCAGGAACGGGATTGAGCGGTGGAGCCCTGCCGGTTGAGGGCGGCATCGTGATGAGCATGGAGCGTTTTAACACGATACTCGATATCGATACACGGAATTTTCAGGCTACCGTTCAGCCCGGGGTGATCAATCAGGTGTTCCAGGAGGCCGTTGCAGAATTAGGACTTTTCTACCCTCCCGACCCGGCCAGCAAAGGGTCTTGTTTTTTAGGAGGAAATATTGCCCATAATTCCGGTGGACCGCGTGCTTTAAAATATGGCGTGACCAAAGATTATGTACTCAATTTACAGGTGGTGCTTCCAACAGGAGAAATCATCTGGACAGGCGCCAATACCCTGAAAAATTCAACCGGCTATAACCTCACCCAGCTCATGTTAGGCAGTGAGGGGACATTGGGGATCGTTACGACTATTGTGTTTAAACTCATTCCCAAACCCAAACATACCCTCCTTATGCTGGCCGAATTCGAAAATGCCGAAATGGCCTGCGAGGCAGTAGCAGAGGTTTTCCGCGAAGGATTGAACCCATCGGCACTGGAGTTTATGGAAAAAAGCGGTGTGGAAATTACCGTGCGGCGCCTGCAAACGCATTTTACATTTAATGATGGGGTTGAAGCCTATTTGTTGATCGAAGTGGACGGCAATAAAATGGACCACCTTTATGATGACTGTGAGCAGATCAATGCTGTCCTTGAAAAATTTGAAGTAAAACAGGTGCTCTTCGCCGAATCAACGGATGAGAAGGAGCATTTGTGGCGGATACGCCGGGCGATCGGAGAAACGGTTAAAGCGGAATCTGTCTATAAAGAAGAAGACACCGTTGTTCCACGGGCAGAACTGCCCAAACTCCTGTCGGGCGTTAAAGAAATTGGTCAACGTTATGGATTTAAATCGGTTTGTTACGGTCATGCCGGCGACGGCAACCTCCATGTGAATATACTCAAAGGAAATATGACCCAGGAGCAATGGACGCAGGGATTAAATGTGGCGATCCGTGAAATTTTTACCCTTTGCAAAACCCTGGGAGGCACAATTAGCGGAGAGCATGGTATAGGTCTGGTTCAGAAAGAGTTTATGGATATTCCTTTCCCTCCGCATCATTTGCAGCTCATGCGCAGTATCAAACACAGCTTTGATCCGGCAGGCATTTTAAATCCCGGAAAAATATTTCCCGAGATCCGGTGATAATTCGGGAAATTCCTATCTTTCCCTCCGAATGACTGATCCTACGCTACCCGTTCAAGGGAAGGTGTATTGCCTTGATACCGCCACCCTTTCCACCTCAAGTGGACACCATATCGTATTCCTGGCCATCCATGCCGATACCCTTAAAATAGCGCATATTGAGATGCATACGCAGCAGGAAGTAGGCTCCTATAAACAGTTTATCCTGAACCTGGCCTCCAAAGAAAACCTGGCCCTTCAACCTGAACCGGTACATTTTATCATGGGTATCGACAAAGAACAAGCCCCCCTGGTCGTAAGCGCCTTCCCATTCCTCAAAAGCGTGGTAGCCGAC
>JAKFCJ010000167.1:0-24604 GCA_036676705.1 Bacteroidota bacterium
GGAAACTGGTTAAGGAAGGTAAAGGGAATTTGCGCTTGTTTGAATCTCCGCGTTCGGTGGAAAGCCTGAGCAAACATAAAAAGAAGAAATAAGCTATTTTTGGGGCATGCAGCAAGCATGGTTCAGTGAAGATGAGGACGAAGAAGAGGTCTTGACGGATACTTTGTTTGCAGATGTTATTCTCCCTTTTTCCCTTCCCAGCACGTTTACCTATCGGGTTCCACGCGAATGGAAAGAAGCAATAGCGATAGGAAAGCGGGTGGTGGTGCCCTTTGGGAAGAAAAAATACTATTCCGGTATGGTCCTTCGGATCAGCGATCAGCCGCCGAAAAGTTATGAAGCCAAATACCTGAATGCCATCCTTGATGAAACCCCGATCCTTGGGGAAATCCACTTAAAATTCTGGACCTGGATCGCTTCCTATTACCTCTGTAACCTGGGTGATGTCATGAATGCAGCCTTACCGGCGGGTTTAAAACTCGCCAGCGAAACCAGGCTGCTCCCCGACCCTGATGCCGATTTGGTCAATACGCCGATGAGTGAAGCCGAGAAACAGATCATGGAGGTATTGATGCGCAAGGAGGTCCTGACCATTACAGAGGTCCAGGAGATTACCGGACTTAAAAATGTATTTCCCCTGATCAAATCGCTTTACCACAAGCAGTTGGTTTATACCGGGGAAGAGATGAAAGAAAGGTATACCCCAAAACTAAAATCCTATATCAAACTTAATCCCGACTACGCTGACGATCAGGCATTAAAGGCCCTATTGGACGGACTGGAAAAACGGGCAGGCAAACAGGCTGATGTCGTACTTAAATACCTGGTTAACAGTCCGAAAAGAGAATGGCTGGATAAACTTCATTTCCAAAAAACAGGTGAAATAAGTCCGACAGCCATCAAGGCCCTGCTTGACAAATCCATCTTTATCGCGGAAGAACGACGGGTGGACCGGCTTGATTCGACCTCAGCCCAAAGCATGGATTATGCGCTTAATGCAGAACAGGAAGAAGCCAAAATTCAGATCAAGTCCTTCTGGAAGGATAAAGAAGTCGTTTTGCTTCATGGTATTACGGGGAGCGGGAAGTCGTTCATTTATTTTGACCTTATCCGGGAAGCTTTGGATCGTGGTGAACAGGTGCTTTATCTGCTCCCGGAAATCGCCCTGACCGTTCAACTTGTAGGGAAACTCCGGGCTGTATTTAAGGAACACGTGTATATCAGCCATTCGCGCTTTAATGAAAATGAGCGGGTCGAAGTCTATCAAAAAGTAAGTTCCGGTGAACCCTGTGTGGTTATCGGCGCCCGTTCGTCCATCTTTTTGCCCTTTCAGCAGCTTGGCCTTTTGGTTATTGATGAAGAACATGATCCTTCCTTTAAACAATACGATCCCGCCCCGCGTTACCAGGGCCGTGATGCCGGGATCATGCTGGCCAGTTTGTTTCATGCCAAAGTTATATTGGGCAGTGCCACCCCGTCTGTCGAATCGTATTTTAACACCAAAAACGATAAATACGGACTGGTAACCCTGAAAAACCGCTTTGGAGATTCCAGTTTACCGGCGATTGAGCTCGTTGACCTGGCAGCCATGAAACGTAAGGGCGAAATGCGGCAGTCTTTTTCCCTGCCCCTGCTGGAATCCATCGAATCCTCTATAAGCCGCGACAAGCAGGTGATCTTATTTCAGAATCGTAAAGGCTATGTTCCGATCATTTTATGCAATCAATGCGGATGGACTTTAAAATGTATCAGTTGCGACATTTCCATGACCTATTACAAGTCGAGCGACCTGATGAAATGCAATTATTGCGGGTATTCACAAAGGCCCGTAAAGGTATGTCCGACTTGTGGCAGCGCCCATTTGGAAATGAGTGGTTTTGGAACGGAAATGATCGAAGAAGAACTTAAACTCCTACACCCCAACTACCGGATCAGCCGTTTCGATCAAAGCAGTATACGTGGTAAACATGCCCATCACCGCATTGTCCATGAGTTTGAAGACCACGAACTTGATATTCTTGTGGGCACCCAGATGCTGGCCAAGGGACTTGATTTTGAGGGCGTTAATCTGGTAGGCGTCATGCAGGCCGACCAGCTACTGAATTTTCCCCATTTCCGTGCCCATGAGCGGGCTTTCCAGCTGTTAACCCAGGTAGCAGGAAGAGCTGGCAGACGCGAAGAAAAGGGAAAAGTGATGATACAGACCTATAAAAAGGAACATCCGGTTTTGGAAGACGTGCTCAACCATGATTACGCCCGTTTTTACACGATCGAAATTGCAGAAAGGGAAAAATTCCATTATCCACCCTTTACCAAACTGATCGAAATTTCCATAAAAAGTATGGAACTGACCCTGCTCGAAAAAGCGGCAAGCCATTTGGCTGTTTTGTTCAAGGCCATGCTGGGTTCAAGGGTATTAGGGCCTGAAACGCCATATGTGTCGAAAATCCGGAATTTTCATATCCGAAGAATGCTGGTGAAACTCGACAGGGATAAAACCTCCCATTTACGTGTGAAACAGGATATGAGAAAGATCCTGGAAGACTTTCATGCCGATAAAAAATGGCGGGCTGTAAGGGTCCAGTTTGACGTGGATCCGGCCTGAGGGTCTTTATTTACCGCGCCCCTGAATGATAATGAGTACCGTATAAAGGAGGATCTTAATATCCACGGCCAACGACATGTTTTCAATATAGAGAATATCAAATTTCAGCCGGTCTACCATTTCATCGACATTTTCGGCATATCCATATTTTACCTGTCCCCACGAAGTAATTCCCGGACGTACCCGTTGCAGGAGCCGGTAATGGGGGGCTTTTTGGATTATCTGATCGATAAAAAACTGACGTTCAGGGCGTGGGCCAACCAGCGACATATCCCCTTTCAGCACATTAAAAAACTGAGGGATCTCGTCGAGTCGGGTTTTTCTTAGAAAATAGCCCAGACGTGTTACCCGGTTGTCATTTTCTTTAGCCAATTGCGGCCCGTCACGCTCTGCATCCGTGCGCATGGTTCGGAATTTAATGATCTTAAAAGGCACCCCGTTCAGGCCAATACGTTCCTGTCGGTAGAGAATCGGGCCTTTTGTGGTTAAAGGCACCAGTATTCCGATAACGATAAATATGGGTGAAGCGATCAGGATGGCGATCAGCGAAACCAGGATATCCATCCCCCTTTTCACGGATTCCTGCCATACGGGCAAAAGTTCGCGTTTCACCTCAATGAGGGCAGGTCCGAGGATATGGTTGATCTTCACAGTACCACTGATAATGTCGTACATGTCTGGAATGATACGTACCCGAACATGGACTCCTTCGAGTTCATTCAGGATCTCGTTGATCTGGTGATGCTCGGAAGATTCTATGGCCAGGATAATTTCCTCAATTTCATAGTCCCTGACGATCTGCCGGATATCCCGAATATTTCCCAAACAAGCTAACTTGTCCTGAAAGACAAGTTCTTTTCCTCCATTGAGGCTTATGTAGCCACAAAAATTAAATCCCTGTGCCTTTTTTTCATTTTCCAGCTCATCAAACAACTCTCTTGCTTTACTGTTCCCACCTACCAACACGGTATTAAAGCCGATACGTCGTGCCTGTATGGCGTGTTTGGTCTGGCTGGAAATGATAAACCGGAACAAACCCGTGAGTAAAAAATGGAGACCGAAAAGGATCAGGAATGTGAGATAATAATCGCGGTAAGATTTAACCTCGTCATCCAGAAGGAGCAGGAAAAACAGCACCAATACTCCCAGGAAGGAAGTATTTAAGGTAACCACCATTTCCCGGAGCCGGGAGCGACGAAGCACTTCGCGGTAGGTGCCTGTCAGCGTATAGATGGAAAGCCAGTAAATTGGAACGATAAGCAGGCCCAGTAGCAGATTTAAGTCTGATTCAAGATCAACAGGAACCTCATACCCAAACTTTTGCGGCTCGATATACACCTTCCGGAACATAAAGAGGCTGAACCAACTGATGGCTGCTGCGAAGTAATCGGTAATCAGGTATTTAATGCGTTGACTGCGTGCGTTCACCCTTTTCGGTATAACAATTTGAGGTTATCGATATAGATCTTGGGGTCTGTAACTTCTTTGTTGACAGAGCGGAAAAATATCCGGAAACGGGTCGTACTACCCTGGTTAAAAACTTCGTCCGTGAGGTACACATACCCTTTGCGCCAGGTATCATCTGTTGAATACGGGGTTACGGAAGGCAGGGTGGTAACCTGGGTGGAGGTAGTGGCATAAAGTCCAATGGTAAAGGCTACATTGGTCTTGTAATCGATCTCCAGGATCACCTCTCTTCCATCCACGGGCAGATCGAAGAGGTCTTGCGATTCGATCTCAAAAAATTGTTCCCCATTTCCCATGGAAATGAGCGCATAGGGCGTTTCATCCAGACTGTGATCGGGATCATTTTCAACATATATCGTATCAATGGTTCCAAAACGAACTTGCATGGATGCGCTGTTGTCGTTAAAATCTTCCAGCCAGGTGAACTCCACATTGTCCTGGTATTCAAAAACGGGACGCAGGGTATCCGCTGTAAGCCGGGCAAGGTTCAGCAATTGGGTGTAATTTTTCATCATCGTGTAGGGATGCAAGCCTTCGCGAGCTAACCATTTGATCATGGGCCTGGCCTCTACCGTGAAGTTGCCTTCATACAATACCGGAACGGTGGCCGGCGTCAGGTAGGTGCCTATGGAATTATCCGCGATGAGCGCATACACATACTGCATATCATGGTGGTTAGTACCTTGTCCGGGTTTATTGGCCTGTTCTATGGCAGTAATATGCATATAGGACGGGTCTTCAATATCCCTTTTCCTGCACGAATGGATGATCAGCAAGGACAAAAGCAAAAGAAGCGGTGTATATTTCATGATGGAGGAGCGAAATTACCGAATATTTGCCTTGGATTGAATTTTTTCCATGATCTGAAAGGCAATATTCAGTGCGTTGTATCCATCCTGAACGTTTACGGCAGTAGAAAGGTTGGAGTTTATGCTTTCCTTAAAGAGTCCCAATTCATGCTGGATCATTCCGTAAGTACCTGGTTTCGTAATGTTTAAAACGTTATTAGCCGGATTTCCGGAAGTTCTGTTTTTAAACAAAAATTGTTCGCTACGTTGATGCAGGTAATCGATCGTTACATATCTGTTTTTTTCGTAAACATGCATGATGCTTTCTTCTTTTTCGGCGATACGGCTCGCAGAGAGATTGGCCACGCAGCCGTTATCAAATTCGATCCGGGCATTGACCATGTCGGGCGAATCTCCTTCGGT
This sequence comes from Bacteroidota bacterium, assembly GCA_036676705.1. Taxonomy (GTDB): domain Bacteria; phylum Bacteroidota; class Bacteroidia; order UBA8524; family UBA8524; genus UBA8524. Next base: position 5,284 of record JAKFCJ010000167.1, read on the forward strand.
ATTGAGTCCGAAGGCCCGGATCTTTTTAACATTGGAACGGATCAGGCTCAGCACGATATCGATATCCTGCAGCATGAGGTCCATCACTACATCCACCTGTAAAGAAGGATCGAATACTTTGCCGTGTTTTGACTCAATAAAGGAGGGACGCAGGTCAAACTGAAGTGCTTGCAACAAGGCAGGGTTGAACCGTTCGCGATGGCCCACCTGGATATGCACCTTGCCTTCGTAAGCCAATTCTACCAGCTCGCGTGCCTCATCGAGGGTATGGGCCAGGGGTTTTTCGATAAAAACATGTTTGCTTGCCTTGATAGCCTTGCTGGCAAGCTGAAAATGGGTCTGGGTCGGTACGAGTATATCGATGGCATCAACCTGATCAAAAAAGGCATCGGTATTCAGGAAACGGTGTATCCCGTATTCTTTTTCAATTCTGGAGGCCCGGGCATCGTCATCATCCATAAATCCCACCAGGGCAAACTCAGGTATGTTCTGTATACACTGAATATGCATTTGTCCGAGTTGTCCTGCGCCAATTACGCCAATCTTTACCATGTTGAAAAAGTTTACATTTGCGAAATTACGGTTTGCAGCCATGCGCGTGGAAAACCGTTTTCAACGAAGATGAAAAAGCGTAGCCTGTGAAGGACACCTACAAACATAAAGGCCTAAGAAAGCGATTAATAGAAGAACTCATCCATAAGGGTGTGAAGGATGAAACGGTGCTCCAGGCTATGCTTCATGTGCCCCGTCATTACTTTTTTGATAAGGATTTCGAGGATTTTGCTTACGAGGATAAGGCCTATCCTATTGCCGACGGACAAACCATCTCCCAACCCTATACTGTTGCCATACAAAGTAGCTTGCTCCAGTTAAAACCGGGCATGAAGGTTCTTGAGATCGGAACGGGTTCGGGATACCAGGCGGCGGTGCTCGCTGAAATGAAGGCTCGTTTATACAGTGTAGAACGCAAGAAGAGCCTGTACCAAAAGGCCCAATACCTGTTGAATAGTCTGGGTTATGATGTACAGATCTGGTATGGCGACGGAAGCCAGGGTTGGCCTACCCATGCCCCATACGATCGGATCATTGTTACAGCCGGGGCCCCTGAAGTTCCCCAGGCCTATCTCGAACAGCTAAAACCGAATGGTATTTTGGTTATTCCTGTTGGAGACCAGGATAATCAGCGTATGATGCGGGTGCTCAAACATGAGGACGGTACCATTGAAAAGCAGGACCATGGTCCGTTTCGTTTTGTGCCGCTAATAGGTAATGATGGATGGTAGTGTTTATTTATACCGGGCTATTTCCCGTTCCACATCCCGTTTTTTGATGTCTTCGCGTTTATCGAAGGATTTTTTTCCTTTGGCCAGAGCGATTTCAATTTTGGCGAAACCCCTTTCACTTTGGAAGATCCGTATTGGAATGATAGTGAGCCCTTTGTCTTTAAGTTTGTATTCCAGTTTGGCCAATTCCTTTTTGCGTAAGAGCAGTTTTCTCCTTCTGAGTGGTTCGTGGTTATTGATATTTCCAAACTTAAACTCGGCAATATGGGCGTTGATCAAAAAGAGTTCCCCGTCATCAAAAGCGCAATAGGCTTCAGCTATGGATGCGTTACCCTGGCGCAGGGATTTCACCTCAGTACCTCGCAACTCAAGGCCTGCTTCGTACTTGTCGATAAATTCGTATTCAAATTTCGCACGCTTATTCTGTATGCTGATCGTTCCCAACGCCATCTATACCACTTTGTTTAACAGGTAATTCAATTTTTCTTTTTTCAGGATCTTTTGTCCGGTTTCTCCCTTTGCTATCAGCCTGTCTCCCACTTTCGCTTCAAAGGTGGCAATAACTTCATGGCCATTTACTTCTTTCAGAATGCCGGTAAAGTCGACTTTTTGTCCAAGCAGTGCCGGAGAATGATGGATAATAGTGAGATACGTACCTATCCCTTCTTCATCCTCTTCTTTCATATCCAGAACAAAGAGTCGGCAAACCCATTCGGCATCCCTTCCCAGTGCAAAGGTAGCGTATACCGGATGAACTTCACCCGAATCAAAGGCTGCTACATCTTCCGCTCTGACTATTCGTTCAAATTTTTTCGCGTCGCCTTTTAAGAATGGATTTTTCATTAGGGGCAAAGGTAGTTGTCAGCGGAGGATCAGCAATTGCGCAGATAAAAAATCTCCATCCCTATTCGTTACCGATATCCAGTAATACCCATTCTGCAAATCTCCAATAAAGACCCGGTTGTCGGGAAATTCACCGTGACGTAACCATGTCCTGCCCTGTGCATCCTTAATTTCTATTGATGTAAGAGTCTCAAGATCAGAAAGAAAAATGTGACTTTGAGCAGGATTTGGATAGAAACTGACCGTTTGCATCTTCGGACGAATTACCCCGTTGGGTTGCCAGAAAAAAGAGGAATCACAGGCATTTTTAAAGGTGGTATCGTGGTAATACGTTTGCGCCTGTCGGCTGTAACATCTGAGATTATAGATCCGTTTTTTATGACATAATCCCTCCCACCACATAAAATAATTCACTGTGCTACCTATGTCTTCAATCAGGTAATGGTGTTGTTTTGGATAGAGAGAAAAAAAACTTCCAGCATTGTCATAAAATCCTGGTGTTTTCATTGAAACATACTGAATACGTTTGTTCGTTCCAAAAATTTCCATGACAGCAACGGAATCAATCTGAATGGTAATAAGGGAGTCCGGATCTGTTTCGGATGGAAATGAATATTGTTCTCCGACACCTAAATTAAAATCATAAAGCTTGTATTCCTTTTGCCAGTTCAGATTAAAGACATAAACCCTTCCTGAATCGTTTCTAAATAAAAAACCATCTTTCATCGGATTACAGTGGTCCTCTTTATTCAAACAAACCCTGAAATAAGAGACCCCATTAATTGTGGTGTCACTGCAAATTTCCATTTTGGCACTTTCATACAAAAGAGGCGGAATTCGTTGCGGACCATATTCTTCTGAATAGGTATAGTGCCAGGTATCACCGATCTCATTTTGAGCCGATGATATCAGGTTAATTGCTGAAAACAAAAAACCGAAAATTAAGATCCTGCTTTTTTTCATTCGTGTGGGTTCCTGCCAGAAGGCCAATTCAAAAAAAAAGGAGCCATGGTTCACATGGCTCCCGTAAAACTCAAAAGGAGTAACTTATTTAGACACGTTTACAAACTCGTATTTCGTGCCATTTTTCTTCCAAAGAACCACGTAAGTATGGATTTTGTCTTTATTCCATGTTGGCTCAATACGGTAAGTATATTCTGTTTTAAATTCTGTTCCGGCAGCAACAGCGCCTGAAGAAAGCAAGGTGCCATAAGAAGGATTCAGGCTGCCACTTGGACTATAGGTATCGCGAAGAACAAATTCGTGAGCAACAGCAGTTGGATAAGATGGATGACCAGACTGGGTGCCCATAACGCCGTCTTCAACAACATAAACGGCCATATAGTAGTCACCATCAGCAGCGTTGAAGAATTTTGTCTTGATATTCACTTTCATCAAATCACCTTCAGCGGTAGCTTTGAATGCGGCATTTGCCACAACCGGACCAGCTGAATGTGTATTAACCGTTGTTTGAATATTGGTTTTTGTTTGGTTAACATCAATACCACCTGATTGGGTTTTTGCTGTCTGAATTTTGTAATTGGCGCAGAAAGTAGGCCAGCTGTTAATCGCCAATCCGTTGGCCCAGTCTTCAGATACCTGGTTAATAAATAATTTGGCAACGAAATTATCATCATAAGCCGTTACAAAACGAGCATTTGCAGTGTTGGTCGTACGGATCTCATCCCAGGCGGTCCATCCCCATCCGCCACACGGAGGACAAGCAGTACCGGAATGCTTAACCACCAAAGCGGTATTGGTCTGTGGAACGGTAATGGAACTGTAGACGTCCCCCCCATTGTTGTCGTCTGGGTTCTCATCTTTTTGGCACGAAATAACGGCAATTGAGGTAATGGCCACAAATGCCAACAGGTAGATTTTTTTCATATTAAGTGGAATATCTTTTATCAAATATAACAAAGCGGAAATAAAAAACCTCATCGGTCAAAAAAATTTCGACCGATGAGGTTTGAGTTATCCGGTTTTTGTGTTTCTAATTCACAACTGTCAGGAGATAACTCTGCCAGATACCGTCAATTTCGATCTTCACGGTGTAAATACCGGACATCGGGTTATTGATCGACAGCTGCGTTTCTCCTGCTGAAATTTCATAGGTGGTAAATGCAACAGCCTTACCCAGCATGTCAAAGATCAGGATGGTTTCAATTTTTTGATCACCTGCCATGGTAACTGAAAATTGTCCTGTATTCGGATTTGGATAGATATTGAGTTCTGAAAATTTACCCTCCTCAACAGAAGTTACTCTTCTCTGCATTTCGCCCATGTCGCAGGGGATAGTGATGATCTCGATCTTTTCAACAGCGAATACACAACCCTCTTCGTTCATGCATTTACGAATAATTCCTCCACTATATTGACTCCATGGTGGACAAACGGTATAATGACCGTTCGCGTCGATCGGATCGATCGGCGACCAGGTGCAGGTATTATTTGACGTATAAACAGGAAGTTGGGCCGGGCTTGGTGAAGTATAACAATTCAGGTCACAATCCATAACCTCGATCCAGAATGTCCCGGGCATGAGGCTTATTTCCTGATCCGTAATATGTGTTTCCCAATTAAGGTTGAAAATTTCATAACAAACCACACATCCGTCTGCAGCGTAACCCTTTCTTGTACGGGTTCCGTCCAGATCACTATTAACATCGATCGAAGATGATTCACTAACCAGGTTACCATTCTGATCAAACCATTTAAAGGTTACGGCTTCCGGGCAGGAAGGAGAAACAGAAGGATTAAAGGTACTTTCTTCACAGAAAAAGCGCTGGGTCTGATCTATCGTATAAGGCAGGTTCGCCCTTTCATGGACGGTTATCTCCAGAGAAGTTATACACGTCTGGCATGTAAAAGGATCAAAGTGATTTTTTACAAAAATGAGGTGTTTAACCAGATCAGTAGCCGTATAGGTATTACTTGGATAAGGATCCGGATCTCCTACAATTTGCCAAACTCCACCAGAACAACCTGAGTATTCATCCAGGTTTACCACATCTCCACACGAAACATCTTTTTTGACCAGCGTTTCCTGGGTCGGAGGGATTGGCAAGGTCTCTATCGTGATCCTTTCTTCACATTTACATCCATCAGGACCTATTGATACCACGGTGAACACGGATCCGTCAAGAGTATTTCGAAGGATCTGGAAAGGTTGGGGGACTAAAACACCATTTTCATCGTAGATTAAAAAACCAGTGCCAAAATCGCACAAAATACTAGGGTTAAGGAACGCTCCATCTTCCTGACAACGGATCGTCATGGTAGAAAAGACGGGGTCCTTGTCAATAACGTCAAATATTATCTTGATCTCGCAGATCAAACATCCATCAGCATTGAACGACCTTTTAGTGAATTCACGTTCCGGCAAGGGGGTATTGCCGTTAATGAGAACATTCGTCGGATCAGGAACTAAATTTCCAAGATGATCATACCATTGTGTGACTTCACCATCGCAACCGGTTTCTAATTCGGTTAAGTCGACGATTTCACCACAAACAACCTCCTCGTGTTTGTCCGCCATATAATCCGCTGATGTACGGATGATAATAATTGTTGTACACGCGCATCCATCCTGATTAACGGATGAAACCGTATAAACGTCGCCATCATGAGCTGAAATTACGAGTGTTGGAGAATTCCAGCCAAAAGACACCCCATTTTTCGTCCAGTTATAAGGTCCACTTCCAAGGCAGAGCGCATCCGTACCTATTGTTATGAATGCCCCTTCGCAGGCAAATCTTATAGGAGCAATAATTGCAGGAAGTTGGAGAACTGTAATATCGATCTCCGCAGTCGAGATCAGACAGTTATATGTTCCGTCTGAATAACAGGAAATTCTATACCGTGTTGTTCCGATCGCCGCATTGTCGGGGGTAAAAACCGAAATCTGGTGGTCAAGATCATCCCAACGGAAGTATGCCGTACCACACAAGGCAGCCGCGTATTGTGAGAAATCATAATCATCCCCACAGTAAATCGTTATTGGATCGAGCGTGCCATGATCCACCAGGTTCGTTGAAATAACAAATTGGGTACTGCATATACATCCATTTGGAAGAGTCGTTACCGCATACCAAATATCCCCGTCATGAGCAGTGGCTGACCAGGAATCTATGGCCCAAGCCCCCGTGTTACTGCCATTAGGAAAAGTCCAGGTGAACATCTCTCCTCCGGCACACTTCTTTGTTTGTAATTCAACCTGATCAAATTCACAGACATTGACAGGAATTATATCAACCTCCAACGGAGTCACCTCAACGGTAATAACAAATCTGCATAAACGGCAATTCGCTCCCGATCCGCTAAGCATATCCATTTGATAAACGGTAGTGCTGGTGGGATTTACCACGGTGCCTATAAGGCTCATTTCGTTCGTCATATCCAGCCAGGGTCCCGGAGTTCCACCCGGACAGAGGTTATGATATTGACTTAAGTCAACCTGTTCTCCACATGTTATGGTCTCCGTAAGTGGGATCAGGTCCGCTGTCTTTACATTAATAAGGACATTTAGACCGTTGTTGGGATTTACTCCATTTGCGTCTACACAATTGTCTCCGGCTCTGTCAAAAGGAGCAAAGAACGAGATGGTCGGGTCGGTTCCAAACAAAGGGATGCTATAGGTAAAACAATACTCTCCATCCGCCGGATCCACGACCCTCGTTTCGGTTTCGAACGGCAATCTTAACATCAATACTCCGCTTGTTGAACAAGGGGTAAAACAGATCTCAATATCTTCACCCGGGCAACCAGTTACTTCAATAGGGATCAGGCAGTTGGGCACTCCTTTGTATATCCAATAACAATCCGTTATTTCTGTAGCCATTGAACCCGGCTGAGCACCGTTTGCATCTCCGGATTGTTGAATATTTGTGCCACTAAGAGCAGGCTGATTTAAAACAAGATATAAAGGATCTGCGTTATGATAAATAACACCTCCTCCACCACCGCCTCCCGGACCATATAGATCCGTAGGGTTGGTTTGAAAAACATCACCTCCATTTCCACCCTTTGCAGATAAACTAATTGGAATAGATCCAACTACCTCTGCACAGATGGATATAGTTCCACCTCCACCACCTCCGGATGAACCATCGATACCTGATGGTTGCCTTACAGATTCTCCATTGGCTGAAATAATTGCACCTGGGAATGCGCCAATTAATGGAGTCCTTATTATAATGATACCACCTCCTTTTCCGGCATTGGGACTTCTGCCATCGTTAGCGTGTCCCGAACCACCTCCACCACCCATATAGAGACGGTTAGCAGTTAGCGAAACACCACCTCGCCCTCCGTTAAGCATCGGGTTAGGACAAACGTTAAATTCCTTTCCTCCCCTTCCGCCAATTCCTATATTAGAGCCTCCGCCACCACCAGCATTGTGTCCGGATCCTGCTCCTCCTGCATTGGCCAATGGTGCACTCCCTTTTCCAAACGAACCAATAGTCGCTATGCCCTCACCTCTTACCCCGTGATTTGGATCTGAAATTATAGCATTATTAACATTTGTATTACAATTTGAAAGGGTAGTTGAATACCTTACGCCGGGTCCTCCCCTGAAACCAACTCCATCCGCAACAATACTGTTTTGTAGGATTATTCCTGCACTTGCATTAATATAAATAATACCTCCAGAAGTACCATTCCAAGGTCGACATGTTACGGGCCTCGCCACACGAGCGACTTCGTATTGGGCAATTCTTACAATTTGAACACGACCTAAATAGGGGGGTGTATAGGAATTCGAAAGATCTGAATTTAAAAATATCCTGTTCCCTGTAATTTGTTCTATCCGGTGAACTTCAGATAACCCTGTACCCATTGGATCATCGATCTCTCCATAATTAGAAGTACCCGTTAAAACTGTAGCCCCTTTCATCTGGATGATCAGGATGCTGTCACCAACGAAAAATCCAGAGGTCGATTCCACGTCTAACCATGTTGTAAACTGGCCATTCTGAGAACCTAGACATGTGGCCAAATCCTGTACCCCGGTCCATTCATTAACATTATCTCCAATATCAGTGAGCGTCTGACTCATACCGTAATTCGAACCTATCAGTCCGATTAAAAGAACTAAGTATCTTATTTTTTTCATGCCGCGAATCTACGTATTTATAGTGTACTAATAAAATTGGAATAATACGGTTATATTATTTTATTATCAATTGTAAATGAATGATTTATATTTCAAAGTTGAAATACGGGATTATGTAAAGCAGGAATAATTCTATAAAAAAAAAGCGCCTTTTGGCGCTTTTTTATTTCAGACAAACTGAAAATTACTTAATCACCCTAAACTCTACCCTTCTGTTCTTTTGGCGTCCCTCAGGAGTGTCATTTGTGTCGACAGGCCTGCTGGAGCCAAAGCCTTCTGTTTTCACCCGGGTTGGATTGATGCCTTTGGTAGCCAGGTAATCGCGCACCGCGTTCGCTCTGTCCAAACTTAGTTGTTCATTCTTTTTCGCATTTCCGGTATTGTCGGTATGTCCGGCGATATAAATCCGGTATTCCGGTTTTTTATTCAGCAGGTCAACAAGGAGATCCAGACTTGCAAAGGAACCGGAACTGATCTCGGCAGAACCGATCGCAAATTCCAGGTTATCGAATGCTTCTTTTAATATTTCCTGTTCTTCAATCGGAATTTCAAGGATGTCGATCTTTTCGACCACTTTCGGACAGCCATTATTTTCGATGGTTCCGATTTCCATCGGACATAGATCGACATGATCCGGAACCCCGTCACCATCTGTATCCGGACAACCTTCCAGGCGGGCAAGACCCGGCACATCGGGACATTTGTCGCTGTTATCGCTGATGCCGTCTCCGTCCTTATCCGGACAACCGTTGAGCTCTGCAAGTCCGAACACGTCCGGACATTCATCCACATGATCCAGGACACCATCCCGGTCGCGATCCGGACAACCGTTCGTTTCAACCGGTCCGGCTTGTTCCGGACATGAATCTTTTTCATCAATAATTCCGTCGCCGTCAGTATCCGGACAACCGGCAAGAGCAGGCAGTCCGGGAATATCCGGACATTTATCCAGGGAATCGATCACAGAGTCGTCGTCGCGGTCAGGGCAGCCGTCAAATACTACTTTACCTGAGTCGTTCACGCAATGATCTTTTGAGTCTTCAACCCCGTCACCGTCTGTATCCGGACAACCTTTAAATTCCCAAACCCCGGGCACCTTGCGGCATTTGTCGTATTTGTTTGAAACGCCGTCTTTGTCTTTGTCTTTTTCTTTTTTCCTGTGAAGTGGAACGGAGAGTCCGATATAGATATCGGCACCATTGATATTGTCTTTCGTAAATAAGGCCGGAAAATTATCAGAGCCTATCCAAAACGGTCCTGTTCTCAGGTACATTCCGATCCGCAGTTTCCTGTAGTTCTGGGTGAGTTGAAGGGGAACAGAGGCTTCGAACCAGCGGGATTCAAAGCGTGGCGTAACAGCCAGAAGGGAGAATCCGCGCAATCCGTTTACCTGTTTTCCGCGCAGGCTTTGTATCCATACAAAATTGGCATAAAAGCCTTTGTATATATTGTAGTCCACGCTCACATTAAAGCTGGAGGGAAGTTTCATGGTGAATTCATTGGACTGCGACTGAAATCCTGCCGTCCTGCCGACCAGGGAATCAATGACGGCCAGGTTACCGTATTCATCTGCATAACGATCCTGCAGGACGATCATGGTATCCAACAATTCCGGAGTAATAAATATGGTCGACGATGAAGCCAGTTTATAGGCGCGCACATGTTTGTCATTTTTGAATTTTACTGACCCGAGGTCATTCAGGGCAGCCTGTACCCGGAAAAGGTATTTGTTTTTGGAAGGATCGGTTTTTTCCTTTCCGTTCATTTTATAGCGGTAGGACTTATAATTTGGGCGGTATTCATAAGTAAAACCCAGATCGACACCAAATCCGCGTCCCAGGTCAAAAGGTTTCTTTGAGGACACCGAGTCGCTATAAAACCGTTCACTCACATAACCGTATTCGAGATCGGCATTTTTAAATTCAAAGCTATCTTTTCCATATATAGCCACATCAATGGATTCGTTCCGCATGTACATGGCATAGAGCGGCATAAAGTACTTTCCGGTAATTCCGGCCTTCATGAATGTTTCCTTGTCGTCGACAATGACATGTCCATAACTAAGTGCAAACTCATTGAAGGCCATCATATTGATGTTCAAAGAATTTTTTGTGTAGAGTTGATCAAATTTCAATTCTCCGTTGACAAAAGGTGCTGAGGCGGTATCAAAGCCATAACGCGCCATTCGGGCAAGTGGCTCAGAAATATCAGTAACCTGGCCCACCATGCGAAGTCTGGCTCCAAATCCGATCGCGCTGCGGGGTCCCAGGTTGAACATCATATTGAGGTAGCGTTGCTCGAACTGCATCAATACGTTTTTTGAATTCCCGTTTATGTTTTCCGTTAACCAGGCATCCTTAACCAGTGGATTTCCACTGGCATCGAGTGCAGAGGCCGGTACTTTCCATATTTTTTGCAAAACAGGAACACCGGTCGGGTATAATACGGCTGCAAAAGGATGGAATTCGCCATTCCAGGTAATATAGTCGTTGCTAAGGTGCAGGCTGGTGTGGGTGATATTAAAATAAAATTTAAAACGGCTGTCAACTACATTGGAGGCGTTAAAATAAAGACTGTTCGTACCACTGTAATTGCTGATGGATTGTCCTATTTGATATTGCGCCCATAAAGAAGAAGCACTTAAAAGCGTCAATATCAGAAGCAGGGATTTTTTCATGAGGTGTTTTGCTAGTCTGTTTTTCGGAACTCAAATATATAGAGTTTGTGGTGTCGTATCACAGGAGAATCGATTATTTTCGCCGGGTATGAAAGTAAAATTTATTTTAAGCCTGACTATACTCCTTGCCGCCGCCTGCGGGACCACCCAGAACGAAAAAGAAAGTATCCGGACGGAAGAAGAACTACTCACCCTGATCAAAGGGTGGTCGCGGAACGATTCGCTCAAAAATCCGGAAGTGATGAAAAAATATACCCTTGCCCTGGATGAGTTCCTGGATAATTATCCGGAAAGTCCGGAGCATGAAAATTTCCTTTTCCTGGCCGCCAACAATGCCGGTAACCTGGGGAATTATGAAGATGCTGCCTTTAAGTATGCCCGTTTTTCAGAGAAATATCCGAAAAGCCGAAGTCACGCTGAAGCTTTGATCGCAGCAGGGTGGTATTATAATAATAACGTGCATAACCTGGATTCGGCAAAAAAATACTACGAGATATTTATTATCACCTACCCGGATCATTCCTATGTTGAATCGATCACAACCGAGCTCAATAATTTGGGGAAAACGCCGGAGGAGATGCTGGATGCTGTGACTGACGGGAAAGATAGTATTCATTAGCGGACCATAGACCATAGACCATGGTTTGGGTTTAGTGGAACGTAGGATAAGGCGTCTCAATTCTTTTGGCCGTAGTGCATAGGCTTCCCTGCTATGGACCATGGTCCATGGTCTATGGTCTAAAAGCCGCGAGAAGTCGAACGGCCTCCACGGCCTCTTTTACATCGTGTACCCTTAAGATCTTTGCTCCTTTTAACAGGGCCACGGTATGCAATACGGTGCTGCCATTTAATGCCTCGCTGGAGCTGAGTCCCAGGGTTTTCCAGACCATTCCTTTTCGTGAAATGCCTGCCAATAAAGGAATATTCAATTGCTTAAAAAGATCGAGCTTATGGAGGAGTGCAAAATTGTGTTCGTTGGTTTTACCGAAGCCAAATCCGGGGTCTATAATTAGGTCCTTGATTCCCAGTCCCCTGCATAAGGCAATTTTAGCAGCCAGGTAATCATAAACCTCACCTGCTACATCCTTGTATTCCGGATTTACCTGCATGGTAGCGGGTTTTCCTTTTTTGTGCATGAGGATCAGAGGGACCTGCAGGGATGCGATCATGGAAAGCATAGCCGGATCGTCGTCACCGGCTGAAATGTCGTTGATAATGCCTGCTCCTGCCGCTATGGCTTCCCGGGCCAGGTTGCTTCGGAAAGTGTCAACAGAAAGCGGGATATCCGGAAAGGAGCGTGAAATCTTTTCCACAAGGGGCAGTAGCCTTCTGCGTTCTTCGTCTTCGGGTATATCGCTTGCCCCCGGTCGAGTGCTGTAGGCGCCCAGATCGAGAAGATGGGCACCTTCTTTTATATGTTTTTCAGCCTGTTTCAGTGCTTCGTCCTCGTTAGCTACACGGCTGGCGGCATGAAAAGAATCGGGGGTGGCGTTTAATATTCCCATGACAACCGGTTCCTTTAACGACAGGAGTTTTCCACGGACCTGTATGAGGTGCATTTTTTCCTGCTCTTTCAATAATTCGGGATTCATCTTACCTTGCAATTCTGGAGCCTTCAAAAGTAAGGCATTGTTAATTAGCATACAGTGAGCAAACAAACAGCAGCACAATTTGATCAGGCCATCGCATTATGCAGGGAGGTTTTTGTTAAAAAACACCATGATTATGGTTCGGCATGGCGTATTCTTCGGCAAACGAGCATTACGGATCAAATTTTCATCAAGGCCAAACGCATAAAAAGCATAGAAGAAAAGGGCGTTCAAAAAGTAGAAGAAGCTGTTGAAAATGAATATATTGGCATTATCAATTATTGCATCATGGCGCTGATACAGCTCGAAAAAGGGTCCGATGAAAACGCCATGCATATGGATGGCACAGAAGTGGAGGGGCTATTCGACCACGAAGTTCAAATGACCCGTTCCCTGATGTTCGATAAAAACCACGATTACGGAGAAGCCTGGAGAGACATGCGGATCAGTACCTTCACAGACCTGATCATGATGAAGCTGATGCGTATCAAACAAATTGAGGATCTTGGCGGGCATACCCTGATATCAGAGGGTGTTGATGCGAATTTCAGGGATATAATTAACTATTCAATTTTTGCCTTAATTCGCTTAACAGAAGAAAATGAAAGTGCTCACAGGAATTAGCCGTGTCCTTGTCGGACTCCTTTTTATCTTTAGTGGATTCATTAAAGCGAACGACCCTGTCGGGTTTTCGTATAAGCTAACGGAATATTACAGCATATTCGGTTTGTCCTTCATGCAGCATCAGGAAGTCTTGCAGGCCGTTTTGATCTGCGTGGCAGAGATCGTTTTGGGTGTTTGTGTCCTGGTGGGAATTCGTATGCGGGTTACCTCCTGGTTGTTGCTCGGTATGATCGTGTTTTTTACCTTCCTGACCGGATTTACAGCCATAGGAAACTGGTTTTTCGAAAATCCGGACCATGCCACCACGTTGAAATTTGCGGACCTGTTGGGCTTTGTCCCGAAGGAGATCTATTATATGACAGATTGTGGCTGTTTTGGGGATGCCATTAAACTCACCCCCTTCCAGTCGTTTTATAAGGACCTGTTCCTGACGGTACTGATCATCCTTATTTTTATACGGAGGAACCATATTCGTCCGTTTTTTGCGAAGATCCTTCAAACCAACCTCATTCTCTTCTTTATCCTGGCCAGTGCATCCTTTTCTATATACTGCTGGATGTATATGCCCGTTATCAATCACTTGTTTTGGGATGAAGGCGCGAATATCAAAGAACTGACTGCAGAGGTACCGGCTACCAAAGCCATGGTTTTCATCTATAAAAACAAGGAAACAGGAGCTCTCGAACGCTTCAAGGAAGATGAACTCGGAAAGCTGACTGACAAACATGAGTTTATTGACCGTGAAGAAGTCATTACAGATCCCGGGGTTCCGGCTAAAATTCATGATTTTCACATCCGGAATGCACAGGGAGAAGACTTAACGGACCGTATCCTTGACGAAGACGCCTACCAACTGTTCGTGATCGCTTATGACCTGAACGATACCCGGCTCAAATCCTATAAGCACCTGAAAGAGTTCCTGGGAACCTGGCAGGACAGCGGGCATAAAATATATGCCTTCACAAATTCCGATACCGAGACTTTTGAAAAATTCAGGCATGAACACCAACTGGCTTTTCCTTTTTATCAGTTGGATCTTACTGCTTTAAAATCGATCATTCGCAGTAATCCCGGATTTATCCTGATGCATAAGGGGATCGTTGTAAAACGCTGGTCATCGCGCAATGCACCTGATCTGAAGAATCTCGAAAAGGCGATCGCGAAATACGAGAAAAAGGGAATATTATGAGCTTTCTGGTTTACTTCGGTAAACGTCTGGCTTATGCCTTTCTTACGCTGCTCGGGGTAATCACGCTGGTATTTTTTCTCTTCCAGGTACTCCCCGATCCGGCCCAGTTAACCATGGGACAACGAACAGATGCGAAAAGTATCGAGGCAGCCAGGGAGGAAATGGGATTGGACCTCCCCGTTCACCTTCGTTATTTCCATTATCTCAATGACCTGTCGCCCGTTCATTTCTCCCGCACCGACAATGAACGAAGCAGTGCCGAAATAAAGCTTGCCGGGGTATTTGTATCGCTGCAGGCACCTTTTTTTCGCAGTTCCTATCAAAGCAAAAAGCCTGTGGCCCGGGTACTCGGTGAAGCCATGGAAGGAACCGCCGTACTTGCCATTACCGCCATGCTGATCGCCGTCATCTTCGGAATTGGCGCCGGTGTTTTTTCCGCGTTGTATCACGGAAGCTGGATCGACCGCGGTTTATTGGCCATCAGTACCCTGGGCATCTCGCTTCCCTCCTTTTTTGCAGCCATCCTTATCGCCTGGTTATTTGGTTATGTGGGTCATGCTGTAACCGGATTAAGTATGACAGGAAGCCTGGTCGATTATTCTTATGATGAAGGCCGCCATTATGTATGGAAGAACCTGATCCTGCCGGCTCTTGCGCTGGGAATTCGTCCGCTGGCTATCATCACCCAGCTCACCCGCAGTTCCATGCTCGATGTATTGGGTATGGATTATATTGTAACAGCCCGGGCAAAAGGATTGAGCGAAAGCCGGGTATTATGGAAACATGCCCTGCCCAATGCCCTCAATCCTGTGGTTACCTCTATTTCCGGATGGTTTGCCTCCCTGTTGGCCGGGGCATTTTTTGTGGAATATATCTTTAACTGGAAAGGACTTGGAAAAATAACCGTGGAGGCTCTCGAAAAGGCCGACTACCCTGTCGTTATGGGTAGTGTTTTATGGGTAGCCCTAATTTTTATCTGTATCAACATGGGCGTCGACCTCCTTTATAAAAAGCTCGATCCCCGAATTCAACTGCAATGAAGGCACTTTTTCTTGTCGGGTTTATGGGCGCCGGTAAAAGCACCCTGGGAAAAGAGCTTGCTGTACGGCTTTCCTGGGATTTTTTTGATCTGGATGAGGAGATCGAAAGGAAGTATCAACGCTCTATTCCTGAATTATTCGATGAATTGGGAGAAAAAAGGTTCCGGGAGCTGGAAAAGGAAACACTGCACAGCTTTGAAAATAGAACGGCTCCCTTTGTTTTAGCAACCGGTGGCGGAAGACTGCCGGGGTGTTTGCGGTTACCGCATCAATATTGGCCCCGGAAACTGCTTCTGCGCAGTGGACGGAGGACGTCGCACTTAACACGCCGGTTGCCACAGGCGTGGCGCCGCAGTCTATGCGCGTGGCAGAGGATGGCACCGGAGGATATTACGTTGCCTATGTGCACGATCGGGATCCTGAAGATTTCGTGGAACAGTGGCAGCTTTACGTGCAGCGCATCGACGCAAACGGGAACCGTCTATGGGGCGACAGCGGAATCGCGCTTACAAGCCCGGCAGAAGAAGTGCTGGATTCATCTCCTTTCTTTGAGTGGCCACAGATCATAAACGACGGGCAGGGAAATGCCATTATATCGTGGTGGCTTGAACGACAGGGGCAGGCTTCACTCATTGCGCAGAAGCTTGACCCGAACGGCAATTCGGTGTGGGCCGGCGGCAGAGTTACTGTAGTCCAGGAAGGAGATCCCTTCATTTACCCAAGCCCCATGGTTACAGATGGTGCTGGCGGGGCAATCATGGCCTGGACTGACTATGACCAGTTTGAAGAAACCAGCGTACTTGCTCAGCGCGTTTCAGCCGCTGGCGAAATCCTGTGGCCCTCTGTTACACCCGGTCAGCCCGATGGTATGTTAGTAGGGGAGGGAAGAGGCGTTGGCATGATACCGGCACCCGGAAATGGCGCAATGCTTACCTTTTCACACTATCTTCGTGGGGTGTATGCCCAGCGCCTGAGCGGTGCGGGTGACGCACTGTGGGGAGCAGGTGGCAAGGTCATTGGAGCGACGAGTTACGAGTCAACAATTACTGAAGATAGTGACGGTGGAGCTATTATCGGTTGGATAACCTACCGTCCCGAGACTGGAGCTATAGGAGCAAGCCCAACGGCGCAAAAGTTAAATTTAGACGGTGCGGAAATCTGGCCTGCCGGCGGCGTCGGATTACCTCCTGTGGCCGGGTATATGAGCATATATTCGTATGCCATTATCTCGGACGGTGTTGGCGGAGTGTATTTCCTTCATAATACTAACGAAAGCTCCTTGGAAAGACATGGTATAAACAGGCTTCTGTCTGACGGAACTCTTGCCTGGGCGGCACCCGTACAGTTTTTGATCGAGCAGTTCAACATTGATATACACCCGCAAATCGTAAGTGACGGCGCCAACGGGGCCATTGTGACGTACACGGTTCGAGGTCCGGGGTGGGAGACCTCAAATAGTTGGATCCGTGATATACAGGCTCAGCGGTTTGGGCCGGATGGCTCGCTATTGTGGGGGCCCCAGGGGATTCCCGTCACCACCGCCGCAGGCGACCTGTTTGAACATCGCCTGCTTCCTGCCGGCATCGGTGAGGCCATTTCATTCTGGCCTGAACGGCGGCCCGGCGCGCCGGGAGTGTATGCGCAGAGAATTCCCGCAGTACAGTCACCGCCGGGAGATGACCTGGCCGATCTGTGGGCAGTGGCTTTGCCCGACACGAAGTTTGGTGGCTTGCAGGTGCAGACAAGCTGCAAAGAAACGCGCAAGGGGACGAAGTGTAAGCTAAAGGCAACCTACCTGGTGGTAAACTCAGGAACAGCGGATGCAGCAAAGTTTACCAGCACTGCCTACCTTTCTCGCGATGGCAACTTAAGCGCCGATGATCTGCGCATCAAGGATCTTAAAGTGAAGAAGGTTAAGGCCGAGATGGACAAGACGGTAAAGGTTAAGGTGAAGGGCACTCTGCCCGAGGGTTTCCCCGAGGCAGGAAGCTACCTGCTTTTCCAGGTGGATTCCGGTGCTGAAATTCCCGAGACCGTAGAAGGCAATAACCTGACGGTTGTGGGGCCGTTGCCAATAAACTAGGAAGCGGACGATAAAATTGACGCCCCGGCTGGACGCAGGTTCAGCCGGGGCTTTCTTTTGTTTTGGGGAGGGCAGACACACCGTGGGGGCGCGTCGTAAGAGCGGACAAAGTTGCTTGCGGTAGATTGATCGGCTAAGGGCCAGACTTGATGATATTTCCGCTGCTGAGAGTTCCGTTGGTGGCGTCATACTGCCAGCGGTAGGGACGGTCGAGTTCGTCGGTTCCGGCGCCCTGCGGTGGGTTGCGCGCCCAGGCTTTATCGGGGCCTTTGCTCTGGAGTGCGTAGAGGTGTTTAGGGCCGTTGTCGCTCAGGCTAACTTCCCAGGGAAAGTTTCGAGAATCGAAATACTTCTTAGTGGCATAAAAGTAGTCGTCGGGGCAGAGGGTGCGGTAGAGATCGGAAGTGTCTCTCGTGCCGCCGAACGCGTCCTGAGGAATTGAGGCTATATATGCGATGGGCGACGTAAGGCCACCGGCGGAGTTTGCCTTGCCCTGGTAGGGGCTTCCGGGGACGGCATAAGGGTCGGGATAGTAATTGGTTACGTACGGGTAATCGTTCGTGTCGATGCGGTACGTTTCCAGGGAAGTCTGGAGTGCGCGCATGTCAGAGACGGCGCGTGAGATTTTTGCCCGTACCTGCGCTTCTAAAAAGTTAGGGACGGCGATGGCTGCGAGTATGGCAATAATGGCGACAACAATGAGGAGTTCGATCAAGGTAAACGCGTTGCATTGGCGGGGCTTGTGCATTTGCGACTCTCCTGCGGGATGTGTACGCAATGAGTTGCACAGAATTGCAAAATGCAACAATTAAGAAGCAAACTACGCCCGCGTGCAGAAATAGTTACTCTGCCGACTCGACATCTTGAACAGGAGCCAATGCTGACTGGGAGGCGTTCACAGCTATCGCAGCAAGGATCATGATTATGACTGCCACTACGAGCAATTCGAGTACTGTCGAGCCCTTACCCATGACCGGCCTTTCCAGGCTTGATGATCATTTAGACGTATAGACAGGCGGTACAGTTGACATGAAAAAGACCCCTCCAACTGGAGGGGCCTTGATAGAAATATAGAGTACGTTGTCTGGGAGGGCTCTGCCCTCTCGAGAGATCGGTCAGGCCGTAGCCAGCGCACGGCTGCGCACGTTAACAATCCGCCAGCCGTTGGGGGTTTTCTTCAGGGTATAGCGTTCGTCCTTACGGTTCGAGGTGCCGCTGACAGTGTCATCACGCAGACATGCAACCGTTGCCGTCAGGTCGCTGGTTTTCAGCGGTTCCACGTCCACAACCTGGTGTTTTGTCGCGCCCTTGTCATCCGCATAGCTCTGCATGCGCCGTTGGATGTACTCGTTCTTTCCGAGTCCGTGCAGCATTTCCTCGCCAAGGCAATCATACTCGGTTACAAAATCCTGCTCATTCCAGGCCATGATAAACGTCTTCACCACATCTGCCGGGTTTTCCGATTTCAGGATCTCCTTTGGCTGCAGACTGCTGCCGGCCGCCGGGGTGGGGTTGGATGCAGCCGTCGCACCCACAGGATTCTGGCGTTCCGACACGTACGTGCCTTTGCGCATCAGGTACTCAACACGTCCGAGAAGGCCCAGCGGGTCAAAGGGTTTAGCCAGAAAGTCATCGCTGCCAAGGCCGAGTGTCCAGAACGAATCCGGTTTATCCACCTGTGAACCCAGGGACGAAATCACCAGGATAGGAATCGTGGCAACTTCGGGATTCGCGCGTACGCGCTTGATGAATTCCATGCCGCTTATTCCCGGCATTTTTAGGTCTGTGATGATCATATCCGGCTTCTCAGCCAGCGCAGCCTCAAGGCCATCTTCCCCATTATACGTTGGGATTACATCGTAACCCTTGGTGCTTAAT
>JAKFCJ010000168.1:0-18150 GCA_036676705.1 Bacteroidota bacterium
AAGTCTTTTTTATAAAACTCGCGAATGGTCTTTACCAGGGCCTCTTTAAAAGCCGAAAGGTGGGTTCCGCCCTGGGTGGTATTTTGTCCGTTTACAAACGAATAGTACTCTTCTCCGTATTGATTTTCGTGGGTCATCGCCACCTCAATATCATCGCCTTTCAGATGGATAAAGGGATAACGGATCGTTTCTTCATTGGCCTTGTGCCGCAAAAGATCAAGAAGCCCGTCTTTCGACTGGTACTTCGTGTCATTAAAATTGAGGATCAGTCCGGCGTTCAGGTAACAGTAGTTCCAGATCTGATTTTCGAGGTATTCCGGTATAAAATGATAGTTCTTAAAAATCGTATTGTCGGGCACAAAGGTTATCAGCGTACCGTTTTTTTCTGTGGTCGCTTCTTCCGGATGATCTCCGGTCAATACGCCTTTTTCAAATTCCGCACATTTGGTTTTTCCATCGCGGAACGACTGCACCTTAAAATAGTTCGAAAGCGCATTCACCGCTTTGGTACCCACCCCATTCAATCCAACAGATTTCTGAAAGGCTTTGGAATCGTATTTACCACCTGTATTGATCTTGGACACACAGTCGATCACCTTTCCGAGGGGAATTCCACGGCCGTAATCGCGAATGATCACCTTGTGTTCGGAGATCTTTACTTCGATAAGTTTTCCGTTGCCCATAACGTGCTCATCAATGGAGTTATCGATGATCTCTTTCACGAGCACATAGATCCCGTCATCCATGGCCGAGCCGTCGCCCAGTTTACCAATATACATACCCGGACGTAAACGGATATGCTCCCGCCAGTCGAGCGAGCGGATACTGTCTTCGGTATAGGAAACCTGATTTTCTGTCATGCCTTTAATCCTGACTTTAACAACTTGGAAATATCTGTCAATATTTTATTCACCTCTTCCTTTGGTAGGTTTTTTTTGCCCTTTTTTGCCGGTTCGGTATTTAAGTTTTTTAATGTGAGGTAATCCCAGATCCCATTGGTCACATTTCCGGCCACAAAAGCCATTACATCGATATTCACATCATCGCGCAAACCACCTGATAATAACTCTCTTTCCAATAATCCCCGCATAAAGTCCAGTGACTTTTTCTTCTGGTTGATCATCAGATTGCCAAGGTCATCGGCATACTTTTCATGGGCCGCATTGGCAATGAGCGTACTCATTTCGGGGTTCTCGTAGTCAAACTTGAGACTGGCTTCAAAAAGGTTGATATAAGAATCCCAGAAGTTCCCCGGAGGATGCCTCAAAATGGGCTTCATGTATTCCTGGCGGGTTTGCTGGGCAAGCTCCAACAGATAAAAATAAAGCTCCTTTTTATTTTCAAAGTATTGATATACAGACCCTTTTGCTATCTTAAGTTTTTTAACCATCTGGGTGATGGATGCTTTTTCATAACCTGCTGACGCAAATTCTTCCATAGCCACACGGATAAATTTATCCCTCTTGGCAGCCGGTAATTTGGTAAATGTGCTTGATGGCATATTCATTCGAAGTCCTGCGAAGTTAATCGGATATTGAGCATGACTTCGTCGTCATTATGCACAGGATGTGTATAAACGAAATCCTGCCTGAACGATGTTTTTTCTTTGTTTTTCAAGTTTTCTATCTGATTATCAATGAAATATAAATTATTTTCATTTTTTTTCAAACTTCAGGCAACGAACAAGCAACAAGGGGCCTCTCCCCTTCGAATACGGCTTAACAGGGTTTACGTTCTTTATAACTAAGTCGCATTTGTTTCATATGTTTTTGTTTATATCCCAAATCCCGGTTAATCCCGGGATTTTTTTTTGATACCGCATAAAAAAAGCCGCTTTTCAGCGGCTCTTTTCATTTATAGCATGAGTTAAGTTTAGTTCGCAGGAACTGCTTTGACCTTAACTTTATTCGGGTCGATGGTGGTTACCTTGGCAATGCCCAGTTTTTTCAGGCCGGCTTTGATATCGCCCTCATCTCCAACGATAACAATAACCATTTGGTCAGGATTCAGGTAGGTTTTGATCACCTGGTTCAATTCACCCAGGGTGATCGTGTTTACCACCCGGTTTTGCTGGGCCGCATAGTCAGGAGGCAGGTTATAGGTCTGGATACGGGATAAAAATCCTGCTTTGGCATAAGAAGTTTCATAGCGCAAGGCATCCGATTGGTTTATCGAATTACGCGTTGTTTCCAATTCCAGAGGGGTCATGCCCTTTTCATAGTAGTTTTTCACCTCCTTATAGATCTCCATGATAGCCGAATCGGTGGCTGTTGCCCGTATACTCGAATTCACAGCCCAGATACCGGGATATTTACCGGCACTGTTAAAGGCATAAGCTCCATAAGTAAAACCTTTTTCTTCACGTAAATTGATATTGATCCGTGAGTTAAAACTTCCGCCAAGGGAGTAGTTCGCTATACCGAGTTTGAAATAATCCCCTTTATAATCATAAGGTATGGTGCGGGTACCAAAAAAGACCTGGCTTTGAGAAGCACCCGGTTTGTCAACGATATAGATAACTGTATTCTCTTTTGGAGGAAAGGCACCCATTGCAGGGATCTTTACCTCTTTCGGAGCCCATTTGTTTAAAAATCCAAGTTTAGGTTTGATCACATCCATGCCCACATTCGCTACGATGGTCAGGTTAGTAACGGATGGTGAATAATAGTTGGCGTAAAAGGCTTTAACGTCATCCAATTCAATATCAGCAATGGTATTTAAATACCCGTCGGATGATGCCGCCAGGATGGTTTCTCCGTACATGAGTAAACTGAATGCCTTATTGGCCAAAACACCTGCATTTTTATCGGCATTACGCAGGGACTCTTCCCACTGTTCCTTCATCCGTTCAAAATCTTCTTCCTTGAAGGCGGGCTTATAGAGCATTTCTTCAAGGATGGCCAGCGTTTTATCGATGTTTTTGGTCAAGGATGTTACCGTAATATTGGTCGAGGTCCCTCCTGCTGAAAAATAGATATCGCTACCCAGGGTCTCCAGTGCAGCATCAATTTCTTCGGATGTCCTTAATTGTGTTCCTTCATTCATCATGTCGGCCGTCATGGCCGCCAAACCCAGTAATTTCGGATTGTAGGCTTCCAGAAGTTGTCCTCCTTCTATCGAGAAAAACATGGTTACCTTAGGGATCTCATTGTTTTGGGTATGGATGATCTCGACGCCATTGTCCAGTTTATCCATGGTATACTGGGGAACGGTGGCAGGTTTTGCCGGTGGTGGAACCGGACGAACATTCCGGTCGAAGGTTGATGGAGGTTCAGTATAGCTGAGTCCGGCGTATTGTTTTTCAGATTCCAGGTCAACTTCACCCGGCCATGGATTTTCTGATTTTGTTTTGGATTCGTCATTGGCAGCACCAAAAACAAGGGTCACCAATGCGCCACGGTTTTTAATATACTTTTCAAATACCCGTTTCAGGTCTGCTTTTGTTACTTTCTGGTAACGGTCAATTTCATCCTGTAAGTTATAGGTCTTGCCCGCCAATCGCTCCCAGTTGGTTAGTGTTGCGGCCTTGCCCCTTACACTTTCGAGAGTATTGATATAAGAGGATTCAAAACTGGCTTTGATCCTTACCAGGTCCGCATCCTCCACATCCCGCATCACGTCAAAGCTGTTAATGATCGCTTTTATGCTGTCGTATACCATGGTTTGCATTACGCCCGGAGACAGGTCGTATACATTCCTCGGATTTGGAGCTACCTGGAACTGGAATTCACCGGCCAGTTCCTGACAGGGATTTTGAACGGTCGCCGACAGGGCAAATTTATTTTTTACCATACGCTGGTAAAACACAGAATTTCTTCCCCCTCCCAAAACGGAGGCGAGTATGTCCAATGCAGGCTCATCGCGGTGGTAATTGGCTACACTGGGGTAATGCATGGTTACAACCGGTACGAATACGTTATCGGCATATTGACGGAACTCATCCTGTACCAAAACGATAGGCTCTACTTTAAGCGGTTTAACCTCTTGTCCACGGGGTATCGGACCGAAATACTTTTCGATCATGGCCATGGTTTCCAGGGTATTTACATCCCCGGCGATCACAATAATCGCATTATTGGGACCGTACCAGCGCTGGAAGAAATTTTTCAGGTCCTGCACGCCTACCCGGTTCAGGTCATCTACATAACCAATGATCGGCCAGCTGTATGGATGTCCTTTTGGATAGAGGTCTTTCAGATAAAGCTCAGCGAAAGGCAGCGCATAGGGCTGGTTGATCATATTCTGATCCTTTTCGTTTTTCACCGCGTCGCGTTGGATTTCAAATTTCTGCTGGGTTACAGCAGGAATAAGCCATCCCATCCTGTCAGACTCCAGCCAAAGGGCCGTTTCCAACATATTGCTTGGCAGGGTTTCAAAGTAGTTGGTACGGTCGGTATTGGTCGTACCGTTCATATCCCCTCCGGCGCTTTCAATGATTTTGATATGTTCTTCGTCCGCCACGTGTTTGGATCCCTGGAACATCATATGCTCAAAAAAGTGAGCGAATCCGGTGATACCGATATGTTCCCGGTTCGAACCGACTTTGTAAGTCACCTCAACGTGAACGATCGGATCCGAATGGTCCTCGTGTACATAAACGACCAGGCCGTTCGCCAATTCATATTTCTCATAGGAAATTTTGGCTTCTCCGGGTTGGGCTACTACTTTTTCTACAAGTTTGGTCTGTCCGCTTGCCGGAATCCAGGCCAGACAAAAGACAATCAGCCCCAATAAGGTAAGGTTGTGTTTTTTCATTTTATCGGTTGAATCATTATTCGATGGTGCAAAAATAATCAAGCCCCTGCCAGAATCCTAAGCATTCGACCAAGCGGTAGTTGGGCTCGACAATTGGATCTATTTACAGGTTTTTTTAAGGGTACTGCGTAATTCCAGGTTCAAATCGTTCCATAACATGGATTTTCCGTCTGCTCCCTTATGCAGGTCCTTGCATTCTTTGTTCAAAGCGCTGATCCCTCCCTGGGCGTTCCACAGATTCATGTCCATGGTGCCACTGAGAATAAGCGTGTCGCCTGACAGTGTATAAGCCATCGAAACGGGCATGTCCATTTCATTCATGCTCAAAACAAAATTGAGGCTTCCCTCTTTGTCGTCGCCCACTACATCCGACACCTTGCCTTTAAGATGGGTGGTCGACTTCAGGTTCCCAAAGAAGAACTTCTGTATCTTTTTGTCGCGCTCCGGATTGGTGGTATTCAGCGAAGCGACCGGAATGGTAAACTGAGCCCCTGTTAATAAAGCAGGGATGGAATTTTCTTCTGCTTTCGTTTCGATCACCAGGGTATCAAAAGAACCTTTTACGCCTGTTCTTTCGGTAAATTTATAGGCTGTCCAGGTGAGTTTGGTCTGACTGGCATCATAAGCATAGGTACATACTTCGGGTGCTTTTGTTTCTGTTCCTTCGGTAGCTTGTTTGTTCTCATTTCCACAGGAAGCAAGGATCAAAAAACCGAAAAGGGCAATAGGTAAGAGTGACTTGTATTTCATGGCACAAAGTTTAGTTATTAATTTTTTCTTTCCTCGCGTTGCATTCTTTCTTTTAGCAGGATCTCTTCTCTCCTGGCTTTTCGGAATAAGATCTGGTCTTCAATATGGGCATGACGGTAAATATCCTCCTCCAGCCGGGCCAGATCGGTCATAACAACCTGATAAACGATCGGGTCATCATCGCTGAAGGTATAATTATTGGTTGCAACGCGCAGGTCGCGCATTTCGTCGTCGTCGATGGTATGGCTCGCTGAAAGCACTTCGGTAGAATGATGCTGCAAGAGGGCGCGGGCTCCCTGCAGGTCAAATTCCTCATTTAACTCAACCAGCGCAAGTGCAAAGGGGAAAATGATCTTCTCTTCCAGCATCATGTGTTTTTGCATGTCGCGGCTAAAGCGTTGAAAAACATGGAGTATGGCTGTTTCATTTAGCCGTTCCAGGTTGCGTCGTATATGGGGGATCTTGGCTTTGGTATACTCATGGTGCGTATGTTTCAGATAGGCGATCAGCACGGGCAGTTCCAAAAAATCATAGTCGAAATCAGGAATTTTATTTTGCACCTGGAGCAGCGCATCTTCGATAATTTCAGGATTAATTCCGTACATATCGGCTATCTGTTCCAGGGTATTGTCTAAAAACTGGGGATAGTCGATGCTGAAAAACTCAAATACCGTAGCCCGGGAAAGATTTTCCTTTAAAATATAGTGTAAAGGTATACGCGCTAATTTTCCCATTTTTTCGCCACGCTTTCTCCATAAAGGATGAGGTCACCTGCCTTTAAGGCATCCCGGCTTATTTCCTTTACGGCAAGGTCTGCTGCCAGTCCGTGCAAATATACGGCGATTAAGGCCGCCTCATCCACAGGATATCCACGTCCGATATAGCCGGCTATCCAACCAAAAAGCACATCCCCGCTCCCGCCCTTGGCCATTCCTGCGTTTCCCGTGCTGTTTATAAACTGCCTCCCATCGGGCATAAACACAGCTGTATAGGCGCCTTTCAATACAATAACCAGATTTTTTTCCCGGCTCCAGGCTGCAGCGGTCTTCCACCTTTCAGCGGTACAATGATGCACCCGCGTCAATCGGTCGAACTCTCCCGGATGTGGGGTGATCACCTTCTCTCCTTCCGGAAATTTCGCCCGGCCGGCAGCGATCAGGTTCAACGCATCCGCATCGATCACCCATTTGCTTTTTTTCCTGAACAAGGGAGTGAGTAAAAAGTCGGTCATCGCTTCCGATTGTCCCAAACCCGACCCAACTGCAATGCATGTAAAATGTTGATCTGCGCTATTTTTATAGAGGCTTCCCGGATCCTCGCCCTCCATATAGATCGCTTCAGGAGCAAGGGTTAAACAGGCCGCCCTGGCATTTGGCGCGCATGCCACGAAAGTTTTTCCGACACCGGAAAGCAAGCAGGCACCGGTAGCGAGGCTGATAGCGCCCGGATATTGATCCGATCCGCCCACCAATAAGGTGCTTCCAAAACTCCCTTTATGCGAAAAACGGGGTTTTGTACGAATCATGCTGCTGATCAGGGTATCATCAACCAGGAACAGCGAAGAATCTGCCCGGAAGTCTGCCGATAAGCCAATATCCAGTACTTCCCATTTCCCGATAAAGGATCCATATTCATCCAGGAAGAAGCTCTGCTTGGCCTGTTGAAAGGTCAGGACCACTTCTGCCATGACAAAATCTGAATAAACGACCTCCTGTGGCCCGGAGGGCATGCCGGATGGCACGTCAATGGCTATTCGTCTGGCCCCTGAAGCATTTATTTTCCGAAGCAGTTCCGGGTATTCCTCCTTTAAAGGACGGGTCAATCCATGTCCGAAAAGGGCATCGATGATATACGCGACATCAGTGTCTAAGCCCGAAAGTGTTTTGACCTCCAAACCGATCGTCCTGCAATAAGCCAGGGCCTCCGCTCTTTCTCCGCCAGGCCTGCCTTCGGAAGCGAATACCTGCACCCGATACCCGGATTGGAATAAATAGGCCGCGATCATCAGGCCATCGCCTCCATTATTCCCCGGGCCACAACATACACTTATTTTACCCGACTTATCCAGATGCGCTCTAAGCCAGCGAAAGCACATGAAAGCCGCCCTTTGCATCAGCTGAAAGGAAGTGATTCCCTCCTGTTTGACAGAGAAAGCATCCCATTCCCGGATTTGGTCACTCGACAGGATCTGCATACATTTTCGCATTTTTTAATTGAAGGTGATTCATCGCATTTACAGGCAGGGCCTCCATCCTGTTCGATAAGAGTTGCATGGTCTGGTCATAAAACAACACGACCACCGGAGCCTCTTCCATCACCAAAATATCCATTTCCCGGTAATACTTCTCCCGAATAAGCGGATCGCTTTCGTTCATGGCCTTGCGGTAAAGATCGTCAAATTCCGGCTGTGAATAATGGGTAAAATTCGGTCCGCCGGGGGCGAAGTTCGGACTATAAAACAAGGAGAGGTAGTTTTCTGCATCGGGATAATCGGCCAGCCAGGAACCCCGGAAACACATGAGCTTTGATTTGCTTACCATCTCGCGGTGAAAAGGACCGGGATTCACTTCGATGCGCGCTTTCACGCCGATCTGCTGCCACATGCGTTGTACATAAACGGTCAGGTCCAGGTAAGATTTGTTGGTGAAAAGCACCAACTCCTGCCCCTTATAGCCGCTCAATTTGAGATAATTCCGGGCTGAATCCGGGTTATAGGCATAGCCAATATCCGGCTGGTGACCCGGTAAACCTTGCGGGATAAATCCACCATTACCCGGAATTCCGATATTGTTCCTTAAAAAACGCATCATCTCTTCCCGGTTAATGGAAAAGTTCAGTGCTTTTCTTAAATCCCTATCTATTAATGGATTAAATTGTTCTGATTCAATTGTTGGATCAACCATAAATCCAAAATATTCCGTGTTCAGGTAAGGACCTACACGCAATTTGAACTTACCGGTATATTTCGGTTTTAATCCTCCGTTACGGGTAAGTAATTCGTCTTTAAAACCGCCCTCCAAACCATTGTAAAAATCGAGTCTACCCTGCACAAACTCCATAAATGCGGTTTGTTTGCTTTCTATAAATCCCACTTCAAAACCATCCAGGTACGGCAGGCGTCTGCCATTTTCTTCTTCAAAATAGTGTGGATTCCGCATTCCGACCAGTTTGATCCCTTCTTCCCAGAATTTGAGTTGAAAGGGGCCGGTCCCTACCGGGTGAGCCCGAAAAGTATTTCCATAAAAGCGAACGGCCTCCCGGGGCAATACAAAACAATAAGGCATGGCGAGCAATCCCGGTAATGGCGGGAAACTTCGAAGGAGCCTGATCTCAAAGGTCGTGTCGTTTATGGCTTTAAATGCCGAAGGACCTTCCACCTTGTCGTTAAAGATCCAGGCTCCCGGTGAAGCCAGGGCCGGATCGAGCAGGCGCCGGAAGCTCCATACGAAATCAGAAGCGGTGACCAAACGGTCTTCATTTTCCCCAAAACAGGCATCCTTATGAAAACGAACATCATTGCGCAGGTAAAAGCGGTACACTTTTCCACTATCGAGGACCTCCCAGGCTTTGGCAATTGCGGGCACAGGATTCATGGCCGTATCGAGCTGGACAAGGCCGTTATAAAACTGCGAACAGGCCCATATTCCGTATTGGTCACGGGCAAAAGCCGGGTCGAGTGAATTCAGCGCCGACTCCATGTTCATGCGGAACACAAGCGAAGAAGTGACCATGCGCTCATTACACGAAATGAACAGCAAAATGATGTGTATAACTCTTAATAAATTCCTCATTAATGTGCACAAACTAGGTACGGCCCTTGGTTATTTTTGCCTTCCACCAAATGAACAAAAAAAGATGAAGATTACCTACTTGGGTCACTCCTGTTTCCATATTGATACAGGTAAAGCACAGCTGGTATTCGATCCTTTTATTCGTCCGAATGAATTAGCCAAAGGTATTGTTGATATCGACAAACTGAAAGCAGATTATATTTTGGTATCACACGGGCACGACGACCACACCCACGATCTTGTTTACCTGGCTAAAAAGACCGGAGCCCAGGTGATCTGCTCCTGGGAAGTTCAGGGCTGGCTGCATAAACAGGGGATTGAGAATACCCATGCCCTGAATTTTGGCGGCTCCTGGAAGTTCGATTTCGGAACCGTGAAGTTTTTTCAGGCTGCACATAGCAGTTCCTTTGCCGATGGGACTTATGCCGGAGCAGCCGGTGGATTTATTGTGAGTTGTGAGGAAGGGACCTTTTATTATTCAGGAGATACGGGCTTGTTCCAGGACATGAAACTAATCCCGATGTTTCATGAACTGGATTTCGCCTTTCTGCCGATCGGGGATAATTTTACGATGGATGCCGAACAGGCTACCATTGCGGCCGACTTTATCGAATGCGATGATATTATTGCCATGCATTTCGATACTTTTGGCTTTATAAAGATCAATAAGGAGGAGGCCAAAAAAGAATTTGCCAAATTGGGCAAAGACCTGCTGATTCCTGAAATTGGGAAAACATTTGAAAAATAATCAAACGAATACTTAATCCGAATACCGTTTATGGGAAAGATCATTGCCATTGTCAATCAAAAGGGAGGAGTCGGGAAAACGACCAGCGCCATCAATCTCGCAGCAAGTTTCGCCGCCCTCGAATACAAAACATTACTCGTCGATGCTGATCCTCAGGCCAATTCTACCTCAGGTATAGGTTTCGACCCATCCAATATCAAAACGGGCCTCTACGAATGCCTGGTGCATGAAATTGCCCCGAAGGATGTGATCCTGAAAACAGAATACGAAAACCTTTACCTCATGCCTTCCAATATTGATCTGGTCGGTGCAGAGATAGAAATTGTGGACGTACAGAACCGGGAACGCCTCTTAACCCATGTTTTCGACAAGATCCGCAACGACTATGATTTTATCGTGATCGATTGCTCCCCTTCGCTCGGACTCATCACCACCAACGCGTTAACTGCGGCAGATTCGATCATCATTCCGGTTCAATGTGAGTTTTTTGCGCTCGAAGGACTTGGAAAGCTCTTGAATACCATCAAAATTATCCAGACCAACCTGAATCCGAGATTGAAGATCGAAGGCATTTTGTTAACCATGTATGATCTTCGTCTTCGCCTGAGCAACCAGGTTGTTGAAGATGTAAAAATGCATTTCCAGCAGCTTGTGTTCGACACCATCATTCAACGTAACGTGAAACTGAGCGAAGCACCGGGACATGGTATGCCGGTATTGAATTACGATATTGAAAGCCGGGGAAGTTTGAATTATTTAAATTTGGCGAGAGAAATTCTGCAGAAGAACGGAATGACCCGCATTGCAGAAGAAGAAAGGATCCTAAATTGATGACAAAACCGAAGAAGCCGGCCTTGGGAAAAGGGCTATCCGCCCTGCTTAAAGATGCAACTACCGATATTACTTCAAGCGGCGTAACTCCAGTTGGCGGTATAAGTATGATACGTCTGAACGACATTCAGGCGAACCCCTTTCAACCCCGCAGCGATTTTGACCAGGCCGCACTGGAGGAACTGGCTGCATCCATTAAAGTGCATGGTGTTATTCAACCGATCACGGTAAGGAAACTCGGCTACGACCAATACCAGATCATTTCCGGGGAGCGGCGTACCCGTGCCAGCATTCTTGCCGGACTGAATGAAATTCCGGCTTATGTGCGGATCGCCAACGACCAGGACATGCTGGAAATGGCCCTGATCGAAAACATCCAGCGCGAAAACCTGAATGCCATGGAGGTTGCCTTTTCTTACCAGCGCCTGATGGAAGAGTGCAAACTGAAAATGGAAGAATTGGGCGACCGGGTTGGTAAAAACCGTTCAACCGTAAATAATTACCTGCGTTTACTTAAACTTCCCCTTGAAATCCAGGTCGGCATCCGTGAAGGTTCTTTGTCGATGGGACATGCCCGCGCTTTAATTTCGGTTGAAGACCCGGAAAAACAGTTGGCTATTTATGAAAAAACCCTGGCCGATGACCTTTCTGTGCGTGAGGTTGAAGTATTAGCCCGTGAACTGAAGCCTGTGGCCCGCGATAAAAAAGCAAAAGCTGCCAAATCCACCCGGCACCTGGCTGATTTTAGCTCCTACACGGATCAATTGAATGAAATTGCCGATAAGTATGATGTGCCGGTCAAAGTACGTCCTAAAGAATCTGGCGGGGAAATTGTTATGGTATTCAGCAGTGAAGAGGAACTTCAAAAACTTCTTGCTCATTTGTAGCTTGTTGCTGTCGGGTCTGCCCTGCCTGGCCCAGGCTGATTCCACGCATGATTCAACCTACAGGCAGCCTAAAAAAACCTATGTCATGGATGGACCGCGTAAGGCAACCCTTTTGTCGGTTTTTATTCCGGGTGCCGGACAGGTCTACAACAGAAGCTACTGGAAAGTTCCGGTCATTTATGCGGGTTTTGGCGGGCTGGCCTATGCCTTTACCTTTAACCAGGGCGAATACAAACGTTTTGGGGAATATTACCGGCAGGAAACCGACGACGATGACAATACGAACTCCGTATTTCCGGGAACTCCGGATCAATTGAGGCAAAAGCGGAATTATTATAAAAAATACCGGGACCTTTCAGTCATTGGCTTTTTCGGACTCTACGCCCTGCAGATATTAGACGCCCATGTCGACGCCCATTTAAAAGGATTTGATGTCAGCGACGACCTGAGTTTACATTGGAGTCCTGCATTCATCCCGGTCATGCATAACCAGGCCGGACTAAGCAGCGGGTTGAGCCTCAAGCTTGTGTTTTAAATTCATCGGGATCTCCACACAGAATCTGGCCGGTTCATCCTCCTTACTCAGCAATTGAATATCCCCCTTGATCGATTCAGCCAGTTTTTTGGCGATGTACAACCCCAGGCCCGTACTAGTTTCTATTCCTGTAGGACGCGCACTCAGGCGCGAAAAGCGTTGAAACAGACCTGGCATGTCTTTTTTCTTAAAACCAGGACCGTTGTCCTCGATCAAAATTTTCATGGTGTCACCATCTACCCGCGATTTGACTTTGATAACCCCATTCGGATTCGAATATTTGATGGCATTGCTCACAATATTGTCGCAGATCCGTTCACAATAATCTGCCCTGTTCATAACCGGTTGTTCCGAAAGGTCCAACTGCATTTCCAGGTTTTTTGTTTTTAGATGCGATTCAAAGCTGACTTTAAGCTGATTAAAAATATCAGTAAAATTAAATGCACTGAGCCTTTTCAGGTGTTCATCGGAAATTTCATTCAGTTCGATACGCGACAGGTCGATCAGGTCCTGTATCAGCGCCATGCCATCGTGGGTAATGTTCTCCAGCATCCGGAGGTAGGATTCCTTTTCCTTTTCATCGTTGCTCATCTCGATGAGCTGGGTAATGCTTTGAATTTTACCAAAGGGAGAGCGAAGATCATGCGCCATAACTGAAACCAGGTCGTTTTTGGCGTTCATTAATTTTTCCAGACTCAGGTTATTTTCTTCCAGGCGTTCGGAATTATGGATGAGTTCGGCATTCAACTCCTTTAATTTCAAGCGGCTTTTGCCCAAATTCCTAAGCATAAAATAAAGCACCCCGATCAGAAGGATCAATAAAACAGCAAGGGTAATTAATCCATAGATTCCCTTTGTCCTCTCCTCCAATAAAAGGTGGTTTTCTGCCTGGGCCCTGAGCAAAATATCGTTCTGATCCCTTGTTTTGTTCACCTCCATTTTCGCCTCCATGTCCTGAATGGTTTGGTTGATCAAAATCCGGTTCGCCGAATCATTCAGCCGCATGTGCTCCTTATAATAGCCAAGAGATTTTTGATAATTCCCCTTCTTTTCTTCCAGGTCTGCAAGGAATTTGTACGCTTCGATCGTACGCATCAGGTTTTCATTCTTTTTACTGAGAACAAGAACCTCTTGCAGGATGGTTTCGGCGCTGTCTAATTTATTCAAGTGGATATAACAAAGGGAGATCGACAAAGCACTCGAAAGGGCATCGTCTGATTCCGGAGTCATTTCTTTCAGCGCCACGGATCTTTGGTAATGGACCAGTGCCTTTCGGTAATTTTTTCGCGACAACTCGAGGGTTCCCAAATTGTGGTAGGTCATGGCCAAACCACTGGTATTGCTGTATTTCTCCTGCTCGATGAGGGCCAGTTTAAAGTATTTTTCAGCCGAATCATATTCATTCAGTGCGTTAAACTGGGATCCCATATTGTTATAAATGGAACCGATTATTTTTTCATTTTTTTCGCTAATGGCAATTTCCAAGGCCAGTCTGCTGCTTTCGAGAGCCTGTGAATAGCGCTCAAGTCTTTGTTGCATAATGGCAATGCTGATATAACTTTCACCCAACCCTTTGCGGTAATTCACGGCTTTGTACAGATCCCGACATAATATGAATTTCTCCAGACTCTTCTGAATTTCTCCGTGAATATCCAAATGAACCCCGATCAGTCTTTCGGTTTTTGCCCACTTGATGGTATCCCCTGCTTTTTGATAAATGTCGCGCGCAGCCGTCCAATAAACAATATTGCTGTCGTAATTCCCATACGCATAGAACAGGATACCCAGCGAACTCATCGCGTCAGCTACTAATATTTCCTGCCCGGAAGCACGGGCAATCGCCATCGCTTTTGCATTATTTCCATAAGCAAGTGCCGAATCATTTCTGTTCATATCCACCACTTTGAGCAGGTCATGAACACGCACTGAATCCTGATTGGAAATAGCCATCATAGGAAGCAGTAAGAAAAAAATCAATACTAGTCGGTTTCGCAGGGTCATTCTATTTAGCAACCAATCTAATTATTTGTTCAGGCTTTGAGAAATAATTTTTATGAATGGATGGTTTGGGTTTGCCTTCTGCAAGCGGGATAAATAAACCCTGGCCCTTTGTTTGTCTTTTTCCGCCAGGGAGATCCTGCACATATTGACCAGGGCCTGTTCGTAATCCGGGTCCAGGCTCAAGGCCGCCAGATAGTCCTTTTTCGCTGCGGCTTTGTCCCCTTTGCTTTCCATCACAAACCCCCGGTTGCATAAACTCATGGCTTGTTTCGGCTGCCATTCCAGTAATGTATTTAAGACGTTAAGGGCTTCGTCGAGCTTAGTCAATTGAATTAAGATAATCGCCTTTTCATTCTGAAAATCAAGAGAATACGGTTTATTGATCAATGCTTTTTGGATGGATGATAAAGCCTGTTCGTAGTGGGTTTTTGCCGATTGCGCGCGGGCAATACGGTACCAGGTCCATTCGTCTTTTCCGGAATAAGAGGCGCCAATCTGGATCACAGCATCAAAATCATTTTGCAGGTAAGCCAGCCGGATCCATTCCTCCTGGTTGTTTTTGCCACCCTGGACAAGGAGAGCTTCCGCACTATCGAGCAATACCTTATTGCCCCGTTCAAATTTCTCATAATAAGCCAGATAAGCCTTGATACGCAGGGCTGCTGAAGGATCTGCATTGTTCACGGCATACAATCCCGCAAAATGGCCCTTTTTGGTGTTTTTGATGGACTGCGGTTTCCGGATATAATGGTCGTGAACATTCACATGGGGAATATCCGAAGGGGCTTCGGCAGGCATATGACAGGCCACACAGTTATTTTCTTTTGTTTTACGGTGGCTTTCCGGTGCGGTACATTTATTCTCCTGATGGCATCCCTGACAGGCATCGTTGTACACTTTTTTACCCGTGACTTTTACCGAAACATGCGGATTATGGCAGGTAATGCAGGTCAAATTCATGGTGCCACCCTGCACATTGCTCTGGATAAAACACTGGCTCTTTTGCAACCTTTGTGCATGGGAAGCCATGATAAACCCTTCCTCTTCCCCTTCATAGCGGGGCATAAACACGGTCATTACCGAATTTAAAGGCATACCGGGACGAAAATCGTGGAAGCTTTTACCGGGTTCCAGGATCGCATTGCCCTGGAGGTGACAACGCTGGCACACATCCACCTGCAGGTCCCAGCGCAAACGACGCGGATTTACAATACTGTAATCGGCTACTTTGCTCACATCCACAACGATACCTGCTTTTTTCTGTTGCACATGCAACTCGCCTGGTCCGTGGCAGCGCTCACAATCAATGCCTTGAGGCACGGAGAGGTATTTATTCTCGCTGCCGAATTCGAATTCCGGTAGTGCATTATGGCAACTCATGCATTCATCGCCAATGAGCCTGCTAAAACGGCTGTTATTGCCTTTTTCATAGCCCGGGGGAAGGTCCCATTTGCCTTTTTGCGCATACCAGGTCATTGGAGCCTGGTATAAAAACCCGTTAAAATTGAGAATATGGGAATGGGTATGCTGTCCGGAACCAACAATATAAGCAATATGCTCTTCACGCTTGTGGATCGTGTCTCCCCGTTCATTGAGCCGATACTCTTTGAAGAAAAGGGAATCGTTACGGAAATAGGGGATATAATACAGGTCTTTTTCGCGGTCATAAACCGGATTAATTCCATGGAACTGCGACTGGCTTTTAGCCGGGGTAGCCTTATCAAAACTTTGGCCCATGCCGGTATGCTGGAAGGTTTCGAACTTATCCGAATGACAAGCACGGCAGGCCTCCATACCTACATAAGAAACAGAATCGTGGTGATTCAGCCAGAGTAAATCGTTTCCTGCGTCCTCTTCCCCTCCCTCTTCCATACATTGAACCAGCAGGAAAGAAAACAGCAGAATGCCACCCAGTATCCACCAGCTCCGGCGCATCGGTCAGGATGGGTATTTGGCCTGCCATTCCATAACGCCACCGATCAGGTTACGTACCTTGGAAAAACCTGCCGATTGAAGAAAAGCCTTGGCACTGGCCGAGCGAGCGCCTGACTTGCAGTGCACAACAAATTCGACGTCTTTCAGGTCTTCAAGTTCATCGAGCATGGATGGCAGGCTTCCCAGGGGGATAAGCTTCCCTCCTATATTGAATTCCTCGTGTTCATAAGGCTCGCGGACGTCGATCACGGGAATATTTTCCCCTTTGTCGCGGCGGTTTTTTAATTCTTCAACACTTATGTCTTGCATCAGTTCGCTATCATTAATTTTTTGCTAACACTTTGTCCGGATCCTAAAATGATCCGCAACAAATATACACCGGAAGGCAAACCGGCAATGCCAAATTCGCTTTGTGACCCTTCCCAGATTTTTACCATTACCCCTTTCATATCATACAGAACAACATGCTCAAGCGGAAGTTCAGTGCCTAAGCTAAAAGTCGTTTTCGCAGGATTTGGGTAAAGGCTGATATTCGTCTCTTCTGGTTTTTCAGGTAAAGCCAGTGGTGTAGGCCATTGATCTCCCACAACGGGGCGCATCATGATGGTTCCGGGAACCGTGGCCTTTTTCCAGGTGCCGTTGGTATTGTAAAACAAATTTGGATTTGGGACCATCTGACCTAAGTACCGGTAATTTCTGTCAAGCCCTACATTGAGGAGGTAGCTTGAGTTCTGGGTCCAGCCTATATAGAATTTCCCGCTCACAAAAACCGCCGAATCGAAAAGGAAGAGGTGAAAACCATTGATGCTGTCGGTATAGGCAGGGGCATTCGATTCAAGGCTGTAAATCAACTCATCCACACCGGAGCTCGGCTGGCCAACCGCTGCGATCTTTTGCCAGAGGTTCAGTGAAAACCTGCCGGTAACCGGTACTTCGGCCTGGGTAAAATGAATCCAAATGCCCCGGATACTGTCACCGTTCTCCAGTTCAAATCCATAAGCAACAGAACCTGCTCCGTTTCGGATGCCATAGCCTGATTCGGCAGTGCCATCGTCATAGGCATAATAATTTGCCAATTCGACAGTTCGGACGGCCGAATCATTTTGTTTGACCGTATTCCCGCCCAGGATCTCACCCAACTTGCTCACGATACGGAGCTCATTGCTGTCCCGGGTATTCGTGAACAGACTAATGCCCGGAGCCAGGACAAAAGTATCTATACCATTGGCGGCAAGCGATTGTCCGTTAAGGATATGTGCACCTACCTCATCGTCGAGATCATTGACCCGCATGGAAACACTGAACGTTTCTCCACTGTTGGAGAGGTTTTGAACTGGTATCTCATAATGCAGCTTGAGGTGTTTGGCAAAGTTCACCTGCAACTGCTTCCAGGGCATATGGCTGTAGTCGGTAAAAGGAAAGGGCGGAAGATAAACCATGGCCTGGTCTTCAAAGATCGTGTCTGAAAAATTCCGTCCCTGGTTCAGATAAATATAGTCAAGATGCCACTGTTTCAGGTTCCCGATGTACTGCTGGTAGTTTATCCAGCGAAACCGGAATCCTTCATGCAAAAAGGAAGTATCCTTAACGGGTATACAAACGGCTTTAAAATTTTGCTGGCTTTTGCCCGGCGTGCTCCACATGGTCACCCAGGCGCCGATGCGGTTCCTGAATTGCAATACCAATGAATCTTTGGTGGTCAGTGTTTCGAAACTTAATCCCTGGGCCTGGTAGAAAAAACTGAGGTAAATACTGTCGCCAGGGAAAAATCCATTCAAATTGACCGGTTGGGAGCTAAGCGTATCCGCCGGACCGAAAATGGAAACATTGATGCCTTCATAGGCATTTCCAAAAGCATCCAGGCCGTCAAAAGTGGCTACTCCGACACTGGGAGGATCAATGGCGAAATCCGGATTT
>JAKFCJ010000169.1:0-2113 GCA_036676705.1 Bacteroidota bacterium
GAAGATAGGTATTAGCGTTATTTACCGGAGATTTTTGGAAGTATTGGGGTCATTGCACACTACCGGAGCGAGGGGGTTATGGGTTATAGGTTATGGGTTTCGGTAAAACTCCCCATAACCCATAACCCGAAACCCATAACCCTTCCTTCGCCCTAATAAATTTCGATACACCTACTATGTTCCACTACGCTAAAGTGGTAACTACTCATACAGATCCCACTTGATGCCCAAACGGAATGCCCGGGGTTGCATGGGGTAAAAAGGAGAGGAATAATAGGAAGGGCCGTGCAGACCGGCTGTAATATGCTGGAACATCAAAAAGAAAGTCACCGTTTGGATCCTTCCGGTAAAGTAGAGGTTGATATAGGGATAATTTCCAATGGTAAAGGGGTCTGACTGATCCTGGACCTTCCAACTCCGCAGCGGCGCAACATATTGGGCGGCGACAAATTTTTCGCACCAGAACAGGTCGACTCCCAGCTTGGCAAAGAGGGCTTTTTTAAACATCCACCCCTGGGCAAAAAGGCTTTGTTTTAATGCCCAACGCGGTAAAGGCAAAATGTGTTGTGCCGTATTTTGTTGCCATACGGCCTCACTATAATAGTGCAGCCATTTCCATTTTAGCTTCAGATTTAACTCAGCTTGCTGAACCTGTATCGTTGAAGGAGCCTGTTCAGGAGTTTCCTGGGTGTTGAGATAGATGTACCGGTCAAGGGAGATAGCCGAATAGCGAAGGCTGATCCATTCATTTGCACCGGAATTACTGATGGCTCCGCTCAGCTTGACTGCTCCCTGTTTTTGAAAATTTTTATTGTACCAGAAGTGATGGTTCCCAAAATAATAGTACTGGAAAAACTCAGGCTCATAGCGTTTGGCGTGGTAATCGGCTTGCAGGGTTACCCCGAGCAAACTTTTTCGTACTGTTCCCTGAAGGTCCCAATCTCCGGCGTTATAGCCCTTCATGCCCATATAGCCCTTTACCATGGCACCTTCCCGGTTTTTGAGCCAGGAGCGTGTACCTATTTCTGCCCGAACTCCAATATTGGTATACGCTGCATGGTCGATATGCCAGCCCACTTTGATCAGATTGAAGTCGACAAAGGCATTAAAATAGGCCGGTTTCTCTTTGATATCCAGACTATCCTTGCGCAGATGCCGGAAAGCGCCGGTCTGAAACCCCAGGGTAACATTTGCATTCCTGTACCAGGTCGAATCGAAAGTTTGAAGGGAGTCGATATAAAACTTGTCAAAAGGCATCCCTAAAAAACTCTCCACGTCAAAAATGTTGGCATAAGTCTGCAGGGATGTTTTGATACTTAATTGCCTTTGGGGAATAAATGTGGCCCTTTCATCAGGCACGGCACGCCCTAAGCTGTCGGTAGCCTCAGTCGGGAAATGCCTTTTTTGCCCGAGCCGGTAGATCTGGGTAACAGAAAAGGTATTGCTCCTTAAAATATTCTGTACCCGGCTGCTATAATAATTCACAAGCGGATTTCTCCCTATCCCTGTCAGGGTATCAAAGGCTTCCCGGCTTACGATACCGCCGTTTTCCTGGTTTTTATTACGGTTCCAGGTGGCCGAGGCGATCAGGTGATACCGTTGGTCTTTACTGTGGTACCAGGAATATACCCGGGTATTGTACTGGCCGGTGACCTGCCGCAGATAAAATCCATTCAGGTCTGAACCTTCCCGTAAACGGCGAAACTCAACGCCCACATTCCAGTTGGGCTTGATGTTCTGTGAATGCAAAGCCCGGAGGTGAAGCAACTCATTGGCACCCTGAACATAATAGAGGGAAGTAATCGGCTTTTTCGCTTTGAACAGGGGACTCTCTTCGTTGTACAAAAAACGATTTCCGTCCAGGTAATGCCAGCCCAGATCGAATCCGTTGACCTGGTTTACCCGGTATACAAGCGGATACTGGGCCGACCCACTGATGCCAAGGTCCAGATGACCAAAATTATTTCGAAATGTGGAACTGTAAAGATGAAAATCCCGGAGCGTGCTGTCGAGATAATTCAGACTGTCGAGTGCATGCAATAGCCTGGCCTCACTGGTCCTGAGTGTCGAATAGAATTCCTTGTCTGATTGGCCCCGGAGAACCGGTGTCCAT
>JAKFCJ010000170.1:0-11221 GCA_036676705.1 Bacteroidota bacterium
TATTACAGCTACATGTGGTCGGAAATGCTCGATGCCGACAGCTTTGCGGCGTTCGAGGAGGCGGGCGACATCTTCGATCCCGAGACCGCGAGGCGCCTGCACGACTATGTCTATTCCGCCGGCAATCTGCGCGATCCCGCCGAGGCCTACCGGCTGTTTCGAGGGGCGTTGCCGAAGGTCGACGCCGTGCTGAGGAAGCGCGGACTTTCGGCATATGTGGAACCTGCGACTTAGGGCTCAGTGCCTTAATCGACGAGAGCATGCGGCGGGCCTTGCCGAAAGTGTTTGCTGCCGTGGTGTAGCGGGTCCGCGATTCTACTTGGATGCGCGGTGTGCCTGCGGCCGGCTTGTGTGTTAGGGAGAGCTGGAACCGAGAACCGCCAGCCTTCCACTGACGCGTCGAACATGAATCTCCACACTGCCTGTATGCCCGTCTAACCATAAGGTTTTTACTATCGAATCTCCATTCATCAGATAAACAGGGAAGGGTGCGGCAATGGTTCCCCGGTTTTTTACCGTAAGGATAAACGCATGTTCTTCCGTTTTGATCCCGGATAAAGAATAATCGAACTGTTGCTCGGTATTAAATAATCCATCAAAAAACCAGTCGAGTTTTTTCCCCGAAACTCCTTCAAAAATGTATTGGATGTCTTCAGGTTGGGGATGTTTAAATTTCCAGGCGTCAAAATAACGATGCATGCAGACGTCAAAGGTTTCCTGTCCGAGGTATTCAGCCAGGTAGTTCAACAAAAAGGCCGTTCGCTGGTAAGACAATAATCCATATTGCACCATGGGCATTTCTATGGATGGGGTATTGATGGGGATCTGGTAGCCATAAGTAGAATGGATCGTAGCCATCAGGTAGGAATTCCAATGTTGGTCATAGATCGAATCCAAACTACCCGGTAATCCGAGCGATCCTGAAAAAGTACGATCCGGATAGTACTTTTTCATATACCTTTCCTCGATATAGGAATTAAAACCCTCATCCATCCAGGCATACTCCCGCTCATTGCTGCCGAGAATGCCATAAAACCAGTTATGGCCGACCTCATGGGTAATGACATTGTCGAGTTCTTCGGGAGTGGAACCTGCTGAGATGACCGTTACCATGGGATATTCCATCCCGCCACCGGCCGACAAAGCGCCCTGAACAGCGGTGGCCGCTTCGAAAGGATAGTCGCCCACCCACTCAGAATAGGCTTCCACCGCGCGCTTGACATAAAAAGCTCCTTGTTTCCAGACCGAATGGCTATCGGGGTAAAAAAAGGCCCAGGTTTCAATATTTTGTCCTGATGGAAGCACGGCCAGGTCTTTACGTACAACATAGTTTTTGGCGCAGAAAAAAGCAAAATCGTGAATGCGGTCTTGTTTATAAGTAATGGTCTTTAATTTTCCCACCCTGTCTTTATCCCATTCCGAAACAGAATCACCATCGGGATAGTGGGAATAGGCCTGCCCGCTGAGCGCGTCCAGCCAGTTTTTTTCTTCTGATTCCTGGAGGACACCCGTTGCCGCCACCCGGTAGGTGGCCGGAAGGGTGATCTTCACCTCAAAACTTCCATATTCCGAATAAAATTCCCCCAGATCGAGATAGGGCATGGCATGCCAGCCTTCCCTGTCGTATACGGCCGGTTTCGGATACCATTGCGATATTTGGTAATATCTACCCACATGTCCCAGCCGGCTAAAATCGCCGGGGAGTTTGACGGTGAATGGGGTGGCGATCGTTGTTGATTTTCCCGGGTACAAAGGTTCGCTTAAGAACACTTTACAGATATCGATATGTTCGGGGTCATACTCCCAGTTTAACATTCCCCTTTCATCCGTAAAATTCAGGCTGTCGATCCAGCCACGTTTTTCTTCTCCGGCAAATTGAAACCTGCTGTCGTTGTTCCGGACCATCTGTTTGGCCAAGGCGGTCCGGTTATTTTTATACGCATTCGGCCAAAGGTGCATATAAATGTATTGAAGCGTGTCGGGTGAATGGTTGGTATAAATGAGTTCGACCTCTCCATATAACCGATGCAGGGAGTCATCCAATCTTACAGCGATCTTGTAGGCAACTTCTTGCTGGAAATAGGGCTTTGTTTCCTGGGCGTACAAAGGAGTATAAAAAAGACACGTATATACGAGGATCAAAAAAAGACCCGGGTTTCGGTTTTTGCAGGTTCTCATAAATTCAAAAATAATCGGAAACAACGGAAAGCCGATAATTTTCGGGGAAGGTATTATCTTCGACTTACCAAATCATGAAGAGAAAACTACCTGCCTTACTCTGTGGGCTGCTGTTATATGTGGCTGCCAATGCACAGATTGCCAAAGACCGTGTTGTGCTTGTTGATGTTCAAACCAATGCACAAACACCTTCGATCACGCTTCGCTGGAATTATGTTGCCGGAGTTACCGGATATTCGGTGTCGCGTAAACAACCCGATCAATGGGGCTGGCAACCCTTAAAAACACTTGGTCCCCAGGACACTGTATTAACAGATACCTCTATAGAAAAAGGGAAGATCTATGAATATTTTGTGCAAAGGCAGATCACGAATACCTATCTCTATGGTTTTGTAGCGGCAGGAATAGACGTTCCGGAGATCCATTATCGGGGGGAGGTTTTTATTGCCCTCGACAGTGCCTTAAATGCTGCTATTCCCGACAAATTATCGGAATTTTATACTGTCCTTGTTGGTGATGGATGGAGGGTTCATCCGGTTGTGACCTCTCCTTCCTGGGGCGTGGTGCAATTAAAAGACACAATAAAAAAATGGCACCTCATCAATCCACACCGCCATAATTCCCTGCTTTTATTAGGTGAAATACCTGTTCCTTATTCCGGTAACCTGAACCCCGATGCACATCCCGACCATTTGGGAGCATGGCCGAGCGATGTCTATTTTGGTGAATTTGCAGCCAACTGGACCGATGCAAATAACTACCCCGGTGCAACGCGTCCGGAGAATGTCAACCTGCCCGGCGACGGTAAATTTGACCAAACCAGCATCCCCGGGGAGCTAAAACTGCAGATCGGACGTGTTTATCTCGATAAACTTACCCTCTTCGGCCTCACGCGCGACAGTTTGTATACCCGCTACCTGGCCAAAGATATTGCCTACCGAATGAATGAATGGAATGTGCCCCGGCGCGGACTGATCGACGATGCGCTAGGTGCCTTGGGTGGGGAATATCCGGGAAGGAATGGATTTCAAAACGGCAATGCCTTATTCGGCGCTGAAAACACCATCACTTCCTATGATACCTTTATCAATATCTTACGAACAGAGCCCTATTTATTC
This sequence comes from Bacteroidota bacterium, assembly GCA_036676705.1. Taxonomy (GTDB): domain Bacteria; phylum Bacteroidota; class Bacteroidia; order UBA8524; family UBA8524; genus UBA8524. The sequence goes on from JAKFCJ010000170.1 coordinate 3,297, forward strand.
AGCCATGCCAGCTCAACGGGAGGATATACGAGCAACAAACAATTGAACTCCTCCATGTTCAAAACGGCTACTTACAGTGTTTTCCAAACTTCTTTTGGCAGCTATCATGGCGATTGGGATATCAATAACAACCTCCTCCGGGCAGAAATTGCAGGTCCGGGTTACGGACTCACTTCTGTTTGGGCAGGGCGTCCCCAGTGGCATTTTCTTCATATGACCATGGGTGCTCCTATCGGTTATTCGGCAAAAATTACCCAGAATAATTTTATAGATGGCAACCACCAAACCTACGATCCGGGTTATGGGGCAGGTTGGGTTCACGTGGCGTTAATGGGAGATCCTACCTTAAGGCTTCATGCAATGAGTCCGGCGAAAAATGCAAGTGCCGTGGCGAATGGAACCGGGGATCAGGTTACACTCAGCTGGGAGGCCAGTGATGATCCCGGAGTGATCGGCTATCATATTTACCGTTCCGACAGCGTCTTTGGTATATGGAACCCGATATCGGAAATCCGGGTAAGCGCACTCAATTTTACGGATCTGCACCCTTTAAAAGGCACTAACTGGTATATGATCCGTGCGGTTAAATCGGAAGTAAGTGCCGGTGGAAACTATTTTAATATGAGTCAGGGGATATTCTGCTCTGTTCAGGCAACCAATGGCGACGGAACGATACAGGGAACCGATCTGGCAGAAGCGCATATACGCGTTTATCCTAATCCGGGCGCCGGGACCTTTAATCTAGAGCTACCCGCTACCCTAACAGGTAACGTATTGGTGTATGATATGACAGGGAAAGAAGTGTATGCTGCTCCGGCTCAGCCAACTATGCTGATAAATTTGACTCATCTGAGGTCAGGTATCTATCTGATACGGGTTGGTGCTTTCAGCGAAAAGATCGTTATACAACCCTGAGAGCGGGAATTTGGGGTTCCCCTCCATTCAGGCCGCGGCCGGGAGAGCCTGCCGACGGCCTGAAAGGAATATGTCGCGATTGAGCAGATCTTTGACATACTTTGGAGGGAAAATTCTTTTCATCTGTTAGACAATGAACGCAATGTTTGCGCCAAAATTATGTCTGTCGATGTAAATCGTTAAATAGACGCCCTGCACTTCCATTTGGTTGCCAGAAGATGTAAAATAAATTCAAAATTTAATCCAGGGCATCTTTTCCTGGATTTCATTTCGTAATAATTCATTGTTTTTCAGAAATTTACGATGTGCTTCTGTATCAGGAAATCTTGGCCGATGTTCCATGGCATTGCGCAATTGACGTAGGTTTTTAAGTTGTTCCCGGGTCCATTCATCCAAACAAACCTTGCAAAATTCGTCGAAAACTGATTCGGTCGCCGCATAATTGGGATGTACCAGGTCCAGATCATACCAGCGATAATCCCTGAGCACATCGATAATCCATTCGTAGGCCGGGAAATAATAGACATGTTCAAAGGTATTTTGGAGTTGATGGACCGCTTCTATTAAACGCGCCTTTGAACGATTATTGGCTACTACCCCGTCGCGGATATGCCTTACCGGACTTACCGTAAAGATGAGTTGCAATTGCGGATATGCAGCCTTCAAACGAAGGATCAACGTTTGGAACCGATCTGTTATAGATTCCACACTCAGCAACTCCTTTTCAAAAGCATCGGCCGGAAATTGATGGCAATTGGCAACAAGCTGCCCTGTATTTTTATACCTGTAGGCAAAGGCTGAACCCAAGGTAATGATAAGATGACGGGCATTCGGTAAAAAAGTACGCATCGTTTGTAGCGCCCCATTCATTTTAATAAGTGCATCTTCTCCTTTCAGGGCAGAAAAATCGGAATGGAAATCGAGGGATTGGTAGCGTTCGTTGGCAAAAATAAGTTCTCCGATCTCTACGGGTTTTTCGTCGATGGCGCGTTCCAGGTGCCTGCAAATGGAATCAGGATCAAAGAGTATACCTCCCGGATTAGAAAGGCTTGTAAAATAAAGTTTTGAAAGAGCCAGCCCGATATTATCTGTAAAACACGAACCTATTAACAGAATGGGGTCACGGTGATGGATCAGGCGTGGCGGCTTTTCAAAAAACAAATCCAGCATCCATTTCATGTTTCGAAGGTATCTGCTTTAAACGGGAAACGAAAAAAAAAGCCATCCCCGAAAGGATGGCTTTGTTCTTAGGTTTGAACCGCCTGTGCTTATCTGATCAGCGTGACCGTTCCATTATAGGTTTGTTCCGCTTGTCCACGCAATTGGTAATTGATCACGACATAATATACACCAGCTGCAAGATCGGCTCCTGTATTGTCTTTTTTACCATTCCATGGGTTGTTCGGATCCGTGCTTTCGAATACTTTTTCCGAGAAACGGTTATAGATCTTGATCTCATACTTCGCGTATCCTTCGATCTCTACTTTGAAGACATCATTAAAACCATCTGCATCCGGAGTGAATACGTTTGGAATGTTGATGAAGGTTTTATATGTATTACAGATAACAAAATCTGCTGTATCATAACAACCTTCCGGACTTAATGCCACCAGTTGTACGGTATGACAACCTTGTCTGTCGCCATAGTCATGTTCAGCATTCGGACAGTTAACCGGATCTACCTGAGGGCAGGGTACAAACTGGCCGTCATCTTCGAACTTCCACCAGAATTCCTTACCGTTTGTAGAGGTATTGGTGAATTTAAAGATCGGCATTCCCGTCGTATCTGTAGTGAAGCTTGCATTCACTTTGCGCACTATGATAACAATGGCTTTTGATTGTTTACATTTTGGCTCACCCAGTGCCGGAACATAGTCCGGATTCAGTCTGACTACATAGGTTCCTTCTGAGGCATAAGAATGGGTTACTATCCTTCCTCCATCAGCTTCGGTAATTGTTGTGTCATTAAAGTCGCCAAAATCCCAATGGAAGGTAGAATAAGTCGTATCCGAGGTATCTGTAAAGGTGATGATCTCATTCGGACAAACTTCAAGTTTGGAAGGAATAAAGTCAACCTTTTTCTCAGGTAATACGGTCACTTCGATCACTTTTGGCAATGGAGGGAATGTGGCAGTACATTTTTCACCGGTCAGGGGAACAATATCCTCTTGTATCAACGTTATTTGGTATTTACCAGGTTTTGTATAGGTATGGTAAACAACAGTATCTGATTCCGTGGTGAGTTGGCTAAGGTCTCCAAAGTCAAACGTCCATATTGAATTTGGGGACGGGTCGATGGAGAAGTTACCCAGGTATACGGTATACGGCACACACCCGATCGAGTCGATCGTAAAATCAAACTTAGGTTGAGGACCTGCAATACTTACTGTACTTACCAGGGTATCCCAGCAGCCCATTCGTGTTTGAATGATCAGCTTCACATCGTAATCGCCGAAACGTTCGTACACATGTGATGGATTCCGGATAGGCGGTGAGTTCGGGTTATCGATATCGGTATCGGTGATCTGAGAACCGTCGCCAAAATCCCATATCCACCGGATCACACTGTCACAACCAACACCATACGTTAAACGGCATGGGTCATAAATTTTCGAAGAGTCGAAGAAGTTTACGATCGGTTTACAGAGGTTCACACTTTCATTGAATCCGAAATGGGCCTTACCACCGGTAACATCAACTTCGAGGTGCATGGTGTCTCTACATCCGATCGAATCCATAAATTCAGCTCTGACACGGTAGTGTCCGGGAACATTATAGGAAACGACGATCGGGTTAAAACGAATGGTAGTAAATCCTACTCCCTGACCAAAATCCCAACGTGTAGTTTCATGGAGGGGAACTGGCGTACGATTAGATCCATCAGGATGTTTAAAGCGGTTACCATCCCTCCAGTAGTTCCATGGAATAAACTGGGCTCCTGTAATAGGATCGGGCTCCAGCAATAAATAAAGAGCGGTATCACCAAATTCGATCGTTTCGTCTTTACAGATCAGGGTTTTATCCTGTCCGATGGCTTTGGCAAAACCTACCACAACATAGTGAACACTCGAAGTATTGGTACATCCGTCTTTGGTATTGGCACTTGCCAGTACGGCATAACGGCCCGGCTCCCTGAATGTAAGCCTGCGTTTGGTTTTGATTTTCAATTCGGAACCACAACCTTGCAATCCACCTTCAGAAGGAGTCCATACTGCGGAGTCAATTTTTTTGGCGATACCGGTACGGTCTACATAGAAGGTCAAAATATAGTTAACGAATGTTCCCGTACGTGGATCGTATTTGTTCCGATAAATGGAGTCGATATAGGTGAATCCTTTATTGAAATCGTTATCGAGTGTAAAGTCAACGTTCGCATTGATACTTAAGGCTTCCAAACTATCATGGTATTCCCTGATAAAGGTCAGTTCCACTTCTAAAGGAGCGCAACCATAAACCGTATCCAGGGTAAACTCCGGATCCGAGTTGATGTAGTTGAGCATATTGTGGTACCATCTTTCATCGATACAGGGTTGTTTGGTGTATGGATCGTATCCGTTTTGTACACGAAGTCCCACGGTAATCTTACCACAGCTGTCGGCCAGTTTTCCGGTATAGTCATAATAAATCACATTCGGCCATTGTGGCATACTCATGGTTCCCATAGGCCATGGAGTGATCGGGTCAAGAAGGAATCCTGCCTGGGGTGTCCATTTATCCAATATGGTTGGTGAATTATCCAAACGGTCAAGCAGGGAGTCGAAGTTCATCCAGACGTGTTGACGGGTACAACTTGGTGTGGTCTCAGACCAGTCAAAATTTACCCCGTATGTTGGATTCGACCCAAGACAGAATACCGCCTTGGCAGGTTTTACTTTCATACCCAGGGCATTCGGTGGCTCAAGGGCAAGTAAAACAGTTGAAGTTGCTTCGCATTCTTGTCCATTCTGGAAGTTAGGGTTGATATACCATCTTCCAAAGGTTGTATCGAATTCACCGGTAAAGAATTTTTTGGTCGGATCATTCACCCGCTTGTAATCAATTTTTTCTGCAGGACAGTATGGATTGTACACCCAAACGGTATCACCTGCCACGATCTGAGCCGGGAAATCAAAAATGGAATCCAGGTCCATATAAGGAACAAAACGCACGGTATCGTTAAATACTCCACCATTTGGATAGTTGTAACCGTCATCAGGCAATACCCGGAATGTGGTATCCGTGATGGTCAACCTTACAGTAAAACAGCCTTCTTTTCCGGGAGTATACCAGTGTTTTGGTTTGGGGTCACGCGAGAAATTACAGTTCATCCATTCGCCGTTAGCATCCCACACATTTTGCATGTATTTGGTCCAGGTTGTACACTGCGGTGCAGTTTGATCCCCAAAATCCCAGACGGTTCGCGTATGGTCATCCTGTCGCTTGCCGCCCCATGATCCGAAGAAGTTGTCGAACATGACCAGTTCATGCAGCACCACAGTGGCCGGATCGGCCAGTGGTTTTTCAACAACTCCCATGGAAACACCATTCCACACAAATACTTCGATGATATTTTCTTTTTTCCTTGAAGAGTCCGTCAGCTGTATCAGCACCATGTTGTTCTGTTTCAACAGGCTAGGAGCTGGTTTGGGAATATCATTCAATACTAAGCTGTCGTTGAAAGCAAAGGATGAGTTGTTTTTGAAATATACGGTATCCTTGATCTGACACTGATGCCTTAAAGAATCCGCGATAATATCCGGTACTCCTTTGCTGTCAATGGCCGCGGCAGGTCCTTTCGTCAGTACATCTATCGATGAGAAAAACGGACAGCCTGCTATGGTACCCTGTATGGTTACGGTATAGATATTCGGGGCTGTGAAACTGTGCTGTGCTCCTTTAAAGTTCCGGTTATTGAAGTTCAAAGGACCTGAATCCGGATCATCAAATATCCAAAGGAAATTTACCGGCCAGCTTAAGGGGTCGATATTATGGGTAAAGGTAAAGTCGTTACCGATCTGGCACTGGGCATCTTTTCCGTTCGACTCTTCGATCACCAGGTTCGGATTTACGTTACAGGCAAAGCCTTTTTTCACCATGGTATCCCAACAGTTGGAATCGTCCTGAACGATCAGGCTCACATCAAAACAGCCGTGTTTGGAATAAACATGGGTAGGTTCCCAATAACAGGAGTCCATACCGGATCCGTTTTTACCGGATTCATATGTTTCTCCGTCACCAAAATCCCAGTAGTATTTTTTCACCCGGTTATACGCAATAGTGGAATTATTCTGAATGGGTACTATGGTTTTTCCGCAAGCCAATTGGGCGGTGGTAGAAAAATCAACCCCGATATCGGAAGTGACATAGAGCGCATTGGTGATCCTGAAGTCAGACGCACATCCCTTGTCGTTCACAACCCGGAGGAATGGTGATCTGTAGCCACCCGTTTTATCAGGATAAGAATGACAGTATGTACCACCGGGACCTGTTGTAAAATCCTGGGCTCCATCACCAAAGAGAAACTCGGCAGTAACCAGGGTACGACCTGCGCCCGGAGTAGAAAGATCTTTGAAACAAAACAGGTTGTTTTTGTAACACTGATACGGATCGCTAAGTAGCTGAAAATTCGACGTTGGTTTTGCATTGACGGTTACGTCAATATCCTTCGTACACGATGCCCCCCCTGAGGTCGTAATGGTAACGGTGATCTTCACCGTTCCGGGAGCATTGAAGGTAAACTGGGCAATGCCTCCTGAAGCTGTCGGTCCGGTACTGGTAGTCCAGGCAACGACATCGCCGGTACTGGTCGTAACGGAATAGGTTGAAAGGTCTCCTTCACAGACTTCAATCGGGCCGTTAATGGTACAGTTCTGAGCCGTAGCCACATTCCATCCCAATGAAACCAGCATCACTGCAACGAGCGATAAAAATTTCAGATTTGTCAGGTAATTTTTCATCATACTTATTTTCAAATAATGATCGGGTTTATTTCGTATTCGATCCTCACCCCTACAGGCAAAGGTATCAAAATAACTTACTTTTTTTGTCATGGTTTTCCTCCCTATTCTTTTATCAATGTGATCGTGTTAGTCAAATGTTTAATTTCACCTCCGGCCAGAGCATAGTCGATGAAATAGGTATACATTCCCGGCTCAATACGGTTTTCCTTGTATTTATCTTTTCCATCCCAAACAGCCTTTGGATCGTTTGACTCAAAAACAAGCTGAGTCTTGTTATTGTATATTCTGATATGGTAATGAGTTGCTCCTTCGATCTCTATTTTGTAAACATCGTTGGTGCCGTCGCCATCCGGTGTAAATACATTCGGTACAATGGGCTCCTTGACTTCGAAAACAAAATTGTTTCGGAATTCCAGGCTTGCCGAATCGGTACAGCCAAATTTATTCGTTATCCGGGCCGTCATGCGGTGATCTTTAGGCAGCGCATCATACAGTTGGATATTCCCGTTCGGCATTTTTCCTCCGTCGAGATACCAGGATGTTTTAACACCATCGGTGGTTTCGAAGACATAACGTCCTCCTCCGATATCTGATTTGTTCAGTTTCACTTCCGGTAGCGGGTTTATATAAACGTATTGGGCCTTTTTATGGATCGTTTCTCCGTCCAGTATCCGGCATTCAACATGATAAAGTCCGGGGGTGGTCATCGGATATTCCGTCCTTTGATTTCCCCTGATGCCCTTGTTCAGGCAGTTACCATTGATCCATACTTCATACACACAATTATCTGCGTTGAGAAGGAAAATCTTATAGGTCTGCCCTTCGCATAACATGGTGTCTTTCTGAGAAAAGCCAAATACGGGAGGTTGAGGCAGAGGTTGAGGTTGAGACTGAGGTTGAGGGGTGCCGGGTGGCACTTCGACATAGGCCGGGTTTGGCGTATTAACCGGAGGATATGCTTGCGGGTGGCTTGAATAGGTACTGCTTATCTCACCCAGATCTGCAGGGTTGACTGTGTTTGCTGCTGCAGGTACGTTGAGACCCAATTCATTCTCTTTATTGTTCCTGAAA
>JAKFCJ010000171.1:0-25044 GCA_036676705.1 Bacteroidota bacterium
GACCCTGTGCACGTTGTTTAGTTCCCTTGGCGCTTATTCCGCCCTGTTTAGCGGAAGCATCATGGACGCACATTCCAGGGAACCGCTAATAGGAGCTACGGTACAGGTGAAGGGCACAGCGATCGGTGTGGCCACCGACGTGGAGGGAAAATTCGTTTTGGAGTATTCCGGCAGCTTACCGGTAACCCTGGTCTTTACTTACCTGGGATATGAAAGCCAGGAATTTAGCTATGCTGCTGAAGATAAAGCCATCAGGATCCTGTTAAAGGAAGACGGAGCATTACTGACTGAAACAGTAGTAAGCGATGTGCGGGTATCCCAAAGGCAAAAACAGGCGCCCCTTACCGTCGAAAGTCTCGATGCCCTAGGCATTAAGGAAACCCCGGCTGCCAACTTTTATGAAGGCTTGTCGCATTTGAAAGGGGTCGATATTTCTTCGGCCAGTATTGGTTTCAAGGTCATCAATACCCGTGGATTTAACAGTACCTCCCCGGTAAGAAGCCTCCAATTGATCGATGGGGTAGACAACCAGGCGCCAGGCTTAAATTTTTCACTGGGAAACTTTTTAGGTGCACCGGAGTTGGATGTGATGCGTGTGGACCTCATTGCAGGGGCCAGTTCGGCCTTTTACGGGCCTAACGCCTTTAACGGGGTCATCATCATGCAAAGCAAAGATCCCTTCGCCACACCGGGCCTTAGTGTAAGTATTAAAACCGGAGAACGGGAATTGCTGGAATCAGGCATACGCTGGGCGCAGATCCTGAAAGATAAAGACGGGAAACCCCGTTTTGCCTATAAAGTCAACCTGTTTTACATGCAGGCCCTCGACTGGCCGGCGAACAATATCACACCGACCCCGCAATCGCCCTCTACCATGATAAATCCGGGTGGCTGGGATGCGGTGAATACCTATGGCGACGAGTACAACCGTTTAAATGACCGTCGCGGACAACTTGCCACGCCCGGTTTGGGGGTGTATTACCGAAGCGGATACCAGGAACCGCTTCTGGTTGATTACAATACCCGCAATGTCAAGATCAATACGGCTGCGCATTATCTGTTCCCGGATAGCAGCCGCTTTATCTATGCCTTCAATTTCGGATTTGGAACTACGGTGTACCAGGGCGATAACCGACTGAGCTTAAAGGATATTGTATTCTTCCAGAACCGCATCGAATGGCAGAAAAATGGAAAATATTTTATCCGGGCCTATTCCACCAACGAAAATGCCGGAAACTCTTACGATGCCTACCGAACGGCACTCATCATGCAGGGCAATGCCAAGGGCGACGACGACTGGGGGAAGGACTATGCCAATTACTGGAATTCCAATATTGATCCCCGGGTCAGGGCTTTACCGGGATTTCCTCCTTTTCAGCCGGGTGCCGTGGAAAAACGCGATAGTTTCCTCTATACCTACTACTACGATTCCCTGGTTGCGTGGCACCAGATGGCGCGTAACCATGCTGATTTTTATGTTTCAGGATCCGGACAAAGCCCCCGTTTTTTACCGGGTACAGCGGCCTATGATTCTGCCTTTCGTGCCGTTACTTCCACCCTCACTACGGCGGGGGGCTCTTTGTTTTATGATAAGTCGGCCTTGTACCATCTCCAGGGACAATATCAATGGGATACCGCAGAAACACGATTCAGGCACTATGAGTTTACCGTAGGGGCTAACGGGCGTTTGTATGTACCTAATTCGGCCGGGACCATCTTTATCGATACCAATGGCCGGAAAGTAAGGAATTTTGAGTTCGGGGCCTATGCGGGCGGGTCGCGGTATTTGTTGGATAATAAGATCAAGGTTTCAGCCACGGTCCGGGTCGACAAGAATATCAATTTTCCCGTGCTGGTTTCTCCCGCAGCCAGTGCCGTGTACAGTGTAAAGGAACATACTTTCCGTTTTAGCTTTTCTTCAGCCATACGCAACCCGACCCTTACCGATCAATATTTTAATATGAATGTGGGAAGGGCCACGCTGCTCGGCAATCTGGAAGGTTATCAGGGCCTGGTGAATACCGATTCCTATATCCGCTTTTTAAACACGACAAACCGGGATACCAGTTTGCTGGAATATTTTAATGTTAAAGCAGTAAGACCGGAGCGGGTCAAAACACTGGAATTCGGCTACCGGGCGATTTTTAATAAAAAATGGTTTATCGATGCCTCGTACTATTACAGTTGGTACAACGACTTCCTTGGCTATGTGATCGGCGTGGACCTGGAACTCGACTCCCTCAACTTCCCGGCCAGCCAGCGTATTGTGAGGGTTACGACCAACTCAACGGAGCTGGTAACCACCCAGGGTTTTTCGATCGGAACCAACTATTATTTACGCAGATACCTGGCATTTAGTGGAAATTATACCTTCAATATCCTGGACAATAAGGGTGTTGACGATCCCATCATACCGGCCTACAATACCCCGAAACACAAGTTTAACCTCGGGGTTTCCGGTCGCGATTTTAAAATAAAGACCTCAAAATTCGAATTGCGGAATTTGGGCTATAGCATCAACTACCGCTGGCTTGAAGGCTTCCTCTTCGAAGGGTCGCCCCAGTTTAGCGGAAGGATTCCTACCTATTACCAGCTCGATGCCCAGTTGAGCTACCTCTATTCGCCCTGGAAAACCACCTTCAAGATCGGGGCGAGTAACCTGACCAATAACAAGGTTTACCAGGTGTATGGAGGACCCCTGGTTGGCCGTATGCTCTATTTTTCAGCAACTTGTCAGTTAGATGATTGGAAATAATGTTTAAGTTTACATATACAAAACCGAACTCCTTATGAAAAGAATGTTACGAACAGTTAGTATCCTTGGCTTAGCTCTGCTGAGTTATTCAGGCATGGCGCAGCGGTACATCACCGAACAGTTTACCGAAGTTTCGGTATTTAAAAATGTGCCTTACGACTCCAATATGGCAGTCAATATCGTCCCCCCCAATAACCCGCCATTGTACAAGCAGGGACTTCTTTGTGATGTGTACGAACCGGTTGGTGACAATGCCACAGAACGCCCGCTTATCATCATCATGCACACGGGTTCATTTTTGCCTCCTATCATCAACAAACAAACCACCGGAAACAAAGAAGACAGTGCCGTGGTTGAAATGTGCATGCGTTTTGCCCGCAAAGGGTATGTAGCCGTGGCCATGAATTACCGTATCGGCTGGAACCCAACCGTGCTCAATGCGGATACAGCCACTGCCCAATTGCTCCAGGCCACTTACAGGGGTATACAGGACGCGAAAAACTGCGTTCGGTATTTCCGTATGAATGCCGCCGGATTTAAGATCGATACTTCCCGCATCGCACTCGGTGGTATTGGTACAGGCGGATACATTGCCATGGCCTATGCCACATTGGATAAACAGGAAGAAGTAGAATTGGAGAAATTCCGTTATAGCACCGATCCTTATCCGCCTATGGTCAATACCGGTCTGTTTGGCGACTGGAACGGATTAGGAGGCATCCCTCAACTGAATATTCCCGGAGATCCCTTTTACCCTACCGGCATCGACGTGGCCTTCCATATGGGAGGGGCCATGGGAGATATCAGTTGGATGGACGGCAACGAAGTTCCCATTATCAGCATCCATTGTGTGCTCGATCCTTATGCTCCGTATATGTATGGAAACGTGATCGTGCCAACGACGGGTGTTACCGTTATCAACCAGGCTGCCGGTGGCAAAGTGGTACAGGACAGTGCCGCATTTTATGGCATTAACGCCATCATCGATAACCGCGATTACCAGGATGCCATTTCTGTTCGCGCCAATTTGATCAATGGCGGACATGATGGATTATTTCCCCTGCACCTCGACCCACGTACCCCGTCTTTCGCCAACCAGGGTTCACCCTGGGAATGGTGGGATTCTACCGTGATGAAAAGCATCAATTTCCCCTATGCGGGAGCCGGAGCAGAGGCACATAACAACTCCATGTACAACAATCCGGATATGAGCAAAACCAAAGCCATGGCCTATATCGATACCGTGCAGGGATTCCTTGCACCACGTTTGGTGTGTGCCATGAATTTACCGGGTTGTCCGGCCAAACTCAGCAGCATTAACACCCTGGATGAGGAAAAAGTGAATGTTTACCCTAACCCCAACCAGGGTGTGTTCCATGTACAACTCGCGTCAGGAGCCGCATTGGAGTATGTGGAGGTTTATGATATCCATGGAAAACAAATTTTGACCAGCCAGGGAACAGAAGCCCGGGCTGAAGTGAACCTGTCAGGACATCCTGCCGGAGTGTATCTGGTAAAAGTCCACGGCACTTCCAGAACAGGAACGGCCCGTGTGGTGGTATATTAATCTGATTTAGCTAACGATAAAAGAAACCTCCCTCGGGAGGTTTTTTTTATGGATGGGCATGCACTTCAACGGCCTCTGACCTTTCATCCACGGGAGGCATGGTCTGGAATACCCTGTCCCAGATGCGTGAGGATACCCCAAAAGCCTTATCGGGATATTTGAAGTGGTGCAAGGCATGGTGTTTCCATAAAAATTTCAGGGTTTTAGGTGCCTTGCGGGTATGCACGCTGTAATGGATAAAGGCATAGGTGAGATACCCACTTTCAAAACCGGCTAAAAAGATCCAGGCATATTCCTTCATCATCAAATAAAAGAGGCCAAAAAACAGCGTAAGGATGAGTGCAGCCGGAACCGGAGGCATGAACAGCCGGTTGGCATCATTGGGCTCCTGGTGGTGGTAGCCATGCAGGGAAAAATGAAAGGCACGGACCATCGGACTGTCTTCACGGACAAAATGAAAGACATAACGGTGCAAGAGGTACTCTGCCAGCGTCCAGACAAAAAAAGCAGTCATAAAAAGCAGGGGAATGGCAATCTGATAGTTGAATTCAGCACGTTGGGTACCCATGTATAGCAACACACTGATCAAAGTAAGATGAAAAATACTCATCATTATCGGTCCGCTTTGAGAAAGCAGTTCCAATACCGGATTGGTATACATCTTTTTCTGATTCGGAGCCTGACTCGTTTTCATAAGTAGATGAATGAGAAGTGAATGAACTCTTTTTTCGCAGCTAAATTCTTGCCGAAATATGCCTGGCAGGATTAAAACCCAAGTAAAAATAGGAATTTTTACTGAATCCGCAATTACACGGAGACCAGGGAATTTCCCCGGACATGTGAATTATGTAATTCTTTATCAGATTGATATACGCCTTTTATCAATAAAGCAGGGCATCTTCGCTATGCTGTAAAAATGGCAGTTCTGATTTTTTATTTACAAAATCATTAACTTAGATGAACAGGTATATGCAGGTTTGTCAGGGTGTAAACCGGTATGCTGGAAAAAATAAAAAAAGGGAAGGAGACGATCTTTTATGTTAATGCTACGTTCAGTAGGTGAAAAAATTCTCCTATGGCGGAATTCCGTCAATGAGGGCCTTTTAAATACCGGCCAGGTCGTGCTTTTTATGGGCAATATCCTGAGGGAAACGTTCAACCGCCATTTTGAATTCAGGGAATTTTTCTATCAGTGTTACAAGATCGGGTATAAGTCATTGCCCCTGATCTCGCTCACCGGTGCGATCATGGGTTTGGTGTTAACCATTCAGTCACGGCCCGTCATGGTGGAGTTTGGCGCCGTGTCGATGCTACCGGGTATGGTGGCGGTTTCGTTGATCCGCGAAATGGGACCGGTAATCACGGCCCTCATCTGTGCCGGTAAGATCGGTTCGGGAATAGGAGCGGAGTTAGGTTCCATGCGGGTAACTGAGCAGATCGACGCCATGGAAGTTTCTTCCGTGAACCCCATACGTTTTTTGGTGGTAACCCGGGTTTGGGCGGCCACCTTAATGATCCCCCTTTTGGTATTGTATGCCGATGCCCTGGGAATTTTGGGCAGTTGGGCCGGTACCAATATCAAAGGGGAGGTGAGTTTTACCCTCTTTTTTGCCCAGGCTTTCGGGGTACTTGATTTTATCGATTTTATCCCTGCCCTGATCAAGACCTTCTTTTTTGGTGCCGTGATCGGTTTGGTGGGATGTTATAAAGGCTACCATGCAGGCCGTGGCACTGAGAGTGTCGGACTTGCAGCCAATTCAGCGGTAGTTGTCGCTTCATTATTGGTCATTGTGGTAGATATGATCGCGGTTCAAATAACGGATATGTTCACAACATGAGCGCAAAAACCAAACAGGTACCGGACAGCAAAGCCGTGATCGCCATCGAGCACCTGAGCAAGTCATTTGGGAGTTTGAAGGTGATCAACGACCTGTCGCTCAACCTCTACCCGGAAGAAAACCTGGTGGTATTGGGCAAGTCGGGTTCGGGCAAATCGGTGCTGATCAAACTGATCGTGGGGTTGTTAAAAGCCGATAAAGGCTCCATCAAGGTTTTTGACCAGGATGTGACTACCCTGGACCGGAATAAGCTGGACGTACTTCGGCAAAAAATAGGTTTCCTCTTCCAGAGTGCCGCGCTCTATGATTCCATGTCGGTGCGCGAGAATTTGAACTTTCCCCTGGTGCGGATCCGCAAGGACCTCGACGAAAAACAACGAACGGAAAAGATCATGGAGGTATTGGAAAGCGTGGGACTGGCTGACGCGGTGGATAAAATGCCCTCGGAACTTTCCGGCGGGATGCGCAAAAGGATAGGCCTGGCGAGGACCATCGTGGTGGATCCCATCATCATGTTGTATGATGAGCCTACTACGGGTCTGGATCCAAGCACCTCCGACGAGATCAGCGAACTGATCCTCGAGGTTCAAAAGAAGTACAAAACCGCATCCATGATCATTACCCACGACATCGCCTGTGCCAGGGTTGTAGCCAATCGGCTGGTCATGCTCAAGGATGGAAGTGTTTATAAGGAGGGTGTCCTGAAGGATTTTGAAACTTCGGACGACGAAATTATCAAGTCATTTTTTAAGTCAATTTAACAGCATTTAAAGGCATAAGTTATGGATACCAATAAAGAAAAGTTTAAGATCCGCCTTGGACTGTTTACACTTGGCGGAATGGTGCTTTTTGTTGTGGCAATTTTTGTGATCGGCCGGCAAAAAAACCTCTTCGACCCTGTATTTAAGGTGAATGCGACCTTTTATAATGTAAGCGGTTTACAGGTAGGGAATAATGTACGGTTCGCAGGGATCAACGTGGGCACGGTCAACAATATCGCTATCATCAACGATTCGATGGTGGTAGTGGAGCTGATGGTAAAAACCAGCGTTCAATCCTATATCAAAAAAGATTCGGAGGTGGCCATTGGATCCGAGGGCATTATTGGCGACCGGCTGATCATCATTTCACAGGGAGGCGCAACCACGCCGCCGGTGCGGGAGGGAGATTACCTTGCCTCCACCGAACCGATCGAAACGGATGCCATCATGGCCAGCCTGGAAGTAACCGCCTTAAACGCCGAGTTGATGTCGTACGACCTCGCGGAGATCGTTTCGAATATCAACCAGGGCAAGGGAATATTAGGCAGGTTGATCAGCGACAGCACCATGGCCGAAGACCTGAGCAAAACCATGGGCAACCTGCAATCCAGTTCCGAGGGTTTAGAACAAAATATGGAAGCCGTTAAGGGTAGTATTTTGTTCCGGAATTATTTTAAGAGGAAGGCGAAAAAACGTGAAGAGGCTAAAGAGGAAAAGTAGTTTTCAGGTTTCAGTGTTCAGTTTTCAGTGGGCTGCTGCGCCCGCCGAAGCTTCAGCGAAGGCGGGGCGCACGCCTGATTCAACGCGGAGTCGCGGTTTTGATTGCTTCAAAATATTTAACTTCACCTCATCCCCTTATCCCCTCAACTCCTCATCATTATTTTCACAAATCTCCCTACCAAAAATTCATTTTGCAGATTACCTACAATGCTTATATTTGCACCCCTTGAGGGGGATTAGCTCAGCTGGCTAGAGCGCTTGCATGGCATGCAAGAGGTCATCGGTTCGACTCCGTTATCCTCCACCGATAAACAAAAAAAGCGATCTCGAAGAGTCGCTTTTTTTGTTTGAGAAAGAGAAAGAGAAAGAGAAAGAGAAAGAGAAAGAGAAAGAGAAAGAGAAAGAAAAGAGAGCGGGGAGCGAATTTCCCTACGCTCTCGCTCTGTTACCCGCTCTGATCTCAGGTAGGGTGCTTTACTCGGGTCTTTATTTCTGTTCAGCCAGTTCTTTCAATTTTCTATTCATTTCTTCAAATCCTTTTTTTGTATTGGTCTCAAGGAGTTCTTTGAATAGTGGAACCAGGATACCTTTGAAGTTTTCGCTTTGTTTAAACGTGGTTGTTCCGTTTCCGTTGTCAATAAGTTCAAATTTATGTTCTCCGTCAAAGAGTCCTGCAAACACGAAATGGCCAAGCCAACTCAGTTCTTTGTTGGTTTCTAAAGTGAGTATTTTTGGTTTGAAGGTCATTCCCTTTGCTTCCGGTGGTTCAATTCTCGCCGTGATTTTATTACCAACTCGTACGTCGCCTTCTATTGACTTTATAAAGGGATTCCAATTTGGATAATTTTCAAAGTTTGTAAGTATAGACCACACTTTTTCCGGTGTGGCATGAATTAAAATTTCTGTTTTTATTTCTTTTGCCATGGCTGTTGCATTTAATAGTGTGATTGAAATAAGTGTTGTCAAGAGTTTCATTTGTTTCGTTTAAGAACTACGTCACAAAGGTCTGGCAGAGCACGTATTTTGCCCTTGACAAAAATCAAGAAATCACAAAAGTTGCTTTTTCCTGATCCTGCTGAATGTTTCAGGCGTCATTCCAAGCATGGAAGCGATATAGTGCAAGGGTACCTGATTGAAGAGTTCTCTGTTATTTTCAAAGAAGGAATGATACCTTTCTTCCGCTGTCATTGACAGGTGACTAAAGATTCGTTCTTCCATCATTATAAAACAACGCACAATAAATAATTTTTCCAATTCGTGCCATTTAGGAACTAAATCGCCGATTATTCTATAATCAGCTTTTGTTATGGTGTAAATTTCTGCTTCAACCAGGGCCTGGATGGATAAACGTGAAGGTGTATCAAATACAAAACTGGACAGGTCTGTCGAAAAATATCCTTTTGTAGAAATCCATTGGGTTATTTCTTTTTCATCTGTTGAAATAAACATGCGTAAAAGTCCGGATTGAACAAAGCTTAAATTGTCGCAAGGTTTACCTGACGTCAATAAAAAGTCACCTTTTTTAATCGTTGTCAATTTGAATAAGGAAACGATCGTTTTCAAGTCCTCAGCATTAACTACTCCAAAGTAGGATTTTATATAGTGTTCAAGTACCGTCATATTTGGTGGTGTCTTGCAGCATTACCGCTAAACGTTTATACCAGCTATAAATATAAGTTTATCCGCTGTAAAGCGTCAACTACATTCCCTCTCCACTTTTAACTTTTCACTTTTAGCTTTTCACTTTCCGTTCATCTACACATTTCCCCCTCTGTTATACACAATCATCTCCTTCCTATACAAGCAGCGAATTAAGAATGACAATTGAGTAGCTTTGATTTTTTTATGGACAAAAGGAACAGAATAAACAGGCTATTTACCGTCCTTCTTCACATTTTGTTTTGGGCACTTCTGCTGATCATGCCGTTTATGTTCGAGCGGGGAGAACCAAGGGCCCTTCCTCCAAATATGCCACCGCCTCCCAATTTTAAATTTGAAAACGTTCGCCTGGGCATTTATGTCTTTCAATTTTTATTGATCGCCTATTTTTATTTTGTTGCCTTTTGGTTAGTGCCGCGGTTCCTGGATAAAAAGAAGGGTTGGGTTTTTGCCGTGCTGGCCATTTCAGCGGGGGTATTTAATTTACTGGTTATCTATGGAGTGCGAAGTGCATTTCTTTCGAACCATCCTCCTCTTTTCATCCGGATCGAAATTACCCTTTCGATCATTATCCTTCTTTCCGGAATTACGTTCGGGCTCATTAAACGAAGCTTTGCGAACGACAAGAAGATGAATGAGATAGAAGCGGAGAACCTGCGTACCGAACTCTTGTTTTTAAGGTCACAGATCAGCCCCCATTTTCTTTTGAATACGCTGAATAACCTGGTTTCCCTCGCCAGGAAGAACTCAGAGAACTTAGAACCGATGCTCCTTAAACTCTCCGGAATTTTGAAATATATGGTCTATGAGGCCGAGGATGACAAGATCAGGCTCCTGGATGAAATTAACTACCTGCAAAACTATATTTCACTGCAACAATTACGTACTGACAAGTATACGGACATTGTCTTTAACTGTTCTGTACAAAATGAGGATCAGATGATCGTTCCGATGTTATTGATCCCGTTCATAGAGAATGCCTTCAAGCATGGTATTGTTAACCTTCAAAAGCCATATATCGCTATCAATTTGCGGGAAGAGTCTGAACAACTTGTACTTTCAGTCGTCAATAAATTCGATATGCTCGGGCATCAGGTACAGGACAATACTTCAGGTATTGGATTGGTAAATGTGAAGCGGCGTTTAGAACTCCTTTATCCGGGAAATTACGAGCTGAATATTTATGAAAATAAAGTAGGACTATACTCTGTAAATTTGAAAATAAATTTAAGATGAACTGCGTCATTATTGATGATGAGCCCTTAGCCCTGGATTTGTTGGAAGACAATATCGGAAAGATTCCATTTCTCACGCTGAAAGGAAAATTCAATAATGCACTCGATGCATTCCCCATTATTAAAGAAGGACAGGTTGATCTGATCTTTTTAGATATCCAAATGCCCGGGCTTACCGGCTTGCAGTTTTTAAAAAGTTTGTCCAACCCTCCAATGGTAATTTTCATCACGGCGTATAAGAATTTTGCTTTGGAAGGGTATGAGTTGAATGTCATTGATTTTCTTATAAAACCGGTAGAGTTTGAAAGATTCGTGAAAGCCTGCGACAGGGCTTATCAGCAATATTTACTAACGCGTTCAGATAAGACCTCTTCAGGAAGCGGGTCATCCATTTTCGTACATTCCGAATACAGTCTGGTCAGGATCCCCTTGGATGAGATCATTTATTTAGAAGGCTTGAAAGACTACGTTAAAATTTATGTGAATTCCCAGGAAAAGCCAATATTGACAAGGCAGAATTTAAAGTCGATGGAAGAAAAACTGAGTAGCCTGGACTTTCGGCGGGTTCATAAATCCTTTATCGTTTCTTTGGATAAAGTCGAATCCTTTCGGAAGAATATCGTTCAGGTTTCCGGAGCGGATATTCCGCTTAGCGATTCTTATAAAGAGTCATTTTTAGAAGGGATCAGGCGCAAAGGCCAGATCATATGATAGGCAAAAAATACCCGGACGTCTACACACCTTATGGGATAGTATATTCCGTTTTTTAGAGAAAAGCCAATGTAGCACTTTCGTCCTACGAAATGTGCATAAGACTCTTTTTAGTTTTCATTTTTTTCACACAGGCATTCTGGTGTATTGATTCATTTAGTCAAACCAGAAAGTACACATTCAATGGTCCATCAAGCCGATGCTATATGGAGTATGAGATGTATGCCCCGAATGGAGATTATTCATTATTCAGTAAGCGACCCGTTGTGTTTGTGTTTTCGGATTCCGCTGAAACGGCACACATGGCGTACTTAAATGACACCCTGAAAGGGCAGCCTCAATTTTACCGCTATTTATTTGTATATATTCCAAATCGGGGAGGAGCTGTAGCCAACCGCCTTGAGTGCCTCGGTCCACTTCTGAGTAACATTACCATGGGGTATTTTTATGGAAGCGTGAACAATTTCCTGGTAATTAACGATCCTACAATACTGAAATCAGATGTTGATAAGGTGTCGAGTTTAAATCCCGGCACCAACGATCTTAACCGACTTTTTAATAAGATTGCACTCAAATCTGAAAAGGGTGGAACGGAAGATATAACCGTTTTGTTTAAAGAGGATAAAAACGCATACATCACCGATCCGGTTCAGGATGATGATTTTAACACGTATTACGAGGAGCCTGACACAACCACAGAACAAGAGCCGGAGCCTTATTCGACAAAACAGTATTACGGACCTCCTTCGGCATTTAACTTTTCACTTAGCGGAATTATCCGGGACCAGGCTACCGGGGAAGGCTTGTCCTATGCAACAGTTTTGGTCAGGGGATCGGGTATTGGTGTTTCGGCAAATGCGGATGGTTATTTCGTACTTCCTTCCGTGCCATCTGATACCAGTGTCCTGGAAGTTCAATATGTCGGATACGACAAGAGGATCATCTACCTGACACCTGCCTTGCCAAAACGAAACCTCATGGTAGAACTCAATTCTTCCATGATACAAACCGTAACTATTGTTGCCTCAAGAGTCAGTGAAGACATAGCATCGAAAGAAGAGATTAGCGTGGTAAAGCTCAATCCGAAGAAACTGGAAAAACTTCCTAATCTCGGTGAAAAGGATGTCATGCGCTCTTTTCAATTAATGCCCGGAGTAAGTGCATCCAACGAATCATCTTCGGGTTTATACGTTCGGGGAGGTACTCCCGACCAAAATCTCGTGCTGTATGACGGGTTCGTTGTTTACCATGTCGATCATTTATACGGGTTTTTTAGTGCCTTCAATGCCAATGCCCTTAAAGACATTCAACTCTATAAAGGAGGCTTTGATGCCCGATATGGAGGCAGATTATCAAGTGTGACGGAAATAACCGGTAAGGCGGGTGACCAAAAGAAATTTAACATGGGAGTTGACCTGAGTCTCCTGGGTCTGAACGTCTTTACTGAAATTCCGATCGGAAATAAATTCACTTCGGTAATTGCATTCCGTCGGTCCTACAAAGGCCCCCTCTATAATAAGATCTTCGAGAAGTTTAATGCCACCTCTACAGGTTCAACAAACCAGGGAGCTTTTCCGGGCCCGGGAGGAAGATTGCAACAGGAAGCAAAAGCTACTTCGTTCTTCTACGATCTGAACGCGAAATTCACCTACAGGGCAAATTTGAACAATGACTTCTCATTCAGTCTTTTTAATGGAACGGATAAACTGGATAATAGCCTGGATTTTGATGGTGGCGGTTTTGGTGGCGGGGCTTTGAGCCTTAACTCCATTGATCTTACGCGATACGGGAATATTGGTTCCAGTGTTAAATGGAACAGGAAATGGTCGACAAAACTTACCGGGAGTACGCTGTTCAGTTATTCCAACTATTACAGTCTGAGAAACCGGACCCAGGAAAGAACAAGTACAAATTCTGCCGGGGAAGAAGTCACGAGCAGCAATGGAATTATAGAAGACAATGATATCCGGGATTACAGCTTCAAATCGGATTACGACTGGAATATTTCTCCTGCCATTCATCTTCAATTTGGAGCTTTCACCAATTATTATTCTACGGATTATTCGTATTCCCAGAATGATACCATTTCGGTTCTGGATAAACACAACAATTCCGGTTTAGCGGGGGGTTATTTACAAAGCAAATTCCGGTTTTTGAAAAACAGGATATGGGTTCAGCCGGGAATTCGCGTCTCTTACTTTGGGGCCAGCCGATCCGTTTATACAGAACCCCGGTTTAATCTTACGGTCAAACTGAACAGCAAGCTGTCGCTCAAAGCTGCTACAGGGAAATATTACCAGTTTGCAAATCTGGTTACCCGGGAGGATATTTTGTCAGGGAATAAGAGCTTTTGGTTATTGTCTGATGGAAATAAGATACCGGTAAGTGAGGCGATCCACTACACCGGGGCACTTGTATTTGAAAGTGGTAAATTCTTATTCAGCACCGAAGTCTACCTCAAGGAACTGGATAACCTGACGGAATATTCTTTAAGATTTAATCCGAGTCCGGATGGTCTTTCTTATGAGGAGAATTTCCTGACCGGTCGCGGTATGGCAAGGGGCATAGAATTTCTTGCCCAGAAGAAAACGGGAAATTTAAATGGCTGGGTCAGCTATACGCTGGGGGAGGCAAAAAACTATTTTGAGACCTATTCTGACGAATGGTATGCAGCCAATCAGGATGTAAGGCATGAATTTAAGATTGTCGGGATATATCACTACAAACGCTGGGATTTTTCGGCAACATGGATCTACGCCAGTGGCCGGCCATATACCGCCCCGTCAGGAGCGTATTCCATTACCCTGCTGGATGGAACCGAACAGGATTATTTTACCGTTACATCAAAAAATTCCCTGCGGCTGCCTGATTACCATCGTGCGGATATCGCGGCTAACTATACCTTATTAGGGGGCCAACGTGGGGATAAGAAAAGGAGGGTCCTGGGCACCCTGGGCTTTTCTTTATTCAACCTGTACGACCGCACGAATGTCTGGTATAAACAATACACCATTGAGGGGGACCAGATCCTTGAAACAAATGTCAATTATTTAGGGATCACCCCGAATATATCTCTATCACTCAAACTCCACTAGATGAAAAAACGCGCAAACAAGGCTCATTATCGTTACCTGGTCCCTTTGGCTTTTATGTTGATCCTATTGCATTCCTGTGAAAAAGAGCGGAATGTGGAGTATACAGATACCCCGGTCATTGAAGGCTATCTGATGCCTGATAAACCTATCTTAATTGAAATCAGCCGTCAATATCCGTTTTTATCGGATGTGGCCTATTCGAATGACCATATCGACTCCCTCGAAGTTTATTTGTCCTTTGACAATCAAAAGCGATTGCTTCATCCCTATGGAAAGGGTGTATACGGAGATAGCAACCTGTACCCGGAGGTGGGAAAGTACTATACGCTTGAATTCCGTTTCAATGATAAGGATGTATCCGCCTTTACTTATTTACCTGAAAAACCCCGGGATCTTCAACAATCGGTTACCTCCATCGAAGTGGCCAGGCGCGATTCCACGTCGGGATTCCCGGGTTCATTTACGCAACCGGAGCCGATCGAAATAACTTGGGAGAATAATGACAGGTCCTATTACCTGGTTTTGGTTGAAAACCTTGAATCGGTCCTGGATCCGATCATTGACTTTGGAGATCAGGATCCTCCGGGTTCAATTTTTAGAAAGACCCCATCCATTACCAGCTCGGAAAGCCTGAGAAGCATGGAATTCCAATATTTCGGGACACATGCCATCATCGTATGCCATGTTTTACCTGATTATGCTTCCATGTATGGAGAAAATACGGCCAGTTCATTGAACCTTACCAGCCCCTCGAGCAGTATCGTAAATGGGTATGGCATTTTTACGGGACTTAATATGGATACCCTTTATATCGAGGTGAATGAACAATGAAATTGCCGGCCCCGCCTGGATTTGACACAGTCCATTGTGTTGTCTCAGGGTATGAACAGAGAATTCGTATGGGGCCGGTTTATTATTTAATTAAATGAAAAGAATACTTAAAATATGCCTGCTGATGATCGCAGGCTTTTGTTTCGCCTGCTCTCCCAACGTGGTGGAGAGAATAACCTGGTTGGAGCCTGAAGTAGATACCTCCGGATTTCCCGGAAATTATGTTGGAACAAGACTACAGTACCATGGTCTGGCGAAAATGGGGTACGTCTTGAGCAACGATTCCGACAACTTGTATCTGTGTCTGCGTATCCCCGATGAGCACATACAAATGCAGATCATGCTTGCAGGCATGAGCATTTGTGTCGATTCAGGGAAAAAGGCTTTTCACGAGAGGGGAATAGCTTTTCCTCTTCCCGGTGAATTAGGAAAAAAACATCCCCAACCAGGTGTGGCGGAGCAAAAGGATAAAACTACCCGGAGAAAGGAGTTTTTGCTTCAACAGGGAGAATTCGAGATCTGGGGATTTAATGAAAGTGGTAGTGGAAGAATGCGTCGTTCCGATACGTCCGGGATAAAGGTCAGGATGGAATGGGATAGTCTTGATGTCCTGGTATACGAGGCCGTTATTCCACTATCCGAGATCTACCATTCAACCGGAACATCCCTGGATACCAATGCTGTTTTCAATCTCGGAGTAATTATCAATGAACTGGCCCTCCCTTCAGGACCACCGGGAGGGGGTCCCGGAAGGGAAGGCATGCCAGGCGGTGGGATGCCCGGGGGTGGAATGCCAGGAGGGGGTATGCCCGGAGGAGGGAGGCCCGGTGGTGGAATGCCCGGTGGTGGAATGCCCGGAGCAGACCTGACCGAAAAAAAGTCATTTCAATATGTTTTTAAACTTAGCTTTAATGAAACCCTTGAGAATTAAATTCGGTTTTTTAATGTGGTTTTGCATATTGGGTTTCAATGCACTTTGGGCCCAATCCTACGAGATCCATGGGAGCGTATATGACCGGCAGGGCCGGCAGTATATGGCGGGAGCGACCGTTGTGGTTAAGGACCTGAAGGATACTACGCAGATGGCAGGAGCGATTACAGACCAATTCGGCAGGTTCTCCCTTCGTGTTCCCGGATATGACTCCATGCTCCTCAGGGTTAGCAGTATCGGATATTCATCGTTTGAAATGCGGGTCACAAAGGAAGAAGCCAGGAAAGACAGCATACTGGTTATTCTGGAAGTCAATTCGGAATTTCTTAATGAAGTGAAAATTGAAAAGAGTGTGCAGGATGTTCGTGTCAAAGGAGATACCCTGGAGTACAACGCAGATGCCTACAAGACGAATCCCGATGCAACGGCGGAAGACCTGGTTAAAAAACTTCCCGGAGTAACGAGTGACGGGAATAACATTCAACATAACGGTGAAGAGGTTAAAAAGGTACTGGTAGACGGGAAACCCTTTTTTAACGAGGATCCAACTGCTACCTTAAGAAACCTTCCGGCTGAAGTCGTCAGTTCGGTCCAGGTATTTGATATGCAAAGTGAACAAGCACAATTCACGGGCTTTATGGATGGTAATGAAACAAAAACCATCAACCTGGTGACGAGAAAGGGGATGAATGTTGGTCAGTTTGGTAATGTATATGCCGGCTTTGGTCCGGATGGCAGATATAATGGAGGACTTACGTTTAATCATTTTAACGGGGGACAGAGAATATCGGTCATTGGAATGACCAATAATGTCAACCAACAAAATTTCAATATCACGGATATAATGAGTGTGTTGAGTAATACCGGAACCCAGGGTGGGGGACCTCCCCGCCCCGGATCCGGAGGAGCCAACTTTTTTTCTGACCAGCAAAACGGCTTGACAACGACGCATTCCCTTGGTATTAACTATCAGGACTACTGGGGGAAAAAGTGGAGTGTTTCCGGTAGTTATTTTTATAACCGAACAGATAATCGAAGCAATTCATCCATCGCGAGGAACTACTTTACCGCCGATAATCAACAGTACGAGCAGCAGAGCGAGGATAGGGTAATAAACGATAATCACCGTTTAAACTTCAAGCTGGAATACTTCATTGACTCCATGAACAAACTAACGATCACTCCTGCGCTTGTTATCCAGGAAGTGAGCAATTCTTCAGTCAGTAATGGATTTACGAAACTGCCCGAGCTTTCCACCTACCTGAACCGGTCGAATGTGCAGTCAATGTATTCCGGCCTGGGTTACAGGTTTAGCAATGAAATTTTGTTTCAACATAAATTCAGGAAAAAAGACAGGACATTTTCGACAACGATCAATACGGTATACAGCCCCCAGAAAGGAAATGGAGCGTATAGATCGGTAACCATATATGAAGATACTTCGATCAATGAAACGCTGGATCAGCGATATGATAAGGCAGGAACAGGCGCTAATTTCAGCGCGAATGTTTCATACACCGAACCTTTGGGCAAAGGACAGGTCCTGCTAAGTTACCGGCCTTCATTTTCTTTCGAAGAGTCGGATAAAACAACCTTCGATTTGCTCTCAGGCAGTCCCCGGGATCCCGACAGCTCCCTTTCAAACAGTTTTACTTATAGGTATCATGTCCAGGCAGGGAATCTTTCTTACCGCTATGGTAATTCCTCAGGGTATTTTATAATCGGAAGTGATCTGCAAACGGCTACCTTAAAGATAGACGGGCAAATGCCTGGAAACATCCATTCTTCTAGGACCTTTTTCACTATCCTGCCTGCGGCGGTGTACAGTAAGAAATTGACCAATTCATCAAATTTCTTTGCGCGCTTTACCACCAGCGCCAATGCTCCGGCGGTGCAAAAACTCCAGAATGTGATCGATCTCAGCAATCCTTTGCTGGTACAAATGGGAAATTATGAACTAAACCGGTCCTATGAGTCTAAACTCACCCTTCGCTTCATGAAAAGACAGCCGGAAAAAGAAAGACATTTGTTTTTCATCGCGAATGCGAGGTATGTGGATCAATACATCAGCAACCATACCCGGTTTATCCGGAATGATACCACCGTGCTCGGGGTTAACCTGAATGCAGGAAGCCAGCTCATCCAGCCGGTAAACCTGGATGGCTATAAGGCACTTTCCCTGTTTGGCGTCTATGGTTTTCCGTTGAAGACAATTAAAAGCAATTTGAATTTTAACGGAGGATATTCGGTATCCCATACCCCATCAAAAATTGATGACGCGTTAAATTTTGCTTTGAATAACAGTGTTCGTACCGGCGTTTATCTCAGCAGCAATATCAGCAAGGCACTGGATTTTTCCCTTTCCCTGAACGGGTCTTATAATACCGTGAGCAATTCCCTCCAGGCCACTTCCAATTCCCCCTATTTCAGCACCAACGGCAGCCTCACTATTAACTATATGCCCACAAGTTCGCTGGTATTTGCAAGTGACCTGAATTATACGTCTTATTATGGTTTAAGCCAGGGCTTTGATCAAAATTACACCCGATGGAATGCTTCTGTCGGCTATAAATTTTTGAAAAACAAGACGCTGGAACTCCGGGTATCCGTGTACGATATTTTAAACCAGAATACCAACCTGAGCCGGACCATTACGGAAACGTATACGGAGGATAACTACACGCAGGCACTCAGGAGATATGGAATGGTAACACTGACCTACAAATTCCGCCATTTTAAGGCCGGCTCAACAGGGCCTGAAGAAATGAAACTGCCCAAAGGCATGCCTCCTCCCGGAAACTTACCAAGGCCTCCGCAATAGGTTTTACAGGCTTTCAGAATTCTTTTATTCAGGTTAATAGAGGTCACGGTTTCCTGGACGGCCGGATTAGCTGACGGGCAAATGGATAGTGAAAACGGCCCCGTTATTATTTTCCACATTAATAGTGCCCCCGTGGTCCGTAACAAATTGTTTTACAATGGCCAACCCAAGTCCCGTGCCATTGCCCTTATCCCTGGTAATGAACGGTTCAAAAAGCGTTTTTATAATATCCTCAGGAATACCCGGCCCATTATCCTTTATCACGATGATTACCTGATCCTTTTCTTTATCGTCAACAGCCCTAATATGAATGGAGGCGTTCTCTACTTTTTTATACTGAAGAACTTCCAGGGCATTTTTAATTAAATTCATGATTGCCCTTTTTAGCTTCCTTTCATCTCCCTGTATAATAAGGCCTTCGGGGATGGATTTATGGATCGCCACATATTCGTTATTGTTCTCCACCGATGTAAGCGCAATGGCTGTATCAATAATCTTATCGATATGTGTTTGCTCTTTTTTTATAGGGACTTCTCCAATAAAATCCAAAAAGTCATCAAATATTTCGGAGGCTTGCACCGTGCATATATCCAGCATGTTAAGCGTTTCAGCGTATTCATTTTTTTGGTCCTGGTCCCGCATCATTCCTGTCACCACACTTAGATTCTTAATGGGCGAACGCAAATCATGCATCACCATGCCAATGGCCTTCCCCACGATCGAGAGTTTTTCCTTTTGGAGCAACTCATCATTCAGTTCGGCATTTCGGATCGCCTGCGCGGCATTTTGCACAAACAGTTTCAGCAGGTACATTTTCTCTGTTTTCAGCATCTCCTGTTTTTTCAGCACTGCGAAAACCGAGTACGTGTCTATTCGCGCCACTATCAGGTCATCAATTTGTACTACCTCATCAGGTTGAATATGCAGGTTTTTCACCCGGGCAATTAACTCGTCCAGGTTTAGCCTGATCTCTATGGCCCCAATGGAAAGGATCTTCTCGTAGGTATAATCCGCATTTAATTTTCCCAGCAGGGCCATATCCGTACCCACAGACATGGCCAACTGTTCCAGTATGTTTTTAAGCAGCGCGTTAAGTTGGTTTTTGCTCAGGCCTATCGAAGATATGGACTCAATGAGTTTTTCCAGGTTGCGCAGTCGGTCATAATCCGTAACCGCTTTGGTCGCTAACAGAATGATTTCTTCGGATGCATACGGTTTGCAATGATACCCTACATTTTGCCCGGCCCGGGTTACAATATCTTCAATAGACAGGTCGCTGTATGCGGTAATAAAAATGATCTCAGCGTTGGTGTCGTATTTTCGTATTTGCATGGCGGTTTCCAGCCCATCCCATCCCGGCATCCTTATGTCCAAAAAGATAACTGCATACGGACGGAGATTGGCCAGGGATTTTTTCACCATATCAACTCCCTCCATGCCATTTGAAGCCTTGTGAACAGTGAAAACCGGGATATTACTTACCCTCGGCTCCAGAATATCATGTGGCGTATCAAACAGGATACTGGCAGCCTTGTTGATCGTATTTTCCGAAATAGTTGCTCTTTTTGGAGTCAGGATTTCTTCTATGTTATCGCGAACCATTTCTTCGTCGTCGATAACTAGCACGGAGGTATTTACACTATTCATAAACGCTTCATTTAAGATTTGGTGGGAGTCTCGTCGATGGCAAACTTGATAATTGTCGTTGCGCCAAGATTATTTCCCGGGCTATAAAGGGTAATGGTGCCGGCATGGCTTTCGATGATTGAACGGCAATTGTACAACCCAAGACCCGTGCCGGTTTTTTTGGTCGTATATCCGCGCTCGAAAAAATGTTCGGTGCTTTCGGCTTCAAAACCTTTTCCGGTATCTTGTATCGTTAACTGGATGGTCTTATCAAAAGACTGGAGGTGTATGGAAATATTTTTTTCCTGGGCATCCATCTCGATAGCTTCAATACTGTTTTTCAGAATGTTCAATATGACCTGCATCAGCTTGGTCCTGTCCCCTTTGATCATGGGCACCGGATCCTGTACGGTCGAAGTCACCACGATTCCTTTTTTGTCATAGGTAGCAAAAAGCATGGACCGGCAATCGCTGATAATGGCTTTCAGGTTAACCGGTTTTCTTTCCTGGGAGCCATAATTTGTTACGTATTGTCGCTGGATGGTAAGTATTTCCTGAATGTGGCCAATGATGTTTAATTGCTCCGTGATCGACTTATGAACTTCTTCGCCATTGTCGTTCTGTGTTTTTACAATGCCCTCCAATAAGGTAATAAGGGCTTCGGTTTTCGGTGCACCGATAGCATTCCCAATTGCAGCTTGCTGTGATTTGATAAAAACAACCACATTCTGAAGGTTTTCTGTATTTGTTTGCTCCATCGAGCGTTTGATGCGGGTCAGGTAGGAACCAAATCCCACTACGGCGTTCCCGATATCATGCAATACCTCCGAGGCAATTTCGAACTTACCCTGGGCAACAGCCTTCTCCAGGTCGGCCTGCTGCATCGCTTTTTCCTCAAGGTATTTTTCCGTCAGGTCTTCAAAAGCCACAATAATGCAGTCCTCGAACATTTTTGTGGAACTGAATTCAAAGTGTCTCGGACTTTGATCATTTGGCGGTGGAAGGGCAACCGTTTTTAGGAAGTTATTCAGAATATTACCGCCTTCTCCTTTAAAGGCCTTGATCTGTCTTGAAAGTTCCGGGTCGAAAAAATCCAGAATGGGAAAAATATTATCCGCAGGAAGTTTGAGTGCGGCCAATATCGGGTCAAGTATACTTTGTGCAACAAGACTAACGCGGAGTATTTTGCCGCTTTCCTCAATTTCTACTAAACCCAACGGGGCGTATGTGAAAATGGATAAAAACTTTTTCTCGGCAGGGGATATTTGTTCGGAAGAGCTTGGTTGGTTGTCCATATCATTCATGCAGGATCTTTTAAAGCCAGGAGTGGAAACTGCAATTTCAAAGATAGGCAGGTTGGCGCCATTTAAAGCTATGAAATAACCCGGACTCCCCTTCAGGAAGTCCGGCGAAAATCCTGTTGGTTCCACCCTGGAGGGGGTGTCTCTAAAGCAGGTTTTTTTATGCCGCTCTACCGGGGAGTAAAACGGAAGGCTACCTTGGTTTCATTTTGCATCTTCTGAATGGATTCCTCTTCAAAAAGACGATTAACAGGATTGCTGGCAAGATCGGCCAGGTAATCATTATAAACCAGGTCATAAGTCTGTGTTTTCCATGCCAGGTCGGGGATAAATAGCCAGAGACTATCATTAACAGCTTGAAAATGACCTTTAACCAACCGGCCTTTTTGGTCTTTTACCGTTAACCCGATCTCCACAGAGCCATAATCCATGGCCTCGGTAAAAGCGATATACAAGGGATCCCTGCTTTTTGCAGCAGGTTGCCGGTTCATGGCATGAGGCTTAAATGCGGGCGATACCCTGTCAGCTTCCTGTATATAAATGAGTTTGGTATGTTGCTCTGCGACAACGGAATCGAGGGAAAGCAGCGCCTCATCGGTTTGGAGTTTATACGATTTCCCGGGCACAAACAAGGGACCCGATGCCGTTGCATAATTGATGCCCCTCTTGATGCGGCCCGGATGTATCATCAAAACCAGGTGTTTGCCGCTGTCTGCCCAGCTGGCCTTTTGCCGCCATGAAAAGGGCATTTTTTTTCCTTTTTCATCGACTATATGGACATGCCGGTAAGCTTGCGGATCCTCCTTCATCGGGCGTGAAAAAAACAAATGAAAAAGCAAAATATTAGCTGGCAGGCTGTCTTTTAACGGATAGACGGAAAGGATACTGCAGGTTCCAGGATCCGAAGACAAGGGCGCTGGTGTTTGAAAACGTTTTCTGACCGTATCCTTACCCGGGTATACCTGCCATTCAAAAGTCATGGAATAGCCTAAAGTCACGGCCGGGGTCATAAAGCACGTGTCATCCCTGAATGAAACTTTCAGGCTCACGGGGGTATTCGCGGGTTTGCCATCCTGCACAACGAACAGGGATATAATAGCCGCCAATTCCGATTTTTGTATCAGCATTTTTTCACGTTCATCGGGTATCCAGTAAAGTACGGGTTGAGATGGGTCAACCAGATCAAAATGATACCGGCCACCTGGTCCTTTTCCGTAACAGGCAGCCAGTATGAGCAGATACAAAAGGGTGAACCTTTTAAAAAGAAACACGTATAAATCTTAGGGAGCGATCAATGACAAAGCCCCGGTGCTGCTAAACGCCAACAATTGCGTATCCGTGTAGGCAGCTGAAATAAGATAAATTCCTCCACCGTGAATGATCTTGACATCCTCATCATTAAGGCCCGGGGTTCTTGAACCATTCATCTGAAGCAGGTACGTAGCGTTCGCGTTAAATTGGGTCTGGCTTCCGTCAATATACTTTT
This sequence comes from Bacteroidota bacterium, assembly GCA_036676705.1. Taxonomy (GTDB): domain Bacteria; phylum Bacteroidota; class Bacteroidia; order UBA8524; family UBA8524; genus UBA8524. The sequence goes on from JAKFCJ010000171.1 coordinate 23,338, forward strand.
CTCCTATCCTCACGATCCTTCCGGTCATATGATGTTCGATGAGGTAGGTCTTGTTATTCTGGACCACAGGATACACTTTCGTGGCAGAACCCGTGTTCAGGTTAAAATATTCATTAACCTCCAGGAGACCACTTCCATCTGTAATAGCGCTGGTCTTAAAGGAGAAACCCGGTGCACATACGGTCACGCCAAGCAATCTTTTTTCGCCGGCTACCTCAGCATAACACATGCTTTCGAGTGGTGCATTCGTATAATATGCTGATCCCCAGTTCGTTTTAAATACGGTTGTTGCCCGGTTCACCATCACCTCATTGTGTTCAAAAGGTGCCTGTGCACTGGCAATTTTACCAACTAAGGTAGAAGGGTGGCTATAGCTCAGGTAAACGCTGTTATCGCCCCAGGTCATATCATTCACGTTTTCACCCAGCGTGGAAAACGGTATGGCCACATAACTTACATTGCTTAGATCGAGTACGTTAAAAGCGGTGCCCTGGTTCGTCACTTTTACAATCGCGGTGGTATTCGAACCCCAGGTAGTCACCAAAAGGTAAATGGATTTACTCACAGGATTAACCTCCATATTCAATATGGACACGTCACTCGCAGGCACTCCAAGAGTCAGGGCAAGCTGGGTTCCGAAATTATTCACCGGGTTTGTGATCGCGTTGGTTGCTGCCTGGCTGGCATCATTATCCTCCAGGGCAATGGCGTAAACCATGCCTGTTGCGTTGTTAGCCGCCATCATTACCACTTGCTTATCCTTTTCGGCGAGGACAAAATCGTTGATGGAGCCGGTACTGAAGGGTGTGCCCTTTTGGGCATTTTGCAGCATGCTGGTTTGTGGAGAAGGAACCACTTCTGTTTTTTTCGAGCATGCATGGATACCGACAAGGATGCCTGATACAAGTAGTATCAATAAAGGGTAGTAGAAGAATTTTTTCATTTAGATAGATTTTATGGCTAGACATAGCCCTATTTCTATATGCTGCGCTCAACGGGGTCTTTAGGGCCCACTTCTCGACAAACAGAAAGGGAGCGCTTAACACTCTTTCTCTGTTCTGTTTCTCTTTCTTACGCTCTCATAACTCTTTCTCGTTCTTCTAAACTCCCCACCACTTTTCACTTTTCGTTTTTCACTTTTCACTCTTCTGACTAGTGCCCCACATTAAAATGATGGTAAAACCTGGATTCCCTATAGTCGGGCGAGCTGTATTTTTTACGCGCCCTGACTTCCAGGTGCCAGGGTTGGTTTTCCAGTCCTTTTCCACTGGCTGTGAGGTCTTCTACCCGGTCAAAGCCGGCGTCTTCGAGAATGTCTTTGATCAACTCAAAATAGTAGCCGAATTTATGGACATCAAATTCATCCTGCTGCCAGCCGAACAGGCTTCCCAATCCCCAGTAACGCTGGTTTTCATCCGTTTTTTTGCTGTAGAAGGACTGGTGTTCCCCATTTACGATCTGTTTCAGGTGCCAGAGTAAATTGGGACAAATAATATACAGTTCACCTTCCTTTTTCAGAACCCGGTTCCATTCGTTTAGTACCTTCAAAAATTCCTTGAGGGTAAAATGTTCGATCAAATGGCGGGAGTAGATCTCATCGACTTCTTCCTTTTGAAAGGGAAGCGCATCGGCACTGCACACAAAATCCACATGGGGTAAATTACGAATATCACAGGTTGAAAATCCTGTCCTGGGCCTCCTGGCGCA
>JAKFCJ010000172.1:0-33633 GCA_036676705.1 Bacteroidota bacterium
AGTAACCTTTTGGTCATTTACATGGGCGGAAAAGAGGTGATCGCCGGGAACCTCAGTTTTGGGGCCATCGCCGAGTTTGTGATCTATGTGAACATGCTTACTTGGCCGGTTGCATCCCTGGGCTGGGTAACCTCCATCGTTCAGCGCGCCGCAGCTTCCCAGGCCCGTATCAATGAGTTTTTGGCTGAAGAGCCTGAAATAGTAAACCCAAGCACGGGTCCTTTCCATTTTAATAAGGCCATCGAATTTCGTCATGTTGATTTTTCCTATGATTCGAGTCGCCAGCCTGCCTTACACGATATGCATTTCACCCTGGAAAAAGGGAAGACCATTGGGGTAATTGGCACGACAGGTTCGGGAAAAAGTACGCTGGCAGCCTTGTTTTTACGTTTGCAGGATCCTACAAAAGGGGAGATCCTCATCGACGGACAACCCATCGACGAGATCAACCTCGATGAATACCGCGAACGGATCGGTTATGTTCCCCAGGATGTATTTCTTTTTAGTGATTCGATAGAAGAAAATATCGGCTTCGGGTTAAAATCGGGCGACAATGACCGCGAACGTATTGAACTGGCGGCCAAAGCGGCGGCTGTTTATGATACCATTGTCGACTTCCCGAAAGGGTTTGAAACCATGCTTGGAGAAAGAGGGATCAGCCTCTCGGGCGGACAAAAACAACGTGTGGCCATTGCCAGGGCCCTGGTAAAAGATCCGGCATTGTTGATCCTGGATGACTGTTTATCGGCTGTAGATACGCGCACAGAAGCACAGATACTTAACAATTTCGGGACTTTTTTCGAGAACCGCACCGTACTGATCATCTCCCACAGGGTATCATCCGTTATGCAGGCGGATGAAATATTGGTGCTGCATGAAGGAAAGATCATCGAAAAAGGAAAACATGAAGAGCTGCTTCTAAAAGGCGGACATTATGCCGGTTTGCATGAGAAACAGAGCCTTCAGGAGGATATTGCCCTATCGCCCCTGGAAGAAAATGAGGACGGAATTTCCTTATCCTGAAATCCGTGTTTGTTGGATTCAGGAAAATAATCTAGTTTTCCGCAGGAATTACGTGAACTAATGGAGGACTACAAAAACAACGACAGGGAAGAAATCTTTTCGAAAAAGATTCGTGCGGGAAAACGTACTTATTTCTTTGATGTAAAATCGACCAGGGCCAATGACTTTTACATTACCATTACGGAAAGCAAAAAGAAACAGGACTCCGGAATGTTTGTAAAACACAAGATCTTCCTCTACAAAGAAGATTTTAACAAATTTATGGATGCCTTGAATGAAACGGTGGGTCATGTGAAAACAGAACTGATGCCGGAGTACGATTTTGAGGAATTCAGCCGGTCACACGACCACGACGATTTTAGTCGTGATCACGAGGATTAATCCCCTCTTCTAAAAGATACTTGGAACCTTTGCCGAAATGGCGAAGGTTTTTTTGTTTTTTTGCAGCATGAAGATCCTTTTCAAATGGGCGGCTATTTTTGTGATCCCCGGCACGCTTTTTTTTCTCTACCTGAATGAATTTACGAGTGGAAGTACAGATGAACAGAAAGCCCTGTTTTTGGTCATCCATTATCTGAGTGCAGGAATTGCCGTTTACCTCACCCTGACTGAACTAAAGAGAAAAAGCATTGAGGAAGTAAGCTTTATGCGCTACATGATCACCGGAATACTATCAACGGTGAGCCATGGCCTGATCTTCGGAATTCTTTCCGGATTTTATTACAATGTTGTCAGTCCGGAAGCCAAACAGAATTATGTAGACAATGTGCTCACCCCGGCTATTATCAGAGGCTTTGACAGCACCGCAAATACCAGGGAAGAATATTATGAGCACCTGATGAAAGGCAAGGATACCGCCGTTCTGCTTCCTGAACGCTTTGAGGAATTTAAGAAAGCAGCCCAGGATTCCATTGCCCATGTTGACGATGTGGTGAATAAGATCGCCCAAAAGAACTTTTCTTTTTCAGGGAATGTCATCTCCTGGGTAGGGTTTGCGCCCATTATCGGCATGCTCTTCTCCGTGATCGTTACCGTGTTTATTACCAAACGGGATGGATAAGGCCAAAAAAGTAGCTTTTTGGAAATACCTCTGGGCGATCTGGCTGGCTATCCATTTCCTGCTGTTTTTTATTCTCACCCTCCCGTTTTTCTACCTGCTGCTTGCTAAAAAGTCATGGTATCCCGCCGCCCATCAGCTCAGAAGGGTTTGGGGAGCTTATATTTTAGCGATGACGGGCATCCGATGGAAAGTGGAGTTCGAGGAAAAGCTCGACCCCAATAAAACCTACATCTTCGCGCCCAATCATTCCTCCTATATCGACATTCCTTCCCTGGCCGTGTTGCTTCCCGGCTATTTTATTTTTATGGCCAAGTCGGAATTGACCAAAATACCCCTGTTCGGGATTTTTTTTGGCACCATCGATATCGCCGTTAACCGCAAAAGCGCCATACAGGCCCATAAAGCCTTCCAGGAGGCCGGAGAGCGGCTGGATAAGGGTATCTCGGTATGTTTATTCCCGGAAGGGACCATTCCGGCCCATGCACCGGTTCTGGGCCGGTTCAAAGACGGTCCGTTTCGCCTGGCCATTGAAAAAGGAGTGGAGATCGTACCCATCACCTTACCCGATAACCACCTGCGTTTACCCGATAAAGGAAGCTTCTATGCCACCCCGGGAAAAATGAGGATGTACGTTCATCGCCCGATTTCGGCTGCCGGTCTAAAGGTAGAAGATGCTGACTCCCTCAAGCAGGAAGTTTATCGTATTATTGAAACAAAATTAGCCTCTTATGCGCATCAATGATGAAACCATAGATCGCCTGGCCCATCTGGCCCGACTCGAATTTGTGGATCAGGAAAAAACGAAGATCCGGGAAGACCTTGAAAAAGTCCTTGGTTTTTGCGAGAAATTAAATGCCCTGGATACAGAAGGTGTTGAACCCCTGATCTTCATGAGCGAGGAACATAATGTGCTTCGGGAAGATGCCGTATACCAGGATATCACGCATGAGCAGGCCCTTCACAATGCGCCTAAAAAAGATTCGGATTATTTCCGGGTGCCTAAGGTCATCACCAAATAAGCAGGCATGTCGACCCTGATCGAACTCAAAGACATCACCAAAATTTATAAGATCGGGGATATCACCCTCGCGGCATTGAACGGGGTGAGCTTAAAGATCAATAAAGGGGAATATGTGGCATTGATGGGTCCTTCCGGCTCCGGAAAATCTACCCTGATGAATATACTCGGCTGCCTGGATACCCCAAGCAGCGGTTCTTATTTATTGAATGGAAAATATGTTTCCGAACGTTCGGAACGTGAACTTGCGGCCATCAGAAACAAGGAGATCGGATTTGTCTTCCAGAGTTTTAACCTGCTGCCACGCCAAACAGCGCTTGAAAATGTGCAGTTGCCCCTGGTTTATGCAGGGATCAAAAAGGATGAACGGATAAGCCGGGCAGAAGAAGTAATGATGCAGGTTGGCCTGAGCGACCGGCAAACCCACAAACCGAATGAACTCAGCGGTGGACAAAGACAAAGGGTAGCCGTTGCCCGCGCACTGGTGAACCACCCTTCCATCATCCTGGCCGACGAACCCACAGGTAACCTGGATTCAAAAACCTCCACAGAAATTATGGAGCTCTTTGAGGCCATCCACCAGGCCGGAAATACCATCATACTTGTTACTCACGAAGAAGATATCGCACGAAGAGCGAGAAGAATTGTACGCATGCGCGACGGATTGATCGAATCCGACACCTGATTCTTTCAATTTTGCAAAATCCTTTTTCATTTTGATAGGGTATTTCCCTTTTTTTCTTTTTGGCACGCAGGTAATTTAGCAATGTAAGTCATTACATTTCAGTCCATTAGTAGTATAGCCCAGATATTTTTTTTTCATGGCAAGGCTTTGGAATCCTTCCAGTCAAACATAAATACCAAAGCCATGAAAAACATAATCCTATTTAACCTGGTCTGCCTTCTTGGTCTGGGTACCATGATGAGCTCCTGTCAGGAGAGTCCGGACGCAAATGGTGAATCTCAACTCCGCGTAAGCATGACGGATGCTCCCGGGCCTTATGACGAGGTAAATGTTGATATCCAGGGTCTGGAAGTACATTCCGATGTAAACGGCTGGAACACGATTCCTTTAGCCAATCCGGGTGTTTATGATCTGTTGGAATTAGCAAATGGAATAGATACCCTGTTAGGCACCGTGACCCTTCCATCCGGTAATATTTCCCAACTACGCTTGATCTTAGGAACAAATAATACAGTGGTGGTTGGGGGCACGGCTTATGACCTGAAAACGCCTAGTGGCCAACAAAGCGGCTTGAAGGTTCAGATCCACAAAAATCTGCAGCCCGGCATAACCTACGATGTAACCCTCGACTTTGATGCGTCACGCAGTATTGTCATGACAGGCAACGGAGAATACATCCTGAAACCTGTGATCCGTGCCATAACCGATGCGATAACAGGGGGTATTGAAGGTAATCTGGATCCGGATATGGTAGCTATCGTTCAGGCGATCAGTTCAACAGGTGACACGACAGGTACATTCTCAGATAGCCTGGGTGCCTTTAAGATCCTCGGATTGACCACCGGAACTTACCAGGTCGATGTGATCCCTTCAGCTCCTTACAGCGATACTACCTTTATCGGTATTGCCGTAACCAACGGACAGATCACCTCAATGGGTAACCTGACAATACAATAAGCATAAGAAACTTCTTTTAGCGTGTGGGAAAGGGCAGTCTTCCAAATTTGGGAGCTGCCTTTTTTTCGTTTCTACGATGTACTTTTGAGCCACATGAAAATTTATACCAAAACAGGAGATAAGGGAGAAACTTCGCTGATAGGAGGACTAAGGGTAGCCAAGTACCATCCGCGAATTGAGGCCTACGGCACCATCGATGAATTAAATTCTCACCTGGGATATTTGTTGGCCTGTACCCTGACTGAAACGGATAAAGCGCTTATTCAGTCCATCCAGGACCGCCTTTTTACAGTCGGATCTTTGCTGGCTTCAGCCCCGGGTTCTAAAATGATCGTGCCGGATCTGAAGGAAGTGGATATTACCGCGCTCGAAAAGCGTATGGATGACCTGAATGAAGAACTCCCTGAATTGAAGAATTTCATACTCCCCGGCGGCACCAAAGACGCTGCCATGTGCCATATCGCCCGTTGTGTATGCCGCAGGGCAGAACGACTGATCACCCATGTGGGAGAAACAGAATCGCTCGACGAGCAAATCATCCCCTATATCAACCGACTTAGCGATTACCTGTTCGTACTATCACGAAAAATGGTCCTGGATGCCAATGCTGCAGAGATCCTTTGGAAGCCGAGGGTTTAGATTTATTTATTAATTTGATTAATAGAAGTAGCAGCCCTGTCATATCTCGGTTCGGTAGCCAGCGCTTTGTGCCAATATTTTAAAGCTTCTTTCTTGTTGCCGAGCTCATACTCGATCTGCCCGAAGGAATAATAGGCTACAGCAAGCATACTGATCTTTTGGCTTCCAAATGCCTGACTTGGCTGCTCCACTTTCATCGTGTCAGAGATCTCACGATGATCCACGATCCATTGGATTTCAGTACGAGCCTCGTCAATTTTTTTCATTTGAAATAACAGGGTAGCAATGGTTAGTTTTAATTGTGGATCACCGGTAATGGCAAACATGCGCCGATGAAGGACCAAAGCTTTGTCGTATTCTTGGATAGCCGAAAGTCCCATGGCAGTGGCTTCTAAAACGTCCATATCATTCGGCTTAGTTTGCAACAAAATTTGTCCAACTTCTGCTACGCCGATAGGGTTTTCCATCTGAAAATAGAACTGAAACAAAGTATCGTAAAGTCCTGTTCGGGTGCTGTCTTTTTCAAGTATGATATGAGCATGGTTTAAAGCCGTTGCTACGTCACCTCTTTTAATAGCTTTTTGTAAGATCGCATCCTCAAAACGAGTGTCAGGAGCTTCTGTTTTTGATTCCGTTCCCGGAGTTGAGCAGGCAACAAAGGCCGAGGCGATCAGCCCGAAGTATAAGATTAGTTTCATGTTAGTCAGGTAGTGCGCAAAAGTAAAGCATTCTGCGCGAATTCAAAGTGCTCAGGGAAGGTAGTATGCCTTTTCCCAGGGTTCCGGGATCTTGCAGCTTTCCCTTCGCCCGAACCAGTGGTAACGGCGCTTCGCAATATAGGTATAGACCACATCCCTCAAAAACGCGGGAATAAAAAGCAAAAGGGCAAATACCGGCCAGATTCCATCCAGATCGCGGGCTATCATCAGGGCTGCCGAACTTTTATAATAAATTTTACCCTTTCTGAAATATACGACCGATTCAGGATGATCGGCATCCAAATGCGGTAATACCCGGGCAGCCGTAATTCCCTGAAGGGGCGAATAAAAGATCCGCCTGCGCTTATCCCGCTTCCGGGTAAAAATCACGGAACCATTACAAAAGTGACAATGTCCGTCGAAGAAGACGAGTCGATCGGGAAGGGCTGGTATATCCGTGTTCATTCCTTAACTTTGCAGCTCAAATTTAAGACCATTCAGCATGTTTGAAAATTTAAGTTCACGACTTGAAAAAGCCTTTAAAGGATTAAAAGGACAGGGAAAGATAACCGAGCTCAACGTGGCGGAAACGGTAAAAGAGATCCGTAAAGCCCTGGTTGATGCCGATGTGAACTACAAGATCGCCAAAACCTTTACCGATGTGGTCCGGGAAAAGGCCATGGGACAAAACGTGCTCACCGCTGTTTCACCAAGTCAGTTAATGGTGAAGATCGTTAACGACGAACTGAAAGACCTGCTCGGAGGAAGTACTGCAGAGATCAGCCTGCAGGGAAATCCGGCAGTGATCCTGATCGCGGGGTTACAGGGCTCGGGTAAAACGACCTTTTCAGGAAAGTTGGCCCGCTTTATCAAGGCTAAAGGAAGAAACCCCTTGTTGGTCGCCGGCGACGTTTACCGTCCGGCAGCGATCGACCAGTTAAAAGTGCTTGCTGAACAGGTAGGCGTTCAGGTGTATACCGAGGATGGAAACAAAAACCCGGTAGAAATTGCCAATAACGCCATCAAATTCGCCCGTCAAAACGGCAATAACGTGGTGATCATCGATACGGCCGGTCGCTTAAGCGTTGATGAGCAGATGATGAACGAGATCGCCGCTGTAAAACGTGCGGTTTCGCCAAATGAAATTCTCTTTGTGGTTGACGCCATGACGGGACAGGACGCGGTAAATACCGCCCAGGTCTTCAATGAACGCCTTGATTTTAGCGGGGTAGTGCTTACTAAAATGGATGGAGATACCCGTGGTGGTGCGGCTTTGTCCATTAAATCGGTGGTCAACAAACCCATTAAATTCGTGAGTACCGGCGAAAAAATGGATGCCCTCGACATCTTCCATCCCGAAAGGATGGCCTCCCGTATCCTGGGAATGGGAGATATCGTATCGCTGGTTGAAAAGGCCCAACAGGTGTTCGACGAAGAAGAGGCCCAACGCCTGCAAAAGAAGATCAACCGCAACGAGTTCAACTATGAGGATTTCCTCAACCAGCTCCAGCAAATCAAGAAGATGGGAAATATCAAAGACCTGATGGGTATGATCCCGGGCGTGGGGAAAGCGATCAAAGACGTGGATATCAACGACGACTCCTTTAAAGGGGTGGAAGCCATCATTCGTTCCATGACCCCTTACGAAAGACAAAATCCGGACGCGCTTTCAGGCAACCGCAAAAAGAGGATAGCCCTCGGTTCAGGCCGCGACATCACAGAAGTGAACAAATTGGTCAAGCAGTTTGAAGAGATGCGCAAGATGATGAAAACGATGAATAAACTCCAGGGAGCAGGCCGGCAAATGCGCGGACTACCTTTTCAGCGTTAAACTCCCTGTTCGAGTTGCTCTTGTAAGCGCAGGAGGTATTTATTACGGAGATAATCGTCCTTTATCTGCACGAGTACCTTTTGATCCTGTGATTTATCGAAGGAGCGGCAATGTGTTTCCCATTCGTCCTTAAGTTCGAGTTGCAGCTGTTCGACTTCTTTGGCTATGGATCTTAATCGTTCGGGATCCGCTTCTAATTTGGCCTCCATCACTGATTCGTTCACATCCATCATTTCCATAAGAAAGGAAGAGGAAACACTTGCTTTGTCGGCATCGCCCATCAATCCATACAGGGAAAGAATATACGCTACCCGCTGGTCAAAGGCCATCAGAATCCGGTAAGCGGTGTTCAGGTCGCTGCTTTTTTGTTCCAGTTCGCTTTCGATCAAACCTTTTGTAGTGTCCTTAAGATCAGGATGATAAAGGCGACTAAGTTCATAGTAGCGATTCCTGATCAGGTTAAGGTCCGGGAAAAATTGCACGGGGATATTAAATTCCTCGAAATGGTTCATTTTTTTAGATAAATGCGTTGGAGCAGGGTACTGCTTAATGTCCCAAAATTCTCCTTTACGATTATTTGGATGTCGTTTTCATTGCTGTGATAAGGAATGGTGATCACGTCACCGGATATTTTTTTACCGTCTTTGCTGTAGACGGAATAATGCACCTTGATCTCCCGGTAATATTTGCGCATTTGCAGGTCGATGCAGTTTTCGTAATCTGTAATGATCTCGAACTGATTGAAAAACACCACATAATCCACTTCGTATTTGGTGCCGATATATTCCATCAGACGGCCATCTGCAAAGGAAATATCCATATAGGTCTCAGGATCGGCAGGTTTTTCCGGCACATCATCAGCGGGTTTTATCTTTTCACGCAAACCCTGCAAACCGGGCTTTTTCTTTTCTCCGGCCTCGGGCTCTTTTACCTGTGGGGCATAGGTGATCGATCCATAAATAACATCCAGGTCTTCTGCGGCATCCTTTTGTTTGCTCAGGCTCTTTGCCGAATAATAAAGGCCGAGATGGGTGGAAACCGTTGCTTCCAGACTGGCGTTTACCTTGTTTCGTACCTCACCGGGCTCAACTTTGCTCACTTCAGCGATATCCTTATCTGCATCCGAAAAGTACATGGATGGATTAAAAGGCACGATCAGCATCCGGACTTCACGAATGGAATCTTTTTTTATCAGGCTGTCGGGTACGTCGTGGGTGCTTTCTTGTGCGTACCCGGTAATACTGGCCGAAACAAGTCCGGCCAGGAGCAAAAGTTTAACGAGAGATGATGTTCCAAATGTCATTTCCAAAGACGAAGACCATCAAACTTAATAAAATTACCATGCCTATGATTTGGGTCACTTGCATGAATTTATCCCCAAGCGGACGTCCAATTACCATCTCGACGAGCAGGAAAAGCGCATGGCCACCATCTAAAGCAGGAATCGGCAGTACGTTCATAAATGCCAGTACCATGGACAACAATCCGGTTAATGCCCAGAAATTTTGCCAGTCCCAGCTTCCCCCGAATACTTCCGCTAAAGCAATAGGTCCCATCAGCGACTTGGTAGGATCCACGTCGCCGCTGAAAATTTTTCCAAGTGCCTGGATATTCACCAGCAGCGAGGCAAAAGCACGGTTGGTTCCTTCTGAAAAGGATTTGCCGACCGAATAATATTCTGTTTTTGCACCGAGGTCATCCATTTTGGCCGTAAAGCCCAAAACTCCACCTTTATCCACCAGTACCTTCATCTTCAGGGTGTCTGAATTTCTCAGTACTTCCAGTTCCACTTCTTTCCCTTCACGATGGAAGAGGATATCTTTAAAATCATGGAAATATTGCGCCGGCCAGTGGTTGATGGTTAATATCCTGTCATTTGCCTGGAGCCCGGCTTTGTCGGCATTCATGCCTTTTGTTATTTTATCGATATAAAAAGTCTGGCGAAGCCCGATAAATCCGGCTTTTTTAGATGTAATGACTTTTAGTGAAGTATCGGGTAAAGCAATATCGAAGGATTTCCCATCGCGTTCTACGGTATATACCGCCTTATTTACAATATGGGTCGGATTGATGATCTCATCAAATCGAACCACCTTCTGTCCGTTCAGATGGGTGATCTTGTCTCCATCCTGAAAGCCCAGCTTTTTAGCATACTCAGATACGGTGATGCCATATTTCGCATCGTCGTTCAGGATGTATTTGTCGCCGTAATACAGGATGCTGCCGGAAAAAATGACCATTCCAAGCACGATATTCACCGTTACACCTGCCAGCATCACGATCAAACGTTGCCATGCCGGTTTGCTTCTGAATTCCCAGGGTTGCGGGTCGGATTTTAATTGATCCGTATCCATCGACTCGTCGATCATCCCCGAAATTTTCACATAACCACCGAGCGGCAGCCAGCCGATCCCGTATTCGGTATCGCCTTTTTTAAAGGAAAAGAGTTTGACCCCACCGGCATCAAAAAAGAGAAAAAATTTCTCCACCTTTATCCCAAATGCCCTCGCAGCAAGGTAATGTCCAAGTTCGTGAAGGGTAATAAGTATGGATAATGCAAGGATCATTTGCCCTGCCATCACAAGTGTATTCATCTATAAGATACCAATAAAGTGGTTGCAATAATAGGACGACGCGCTTCGAAAAGCAATTTCTTTCCTTTTCAGAGCAAAGACCCTTCCAATTGCATCAGCCTGTATTTTAGCACGGCGGCTACTGTCAGACTGTCGCTAATTTCTCCTGATTTGACACGTTCATAGAGTTCAGCAAAGGGTATTTTTCTTAAAACGAGCCTTTCTTCCTCTTCCGGCTCACTGATCCCATAGCGCAGGTCCCTGGCCAGGTAGATATAGGCGAATTCGTTCGTCGCACTGTTGCTTACCTGCAGGGTTTGGATGAGTTCCCAACTGGCCGCTTCAATTCCGGTTTCTTCTTTCAACTCCCGTTTGGCTGAATCCAGCGGGTCGAGATGCAAAGGGCCGCCTCCTTCAGGGATCTCCCAGGAATAACGTTGCATGGGAAAGCGGTACTGTCCGATGATGTAGGAGTTATCTTCTTCATCGATAGGAAGGATAACAATTGCCAGGTTTTTAAACTCGGTGACCCCGTAAATTCCTTCAGAGCCGGAAGGATTAATGACCCGATGCAGTTTGCAGCGCACCCATGGGGTGTCCAGTTTTACTTCGGTATCAAGAATTTTCCATGGATTTTCTTCGCTGGGTAAGGGAGTCAGAGGCATAGGCAAAAGTATATTTTTCCTGAATAAAGCGGGATACGCTTTGCTTTTTTACCTTTGTTCGCGATGAGCATTGCCCATATCCGAAAAGAATATCAAAAAGCCACGCTCGATGAGCGGGAAGCCCCGGCAAATCCAATTGCCCTGTTCGATACCTGGTTCCATGATGCTATTCGCGCCGAAGTAGCGGAGCCCAACGCCATGTGTTTAAGCACGGCCGGCGATGGCAAACATCCGGAGGCACGCATTGTCCTTTTAAAGGGCTTTAACCAGGAAGGATTTGAGTTTTATACCAATTACCATAGCCGGAAAGGACAAGCCTTAATGGCCAATCCCTTTTGCAGCCTGACCTTTTTTTGGCCGGAAGTAGAGCGCCAGGTACGGGTGAACGGAGAATGTTTCAAACTGAGTTCCGAAGAATCCGACGCCTATTTCGCCAGCCGCCCGAGGGGAAGTCAGATCGGAGCCTGGGTAAGTCAGCAAAGTGAACGCCTGGAAAACCGGGAACAACTTGAGCAGCGATTAAAAGAAACAAAAGAATCTTTTGAGGATAAAGAAATTATCCGTCCCCCATATTGGGGCGGATACCGCGTCGTTCCTTCGCAAATTGAGTTTTGGCAGGGGAGACCCAACCGGCTCCATGATCGTTTATTGTACGAACGTGTGACAAATACGGCCTGGGACCTCGTTCGATTATCTCCTTAAAGCATTGAATTCTTTCCAAAAAACTTAACATTGCAAAAAACATTCATATGAGTCATCAGCTTTTAGAAGGTAAAAGAGGCATCATATTCGGTGCATTAAATTCAAGTTCCATCGCCTGGCATGTGGCTGAAAAATGCCATGAGGCAGGTGCCCGCTTTGTATTGACAAATGCACCCATTGCGCTGAGAATGGGGGAGATCAACGAATTGGCCGCCAAATGTAACGCAGAGATCATTCCTGCTGATGTAACCTCCGAAGAGGATATGAATGTATTGATCGACCAGGCCATGGAAAAATTGGGAGGAAAACTGGATTTTATCCTTCATTCCGTAGGCATGTCACTCAATGTAAGAAAAGGCAAACCCTATACAGACCTGAATTACGAATTCATGCACAAAACCCTGGATATATCGGCGATTTCCTTTCACAGGCTCTTGCAAACCTGCTGGAAAAAAGATGCGATCAGCGACTGGGGTTCAGTCGTGGCACTCACCTATATCGCTGCACAACGGACTTTCCCGGATTACAGCGAAATGGCGGAGGCCAAATCCGTATTGGAAAGTATTGCCAGGAGTTTTGGTTACCACTACGGAAAGGGCAAAAATGTGCGGGTAAATACCGTCTCCCAATCACCTACCATGACAACCGCGGGTTCCGGCGTGCACGGATTTGACGCCTTTTTTAACTATGCCGATTCGATCTCGCCACTGGGAAATGCTCCTGCAGAGGCCTGTGCCGATTTTTGTGTAGCCATGTTTTCCGACCTTACGCGTTATGTCACGCAACAAAATCTTTTTCACGATGGCGGATTCTCCAATACCGGCGTTTCCACTGAGGCCATGGCCAAATTTGCTTCGATTTAGGTTCTTAACGATCAGGCAAAATGAAGCCCCTCATTTCATCGGTTGATAAAAAACTGCTCCTTAGCGAGCTGGGTCCGGAACGTTTTGTGCGTATGGCCAATTTTGGCCATAACGAAATTTATGTTGTCAATTGCCACAATTCCCCGAATGTTCTCAGAGAGATCGGTCGCCTTAGGGAACTTACCTTTCGGAGTGCCGGAGGAGGTACCGGAGAAGAACTCGATCTGGATCATTTTGACACCTCAGAACATTGTTACGACCAACTCCTGGTATGGAACCCGGAAGACCAGCAAATTGTGGGTGGCTACAGGTATATTGACTGCAAAAATGTGGTGAATGAAAAAGGGGAAGTGGAATTGGCCACTTCAGAATTATTTACTTTTTCTCCCCGTTTTATCAAGGAGTACCTTCCTTATACCATTGAATTAGGAAGATCGTTTGTACAGCCTGATTATCAACCATCTATAAACAACAGAAAAGGTATTTTTTCTTTGGATAACCTTTGGGACGGACTCGGGGCTCTGGTAGTCGACAACCCGGAAGTCCGGTATTTTTTCGGAAAGATCACCATGTATCCTTCGTACAACAAGGAAGCGCGTGACCTGATCCATTATTTTATGGACCACTATTTTCCTGATCCCGACCAGCTTGTCAAACCTATCAAATCCCTGCCCTATAAAACGGATATATCTGTGTTTAAAGGAATTTTTGATGGATTGGATTATAAAGAAGGACATAAAGTCCTGAACCAATATGTGCGCAAACACGATGAGAACATTCCTCCGCTGGTGAATGCCTACATGAATCTCTCCCTGACCATGCGGAATTTTGGAACAGCCATCAATGTTGATTTCGGCGCCGTTGAGGAAACGGGAATTCTGGTCAAGATCGAGGACATCTATCCCAGCAAAAAAGAAAGACATATTGCTACCTACACGGCGGCGGCCAGGCGCGCTTAACTCATTTTGGCCCTTTTGATCAGGAAGGCCAGGAGTACCTGATTAAAGTCGTCAGAAGCATCTACCTCTACCCAGTCAATCTTGAACTGGGCTGCTTTATTGCGCATCAGTTTACGGTAAGCAGACTGTGCGTTTAGGTAAGATTCACGCACCTCATTGGGCATTAATTTTAATTGCTGTCCGGTTTCCGGGTCGGTGAAGAGGTATGGGCGATTCTGAAAATTAAAATCTGTTTCTTTCTCTTTATCCTGCACATGAAAGAGAATAACCTCGTGTTTATTAAATTTTAGATGCTGTAAACTGCGAAAAAGGGTTTCTGTATCTTCTTTGGTTTCCATGAGGTCACTGAAAATTACGACCATGGAACGGCGATGGATCTTCTCCGCCAGTATATCCAGCGAACGGGCCAGGTTGGTTTCTTTTTGCACCGGAGCGGATTGGAGGCGGCTTTCGATTTGCTGCAGCAATAAGTGATAGTGACTCGAAGAAGAACGAGTTTCGCTTTGCCACTCGATCTGGTCCGATAAAAAAGCCACGGAAAAAGCATCACGCTGGCGCCTGAGTAAATTCATGATGGACGCAGCGGCGATCCCCGAAAACTTCATTTTGTTCCAGCTTTTATCGGGATAGTACATGGAACTGCTGGTATCTATAACCAACTGACAACGCAGATTCGTTTCTTCTTCAAAACGTTTGACAAATAGTTTTTCGGAACGTGCGAAGAGTTTCCAGTCAATATGGCGGGTTGATTCCCCCGTGTTATAAATACGGTGTTCTGCGAATTCAACGGAAAAGCCGTGGAAGGGGCTTTTGTGAAGCCCGGTTATAAATCCTTCAACGACCTGCCTTGCCAGCAGCTCAAAATTTCCAAGTTTTTCAAGTTCTTCCCGGGGAATTCGGTTCATCGTTATACATTAAAAAAGCCGTCGGGGTCACCGACGGCTTTGGTTAAATTCTATTTATCAGCCAAGTTGGGCCTCAAGTTTGGATGCCAATGTACCCTTTGGTACCGCACCAACCTGACGGTCAACTACCTGGCCGTTTTTGAAATACAACAATGCAGGAATGCTGCGTATTCCATATTTAACGGTCACTTCAGGATTCTCATCCACGTTTAATTTTCCGATCAGGGCTTTACCCTCGTATTCTCCGGACATTTCTTCAACGATAGGTCCCACCATGCGGCAGGGGCCACACCATTCAGCCCAAAAATCGATCAAAACAGGTTTGTCTGATTTTAAAACAACCTCGTCGAAGTTGCTGTCGGTTACTTCAATTGCCATAGTATGCATTTATGTTAATGTTCAAATCTACTCTTTCTGTTCAAAAAGCAAGCCAGAAGGTTTGGGTTTAGATATGTATTTGGTGGCTCGGGGAGAATCACTATTTTTGAGCCACTTAAAATTTTACGATCCATGCAAAACGAAAAGAAAAAGAACACCATCCTTGTACCAACCGATTTTTCTCAGGTTGCTGCAAATGCACTTGACCATGCGGTACAGGTGGCTAAAGAATTCGGTAACGAAATATGCATCATGCACATTTTTGAAGAATCCTTTATTGGAAGTATCTGGGGACAAAAAAACTCGTATAAAGAAGGTTTGGTAGGGCAAATGCTTCAGGAAAAGATGGACCGGATGGTGGAGGAAATTCGCACAACGCATGGGGTAAAAGCCAGATCCGTTATTGAATCGGGCCGGATCCATGCCGCCATTCTCGATTATGCCAAAGACGAGGCAAATGATATCGATTCCATCATCATGGGAACCCAGGGAGCCTCAGGTCTGGGACAGATCGTTGGTTCCAATGCATCACGTGTAATTGGCGGATCAGAAGTTCCGGTGGTTATCGTTAAAGAAAAACAATATGGTCACGGCTATAAGAACATCGTGCTTCCCATCGACCTGTCGCTGGAAAGTAAACAAAAAGTATGGTGGGCCATCCAGTTGGCGAAAAAGTACGCGTCAACCGTACATATCATCAGCATTAAACTTTCCGATGAGTTCCTGGTTAACCGGGTAAAAGCCAACCTGCATCAGGTGGAGGATGTATTGACCAAAAATGGGGTGAAACATACTTCGAAGATGCTGGCCGACGAGGATTATCCGGGAAACCCTGCCGACGACACCCTGCAATACGCAGAAGAGATCAATGCCGACCTGATCATGATCATGACCCAACAGGAGAAAGGATTTACCGAATTTATTGTTGGATCCTACGCACAACAGATCGTAAACAAACATTCAAGCATACCGGTTATGTGTATCACGCCAAAACAAACGGGCTTCAAACCCGACTTCTGGACCGGAATGTAAGCGCATTCATGAATTAACTAAAAAACCCGCTTCTGCGGGTTTTTTGGTATATAATGGCGTTAATAACTACCTACTAATAGGGATTTTTCGAAACTCCATTTACCTCAACTTTGCTTCATGGATATATTCCAAATTAAACAGCCATGAAAAACATCATTAAAGGACTGACGCTTATCTTGTGCTTGAGCACCGTGAGTGCATTCGGCCAGTCACGTGAACAACAAAATGCCCTTGTAGAAAAAGTACTCGACAACATGGTCAACAGCACTTCCATGTCAGTGAGTTCTTTTATTTCACCCGCTTACCTGAAAGCCCATAAGGTCAGCGCCAGCAGTTATCAGATTAATACTTATTCTCCCGTTGGTTTTTCTATTGATGAAAACAAAGGGAATGGAGTGGTAGAAGCCCGTATCTGGGGAAGCAGCCGCGGATGGGTACATCGGCTTACATTCATTGTAACCTATGAAGACGGTTCCTATTATTTTATGCCGGGGAGAGAGCCTTCTACCTACATGTACATCGACCCCTGGTACAAGGTTGAAACGGATATAACGGATGATGATGGAGGCACAGGTGGGGCAGTGCCTACAGCTACAGAGGCAAGGAAAATAGTTACAGACCTCCTCTATGACATGGTGAATGATGCCGATAATTTTGGTACCGGAGCACGCAAATACATTGCGCCGTCTTATTACAAGAAAAACTATATCGACAAATACGATTACCAGATCAATTATTACAGCCCTACCGGATCAGAGATCAAAACTGTTGGAAACGACGGAATGGTAACAGCCCATATCTGGGGTTCAGGAAAATCCTGGATAAACAAACTCACCTTTAAAGTAGTAAAAGAAGGAGGTAAGGTTTACGTTTACCCCAAAGGACATACCGACAACTTTTATATCCATCCCTGGTATGAAGTGGAAACAGTTGATGTCGATGAGCCTGTTGTTGAAAAGAATGACAAAACCGAGCTCGTAGAAAAGATCTGTTATGCCATGGTTTATGAAAAAGAGACCTTCGATAAAGACATGCGCCTCTACATCGCTCCGTCCTACTATAAAAAGTACAGTATCGATCCTTTTGTATTCCTGGTTAACAGCTATACTCCTTTTGGTTATTCCATAGAAAGTGTTGACAGTAAAGGGATCGTAACGGCCAAAATATGGGGAGAAGACAGGGCATGGGTGCATGAACTCACCTTTAAGGTGGTGGAAGAAAATGGCCTGCTGTACGTAATGCCGGGAAAACACTATCCGGATACAGAATATGTCGACCCCTGGTTCTCGGTACGTACCAGCATCACGGAATAAAACCATCAAATCAGACGAATTAGACGGGACAAGCCTCCAAAGAGGTTTGTCCCGTTTTTTTTGTCAAAAAACGAAGACAGAAAGGGTCACCAGATCAAAACATGATTTCACTGAATGAGAAGTATGGTTGACAAACTCACCTTCCGTAGTTACCCTGAATTGTACAAAATTCACGGCGTAACCTTAAAAAAAGAATTATGAAAAGACTTTATCTATTGGCCATTCTGCTGATTGCAGGAATGTGCGCGCCAGTTAATGCCCAGTTTTTCCAGCATGAATATTGGGCCGGAGATGTTGTTACCTCAGACGGTATCAATACAAAAATCAATCCTTCCGGGCATGTTATATGTGGAGTAAATTATGTGACCGGAGGAGCTACGAATATGATCTCGGTTGTATATACGGATCAGCATGGTACACCCATTTTCAATCGGGAATACTTTATTGGATCGGCAGTATCAGCAACAAGTTCTCCGAAAATTATTGAACTTCTGAATGGCTTTGGAATTATGGGATTTTGCAGTGATGGCATCTATTATTTTACAATAGATCTGTTAGGAAACCCTGGACCCATTTATGCATACTGGTTTACACCGGCAACGAATGTTTGGTCACTTTCTGGTCCACCTTTGCAAATTGCCAAATCGGCGACGGGAAATGAGATCTATTTCGCGGGTTCATTTTTTGATAATTCCTTTAAAGCGCAGGTTTTTATTGGCAAAATCGATATCGGCGGAAACCTTCTCTGGGCCAATGCCTATGATATGTCCGGAACCGGCTATATCCATAGCGTGCCTTTGGATCTGATAGAAAGCCCCTATACGCCAACAGGTCCTATGGAATTGGCCGTTGTTGGTGCAACTTTTAACAGCAGCTCAACCACTTGTTTTGGCCATTTTTTCCGGGTTGATGCAAGCACGGGTTCCCCTATAGGGACTCCTGTTTTCTACGGTTCGCTAACCACAACCACGAACATTCAGAGTATCGCAGTTTCCAATAACCCGAATTCCGGCGGACCGGGATTTATTCTCGGAGGAGGAACTGATATTACCACGGGAGGTTTGGTTCTCGCAAAAATATCCCCGACAGGTGTACTACAATGGTCGAACAGCTATGATGATCCCAATATTTCCGGTTCCATGAACGGAGCAATAGATGTAATCGAAAGACAAAATACCAATGGCTTCTACGAATATTACGCTTTGGGAACATTGGACTGGAGTCCGGGTTGGTATGATGCTGTAGTTGTTAAAACTGATGACGCGGGTGTTCCGGTCGCTGATGGTGAATTTATCTATCATGACATGACGTATAGTTTAATGCCTGTTAGCCTTGACCAGTTTAAAGGAACCACCTTTGACGGACTTAGTATTTTCTGCAGCAAGGAGAATCTTAACAGCCAGATCTGGTATGGACAGATTATCAAAACCTATTTTAACGGAGTGGTGGATTGCGGTGAAACATTCGAGGATCCAACTGTAACAACGGGGCCGGGAACATTTGGTCCAGGCCTGATAAGTACATTTGGAGGAATGCAGACTGTTTTGAGCGGGTTGGGGATCACCAGAAATACCCCGCCGGATATGTCCATTTGTTATTCCGTGACGATAGTTGGAGGAGACAGTACCGAACCTGTGCCGGAAGAGGGCTCAGAAGAACTGATCAGCCCGAACCCGATCAGTGCGACCTGGCTTCACGCGGCACTTTCTGTTGAGGCTAAAGAAACTACCACGGCGCAGGTGCACATTTATGATATGCTTGGCCGTGAATATTTCTCACGTCAATTTGAACTCACAGAAGGTCAAAATACCCTTGACCTCGATTTAAGCGCCACAGGAATGGCTCCGGGAATCTACACGGTAAACATTACCACAGATTCAGGAACCACAAGTTTAAATCTGGTTGTGAAAGAATAAATTTTTTATGCTTAAATCTGTTAAACGGGACAGGCCTCCAAAGAGGTTTGTCCCGTTTTTTTTTAAACCAAAACTCAACCTTAACCTCAACCTCAACCTGATTTCCCTTATTTTCGAATCCTATGGCAAAACGCGTTCACTTAATCTCCATCGGAGGTGCTGTCATGCATAATATGGCTCTTTGTCTAAAGGAACTTGGATATCAGGTAAGCGGGAGCGACGATGAGATCTTTGAACCAAGCCGGAGCAGGTTGGAAAAAGCCGGGCTCCTGCCCAAATCCTGGGGCTGGTTTCCTGAATCTGTCAAAGTCGAACTCGATGCAGTTATTCTGGGAATGCATGCACGACCGGATAATCCCGAACTGAAACGTGCGCTGGAGCTGGGAATTAAAGTCTATTCCTTCCCGGAATATGTCTATGAGCAATCCAAAAATAAAAAACGGGTGGTTATTGCTGGCAGCCATGGAAAAACCACAACAACTGCCATGCTGATGCATGTTTTAAAGGAAGCAGGGAAGGATTTTGATTACCTCGTGGGCTCCCAGTTAGAAGGCTTTGATACCATGGTTCGCCTGAGTGAGGCCCCATTGATCGTGATCGAAGGGGATGAATACCTGAATTCAGCCCTTGACCCGCGACCTAAATTTCTCTTTTACCACGCCCATATGGCCCAGATAACCGGGATAGCCTGGGATCATATAAATGTATTTCCTACCTGGGAAAATTATGTTGAACAATTTCAGCTATTCCTGGATTCCCTGCCTGACGGAGCACCCCTTAGCTGGTTTTCGGAGGATGAAACTTTACAACTCCTGATGCAGAAAGAGCATGGCCGTCTTAAGTCATTGCCCTATTCGACCCTGCCCCATGAAATAAATTCAGGTAAAACCCTGGTTAAATGGAAAGGGAAGGACTATCCCATGCAGATCTTTGGCGCACACAACCTGCAGAATATGGCAGGGGCAATGATGCTTGCAAAGGAACTGGGAATTCCGGAACCAGCTTTTTTAGAGTATATGACCTCTTTTAAAGGCACCGCACGACGACTGGAACGCTTACCCGATACAGGTGCATTGCCGGTATTCCGCGATTTTGCCCATTCCCCGAGTAAACTTAAAGCAACCGTTGATTCTGTAAAAGCCCAGTTTCCCGACAAACATATCCTTGCCGTATTTGAAATGCATACCTTCAGTTCCCTCCAAAGGAATTTTCTCGATGAATACCAGGGAAGTTTAGAACAAGCCGACGAGGCCCTGGTCTTTTATTCACCCCGGGTTTTGGAACATAAAAAACTGCCTATGCTTGAACCCGAAGAGGTAAGTGAGGCCTTTGGAGACGGTGTCCAGATCTATACGGATGCAGCGATGTTATCCCGCTATATCCATGCACGATTGGGGCCAAATATGGTCCTGCTGCTCATGAGTTCGGGCACATTTGAGGGTATGAAGCTGGATTTTTCCTATCCGTCACCTTAAGCCAACACTTGGTTTGAGTGGGCCTTGGTGTCTACCTTTTCGATGATGTCCACAACCACCCCGTTTTCATCGATCACAAAAGTGGTGCGCACGACACCCATGTATTTGACACCGAACATACTTTTTTCTTTCCAAACCCCGTAGGCTTCAGAAACCGCATGGTCTTCATCGGCCAACAGGTCGAAAGGGAGTTGATATTTTTCGATAAATCGAATATGTTTTTTTATGGTATCCGGACTGACCCCCAATATGGCATACCCGGCCTTGATAAACCGGGCGTAATTATCCCGCAGATCACAGGCTTCGGCCGTACATCCCGGGGTATCATCTTTCGGGTAGAAATAGAGCACCAATTTTTTGCCCTTATAGGTATCTAAGGACACTGTTTCGTTCTTTTGGTTTTTGGCTGTAAAAGCCGGAGCTTTTTTGCCTTTCGTCACTTTCATCGTTCTATTGTTTTTTTATACGCTGTGGTATTTCCTCTGTTATCCTTAACAAGCAGATCCAATTCTAGGTTTTCTTCTTTGGGAAAATCGCTCAGATCTCCGAAAAGTACACCCGACTTGGGGTCGTATTCCATCAAAAACCAACGCCCGCCAATGCGGGGAGTGTACTTGGCGATCCCTGAAAAATCATCAGCCAGCTTAAGAAAGAGGGTGTCGCCGTTAATCGACTGAAATTCAACACTTGGAGCAAGGGTATCCATACTTAGATAATAGGTTCCCATGTTCCGGGTATAACACTGGATCTTCCCGTTGTTTATTTCTCCGCCAATGTACTCGGGACCATCGTTACCCGCCCTGACCAGACAAAGTTGGTTGCTCAGGGCCGGTAAGGTGTCGGGCAGTTTGTAAATAAGACGAAAACGCTCACTTACGTAGCCATTCGATGGATAAATAGAAAGCGTATCAACCTTTCCTGGGTTGATGCAGGCATGAACCATTAGCGTATCAAAAAAACTGTTAGGAAAAAAATCAATCAGGTGTTTACCCTGGTCCAGACTGAAGCTATATGCATTTTCGAAAAGCAATGTTTCCATGCAATTAACCCCCATAAAGGTTCTTTTTACCCCTTTTAAAAAACGTGGATTTTCCAATTCCAGGAAGAGGGTAATAACCTGAAGATGTCCGTATGCGTCACCCAAAGTTATTTTTAGTACTCTTTCCTGATTTTGATGATCCATTGCAAACCATCCGTCATTGGAATATTCGGCGAGATCGTGCTGGATCCAAGGTTCTTTAAAACAATGTTCCAAAGGAGGCTGGCCTTGTTCATAGGAAGATACAAGGTGGATATAACGGCTGTCCCGAAAACTAAAACGATTCGATTTTCTATTATAATGGTTTTGCCCGTCCAGTTCGATCAATACGGATTGAACGCCAAGCACGTTGCTCGTATCACCGTTTAAAAAATCGCGGGCTGCGAGAACGAGGGCGTATTCACCAGACGGAAGTTTGAGTCGGTAAACCGAATCTGAGGAGGTATAAACCCGCGCTGTTTCAGGATAGGACCCGGTATTCCATTTTTCATTCCGGTCTCTTTTTACCACTTTGACCAGACTGAGATAGGGAGGCAGCGTATCCTGAACGGGCAGGGAAAATCCCAAGGGGTCAAGTATTTCCTGTGTTTTGGTATCACGGAGTTCAAAATGCAAATGGGGGGCATAAGAACCTCCGGTATTTCCTGAATAGGCGATTATATCACCCTGTTTCACCTTAAAATGGCTCTTACCCGGGAACAATTCAATGCTGTAACTTTTTTTGGTGTATTGATGTTTGCGGATATAGGTTTCAAGCTCGGGATTGAACCCGCTTAAATGTCCATAAACTGAAGTATAACCGTTGTAATGGGTCAGGTAAATGGCTTTACCGTATCCATAAGGCGAAATTTTGATCCGGGAAACATAACCATCCGCTGTGGCGTAAACAGGTAAACCGGTTTGTCCGTAGGTTTTAATATCGATCCCTGCATGAAAATGGGTGCCCCTGAATTCTCCGAAAGTTCCTGACAGGAGGGGTGTGGTGTCGAGCGGAAAACGGAATTCGGCAGGCTGGGCAACAGATGCGTAAGCAACAACGATAAAAAGTATACCGAGTATTCCCCTTTTATACCCCATACACAAACATAACAAAATGTTTGAGAGCTAAAGCTTCTTTATTTCACCTTACATTGAAATACCTTGTTTCCTTCCAGGTAACCTTCGAGCAGATCTTCCCTATGAACGGGTCCAACCCCGGCAGGAGTACCGGTATAAATAAGATCACCCATTTTTAAGGTAAAATATTGGGAAACAAAAGCAAGAATGGTATCAATATCAAAAAGCATGTCTCCGGCATATCCTGACTGAACGGTCACTCCATTCCTTTGAAGCGAAAAATTCAGCTCCTGAACGGGAGGTAGTTTGCTTTTGGCTATCATACGGGAAACCATGGCGGAACCATCAAAACCCTTGGCCAATTCCCAGGGTAGTCCCTTTGCTTTTAGTTCGCTTTGTTTGTCGCGGGCCGTAAAATCAATACCCAGGCCAATTTCATCGTAATATTTATGCGCAAAACGTTTGGCGATATTTTTTCCATTCCTGCCCACTTTTACCACCAGTTCCACTTCATGATGAACTTCTTTGAACAGATCGGGAAGGAAAAAGACCTGTCCGGGTTTTAACAGGGAAGAATCAGGTTTGAGAAAGATCACTGGTTCATCCGGCACTTCATTGTTCAATTCCTTCGCATGATCCCGGTAGTTGCGGCCTATACAAATAATTTTCATGCTTCAAGCCGTTTAAGTTCCTCGTGTACAAAGGCGAACAATTCATTCACATAGGCCTCACTAAAATCAAAACGCGCGCCCGCAGTTTTGTAAATCTCAGGAATGCTCCGCGTATAGCCCAGCGATAGCGCGTTTTTATACGGTTGCAGATCTTCTTTCGGGTGTTCCAACCGGTATTTCCAGGTGGCAATGGCTCCTAATTGGGCAAATCCATATTCGATATAATAAAATGGAACTTCATAGATATGCAGTTGTTTCTGCCAGCCATAAGCCTTGGCCTCTTCATAACCGGTCCAGTCAACCATCCCGGTTCCGAAACGCTCGGATATTTCAAGCCAGGCCTGTTTTCTGTCGGCAGGCGTATGATCCGGATTGGTATAAAGCCAGTGCTGGAAGGCATCCACCGTTGCGATCCAGGGCAGGGTATGGATCACACCTTCCAACTGTTCACGTTTGGCGCGGTTCCAGTCTTTGGGGTCTTTATAAAATTCGTCCCATACTTCCATACTGATCAATTCCATGCTCATGGAGGCAAGTTCCGCCACTTCACTCGGACAGTCTTTGAACGCCTGCAAGGGGAGGTCTTTGGTTAATACGGAATGGATGGCATGGCCTCCTTCGTGCACCATGGTTTCCAGATCGCGTTGGGCAGAGGCGGCATTCATAAAAATAAAAGGGTAGCCTGTCACCGCAAGGGGGTAATTATAGCCTCCCGGAGCTTTTCCTTTTCTGCTGTCGAGGTCGAGCTGCCCTTTTTCGCGCATGGTTTCAATAACCCCGGCAAAAAACGGGTCCAGGCGACCAAAGGCACGTATGGTTTTTTCCGCCAGGTCCTTTCCATCGCCAAACGGCACCAATGCCTCATTTCCCTGTGGGTCAACTTCAAGGTCCCAGGGCCTAAGCCGTTCCAGTTTCAGGTCGGACTTCCTTTTTTCCATCAACAGCTTGTTCAGCGGAACCACAACTTTTTCAACGGCGGCATGAAAAGCATAACAATCCTCAATCGAATAATCGAAACGGGCCAGCGCTTCGTGCATGTAGTCACGGAAATTGGAAAAGCCTGCATTTTGGGCCAGCTCATGACGGTCTTTAATGAGAACATCCAATAATTCATCGAGTGCCGGCCTGTCATGACCCCGCCGTTCTTGTATTTTGGTAAATACATCCAGCCTGTGGTTCCGGTCAGACGACTTAAGATGCACCGCTGCCTGCTGCAGGGTGAGTTCTTTGCCGTCCACTTCTACGGTCATGGCCGCATTGATGTTTCCAAATTTTTGGGCATTCGTCTGCAAACGAACCTGTATCGGGATATTTTCTTCCCGGAAAAGTTTGATATCCTTTTCGATCTTCCTGAAATAAATGGCATACGCCGGATCCTTGCTCAGCTCGGTCAAAAACGGACTTGCCGCTATTTTTTTATTGAGGGTATCTTCCCAGGGCGAAATATGGGGCTGGATATTGCTTACAAAATTGAGGTAATCGTTTTCCAGCATTTCGTCTTCTGTATCGCAGGTCATTTTGATATACCTCCAGGCCAGGTCTTCGCTGATCTTGCTTTCGAGATCACTCAGGGCCTTCAGCCATTTTTTGAAGGTCTCGGCATTACTGATCTCATATAGGGACAAGGCTTCAAAAGCAGGGGCGATATCGTCCCAGGAATTGATCTTTCCTTCTGGTAAGGTATAGATACGTTGATCACTCATGCCGCGAAACTAAATCTAAAATGCTAAATTTCCCTGATGAAAAAGCTGCTTTGGCTCTTTGCCCTGCTTTCCTGTTCGGCGGAACAGGTACCCAACAAGGAAACCGATTATTGGAAGGATTTTATTCCCTTTCATGCGGAATATGATCCTGCCTCCCTTCCGGGTGATCTGATCCAGGGCCAGAAAACAGCCATCGATACTTTTCCCGTTGATGAAGTCTCCGGCATGGTCGCCTCCAGGAAATATCCAGGCTATGCCTGGGTACACACCGATTCAGGCAATGATCCCGAATTAATCCTGGTCCGTCTGGCTGACGGAGTGCTGCTTTGTCGCTACAAGGACACTGATATTCAGAATGTTGACTGGGAAGATATTGCAGCCTATCGGGATAAATCGGGGAAAAACTGGCTGGTGATAGGGGATATTGGCGATAACCTGCAGATTAGAAGCAGTCTTAATTTATTACTCTTTAGAAGAACCTGATTACCAGGTCAGAATGGAAGGAAGCATCTGTACCATTGAATTCCATGAGCTGGAGAGAATATTTTTATAACCTGATTATGCCTATGATGCAGGAGCATAGTTTATTGATCCTGACCGGGAAGATGCATACATCACAACGAAAAAAGATTCCCGCTCCCGGCTTTATGGATTGCCAAAAGAGAGCGATACCCTGTGGGATACAGCCACTTTTTCGCGGCAGTTTTCCTTAAAGTGCTCAATTTCCGACATCCTTTTCCGGCAATTGGAAGAAATTTTGTTACATTTTTTTATCTAACTTTGATTGAACCTAAACCTTAAAATGTACACCTATGAACATTAAATTGAAGAGGAGCATTTTGCTCATAACACTTTCAGTTAATGCAATCTTTTTACAATTATTTGCCCAAAGAATTAGTGTAAACAAAAGTTGGGAAATCAACTCTCCATACCAATTAGGTTTCTACAACACAGACACAAAATTCGACTCGGAAGGGAATTCATATTTCGCTGGATCCAAATTTAATGGACATGACTATGATATGTTTTTGAGAAAGGTGCAAAGTGATGGCACACAACTCTTTTTGTATGAATTTGATTATGACTCTTTAAATGATGTAATATTAGATTTCACCTTAGATAATAACGCCAATATTTTCTTCACTGGCCTGATTACAACAGGTACAGACAGCACGGAAATCATAGTTGGTAAATTAGACGCGGGCGGTCAGTTGACTTGGAGTAAGACCTTAAATCATAGTAATAATTCTAGTTACAATGTTGGCGTATCATTGAGTATTAATGAAAGTGGTGATCGGGTGTTTGTAAGTGGCAGTTCCTATGATACCTCATCAGGTTACAATATTACCATAATTTCATTGAATGGTACTGGGGTTATTCAATGGGATTCAACTTATGACATCAACAATATGAACGATTTGGCTGAACATTGTGAATATATTCCCGCGGAATATGATTCTACAATGACCCTAATAAAAGATGAATATCTGGAAGTTCGTGCTGTCAGTATTGATTCTTTTACTCATAATCAGAGTATACTAGTAATCGAAGTTGACCCAATATTGGGTCATATTGACACTAACTACACATCAAGTATTTCTTCCATTCAAGGGATCATTGAAATTGCCGGTATTCTGAAAGATACATTACAAGGAAATACTTTTGTTTATGGCAAATTGGTAAATCAAACTACGGGTGAATCCAACATCTATGTTTCCATGTATGATTCCGATTTGACATTTCAATGGGAGACCATTAAGACTGGAACTGCGAGTAACTCTATTGATTATTTGAACAGCGCAGTGATTGATACCTCTGGAAACTTCATTGGCCTAGGAACAATAGAGAATTCAAACTCTTCATATGATCTGTATTTAACAAAGATAGATAATCAAGGTTCAACCGTATGGGAAAGAACATTCGATGGTGGCGAACTGGACCAAGCATTTGGTTATCATGTTACATTGTGTGAAGGGAAAGATCCAGTGATTGCAGGAAGAATTAGCAACATTTCTTCTAATAAGCTGGTTACCGTGAAGTATTCTGGTGATGGAGAACTAAAGTGGTTTCGCGCAAAACCTACCCAGTCACCTGTTACAGTCAATGGGATATGGTACAGCACTGAAATTCAATCTATTATACTGGAATATCAACAGAACGATTCATCCAATTCATGCTCTACCATTTGCTATACCGAGAGCTTAAGGGATATTGCTATTGATACTAGCGATTCAACGAGTCGATTTGTTAAAAGTGAACTTATAGTCAAAATTAACCCCAAATATGTAGACACATCATTTGTTAACAATCAAGAAAATGAATTCGCTTATTTATCTGAAATTGTTCCTGATAGCATCTACGATTCAATTACAAGTTGTTTTTCATTTTATGACTTTAACCCTAAGATGGTGAAAATTTTCCCTTCAATGACAACGGATGACACAATCTCGATTTCTCGTTTAGGGGACACGGTTCGTATACCAGAGTTTTGGAGTTCATTTATTATGTACTTTTATGAAAATGATTCTCTGGAAGTTATTGAGCGGAACTTAGATTCATTGGGTCCAATAGTAGTTTACAGTCACAAAAACTATCTCGGTGAGCCCCATTCTGCGCCGAATGATGATGAATACCCTTCTCAAGCATCACTTGGACATGGAGCAAATGGGCTTTCTGGGATAAAAGCAGAGACAGCTTGGAACACAGAAACTGGATACCCTGGAATAAAGGTAGGTGTGATGGAATGGTTATGGGATTGGCAACACCCAGACCTAGATGAAGATGGGAACAGTTCAAATCAAAATTGGATTACTAAAGACGGTTACGATTTTAGTGCTTCTTCGAGGGTTTCTATGTATGATATACCCTTAGCTGGATCGCAATATAATTTAGAACATGGCACGAAGGTAGCCGGAATTATTGGAGCTGCTCGAAACAATGATTTAGGTGTAGCAGGAATCGCGGGTGGTGATTACGCAAACAACTCCAAGGGAGTTTCACTGTACATGCTATCTGTCGGTGGATATTTATTTCCTGATGTACTAGATGAAGGCCCAACTGCGCGCGCCTTGTTTCATGCGTCAAGCAGCACTGGATTGGGCTTAAATATAATTAACTGTAGTTATGGGAATTATGCCGATTTACCGGAACTCATTGAGGAGCAGGTTATTTTTGCTTGGCGTAATGGTGTCACAATAGTTTGTTCTAGAGGTAATTCTAATGACGAGCTAGATGACCCTAAAACTTATTTTTCTGGATTTGAAGATAAACTGTTAGTCACTGTGGGTGCGTCAGGTGAACAGGGAAAGCGTTTTAGAATTCCAAGTCCGACAAGTCCAGGTAAATATTTTCAATCCATGGTTAAGTACGTAGATATTGTTGCTCCAGGTGAAGCCTCAAATGTATATACAACCCAAAGTTTACCAAATCGAGGATACACGAACTTTCAAGCAACATCAGCTGCCGCACCCCATGTTTCCGGAGTCGTTGCACTTCTTCAAAGTAATCAGAACTCAGCCAGGCGTAGCGTTTCTGGTGATGATGTCGATAATTTAGCTCCAGAAGATGCAGAATGGCTGCTAGAAAATTTTGCAAGACCAATCACGACCGATTACGACATAAATGGAAATCCAGTTTCTGGTTTATCAAATGTTAATGATCGAACTGGCCATGGTTTGGTGAATGCAGATAGTATTTTTCAGAACTTTTCCTTTCCAACTGATAGAATATATCATTTTGACATTGATTATAATACAATGACCACTTCAACTAGTTCAACCCCTTTTGGTGTAGCCTTTCTAAGGAATACCGGAGATTATCAGGTGGGAGAAATTTATTCTGCTTATCTGGTTGAGAAGACTTTTACCTATAACTTGTCTTTTCCAACAGGAAGTGAGATTAAAGGAATTTGGATTAGAAGTAGTGGGATTGAAGGGTGTAATAACTCTACTGGAATCAACTATCTACCAGATGGCGAATTGTATTTCGGCACACTTGGAAGTAATACCTTGACTGTCACGGGAATAACATACACTTGGAAGCTTCCAGCTCAAAATGTTGCGGGAATTTCAACACCTCAAACTTACTACCCAGCAGAGGAATCAGATATGAAGTTTGCTTTTAGTGTTCTATTAAGAAATTCGGCATTGGGAATCAGCAATATCGAAGAGAATAAAAGGCAAGTTGTTGGTTTTCCAAATCCATCCAATGGAACCTTCAATATTAGTATATTAAATAATAGCAGTATTACAATTAGAAATGTTGAGTTATTTTCAATTGATGGAAAGAGAATTTTTGAAGACATCCAGGTTTTGGAGCTCAAATCTACCTACAGCTTAGATTGCAATACATTACCTGCTGGCATGTATCTAGTCAGGATTACGGATAGTAATAACGAATCGTACACACTTAAGATGATTAGAAAATGAGAGGCGATAGATTTAATTCACATAGAGACGTATTTAAAATTCTCATTGCATGCGTAGTAATGGCTATTGTCCTGTTACCGTCTTGTAAAAAGGAAGAGAGTCAGACTCCAAATCCTCCCGAAGAAAATTTATACCCTAATCCCGTGATATACTTGAGCAACACCGACTTCCCTCAGATAGATACAGCTTTAAAAAAGTTGTTAGAAGGAAAGACGATTGTTGATATAGAATGGCAGCAATGGGGTGATTTTTATAACTATCCGTCCGATACATCAGTAGCGCGAGCTGAAGTTCACCCGGGAGATCATACTAAATTGATTATGAGCTGCCTTATCCATGATTCAACAGGCCGCATGATCTCTTCCGGACTTTATGAATATGATCTTGCAAAAGGTGTAATGAGTCTATTGACAATGACTAATATTGGAGTAGTTGAGTTTTCAGTAAATAAGGACGGGGATATTCTATTTGTAGATCAGGGAAATACCATATGGTTGTATAATAAGCAGCTTCCGGCTAAACAGCTTGTTATCGATGGATATCGTTGCATATCAGTGGTTTGGAAATACGACGGTAGCCAGTTTGCAGTAATTTACGCGTACCCTTCTGCTCAAAAACAAGAACTGGCCTTCTATAATAAAAACTTTGAAAGAGACTCATTTCAATTAACTGAAATGGGCTATTTAAATTTATGGCCTCTCGATAACTTCATTATTGCCAGAAGCTTTTTGTACCATGATCTAGAAAAGGACACAACCGTGATAAACCAAATTAATCCTAGCGTCGGTGCAGTTAGCCATGCCTGTATGACCAGGAAAGGAGAACTGCTTTTTGGCACCTCAAAGGGGAATCTGGCTGCTTATAATTTTGGCACAAATGAAGTATCGCTTGTTTTAAAAGGAAATATCGTTGAATCTTTAGCAAATCCAATGTTTTCAGCTCAAGATTCAAGCGTCTATTTTCTCTCGGGTAAATACAATCTGATAGATTCCATTTCATTAAAAACAAGCATTCAACTCTATAAAATGGGGATGAATGCGTCAAACCCAGTATTAATTAAGGAATTTAAGTGAGATGTGGCGCTTGTGGCAAATTTCCGAACTGGGTCTGTGCGGAGAACGATAAGCGATCACCTTTAGCGTTAACGATAAAAGTTATTATGTGCTCAGTGAAAAATTATTCGGCATAGCGCCTGTTTTATACCGCTGGACCTACCCATATTAGTCAACCAAAAAAATATTTTTAGATTAGTCTAAAAATTATACTTTTGCAGCGTGTATTCCTTTACAGAAGAAAATTACCTGAAAGCGATCTACAAGCTTTCCACCGAATTGGGGCATGGAGAAACCTCCACGAACGCCATTGCCGAAGAGCTGGATACCCGGGCAGCTTCGGTTACCGATATGCTCAAAAAACTTTCCGAAAAGGACCTTGTTCATTATGAAAAATACAAAGGGGTAAAATTGAGCCACAGCGGACAGTTGATCGCCCTTCAGGTGGTAAGAAAACACCGCCTCTGGGAAGTTTTTTTGCATGAAAAACTCGATTTTGGCTGGGAAGAAGTACATGAAATAGCCGAACAACTCGAACATATCCAGTCCGACCTCCTGATCGATCGCCTCGACGACTACCTCGGCCATCCGAAACATGATCCGCATGGCGACCCTATCCCTGACCGCAGCGGCAAACTGGCTGAAAATGATTTTATCCCTTTAAACAGGGTAGAGGCCGGCACCTCCTGCATCCTCACCGGTGTAAGCGACCACAGCACATCCTTTCTGAAAAGCGTGGAAAAATGGGGCCTGCGCATTGGCATCAGGTTGATACCAGGCGATAAAAATGAGTTTGACGGAAGTTTGGAGATCGAACTTCCTGAAGGTGAAAAAATAGTAATTGGTCAAAAATCAGCCGCACATATTTTAGTTAAAACGACATGATGGATCTGTTTATAGAATGGTTTCGTTCACAATCTGCAGTCATGCAGGCCCTTTTAGCCACAACATTTACCTGGGGACTAACTGCTTTTGGTGCCTCTTTCGTTTTTTTATTTAAGAACGTAACCCGGCGCTGGCTCGATTTTATGCTTGGCTTTACAGCGGGGGTAATGATCGCAGCGAGTTTCTGGTCATTATTAACCCCATCCATCGAAATGGCGGAAAAAGATTTTGGCGCTTCCTGGGCCTGGATCCCCGCAGCGATCGGATTTATCAGTGGGGCAGCATTTATTTATCTCATCGATAAAATTTTGCCCCACCTCCATATCAATGCTCCCGCCAGCCAGTCGGAAGGGATCAAAGTGGGCTGGAACCGCACCATATTGTTGGTATTAGCCATAACCCTGCACAATATCCCCGAAGGACTCGCTGTTGGGGTATCCTTTAGTGCCGTAAGCATGGGCCATCCTGATTTTACCTTCGGATCGGCCGTGGCATTGGCATTGGGTATAGGGATTCAGAATTTCCCGGAAGGCATTGCCGTGGCTGTTCCGCTGCGACGTTTGGGATTATCCAGATGGAAAAGTTTCTGGTGGGGACAATTGTCGGCCATAGTTGAACCTGTAGCCGGAGTTCTTGGTGCCCTGGCGGTGATCATTGCCGAACCCGTTTTACCCTATGCCCTTGCATTCGCGGCAGGTGCCATGATTTATGTGGTGGTGGAGGAGGTGATCCCCGAAACCCAGCAGGATAAATATGCCGATTTTGCTACCATGGGCGTGATCATTGGTTTTGTGGTCATGATGGCCCTCGATGTAGGATTGGGATAAGTTATTTTTTCCCGCTCAGCTCTTTTAATTTTTCTTCGAGATCGAATTCATCGCCTTCCTGATAGCCCAAATGGGTATAAACGATATTTCCGTTCGCATCCACGATCAGCGTAAAAGGCACATTCGGAGCATTCAGGGCACGCATCAATTCCTGGTTCACATCAAGCAGCACATCAAATTCCCAGGCCTGTCCGTTTACAAAAGGTTTAACTTTTACGGTATTGCGTGAATCATCTGTAGAAATGGCAACCAATTGCATATTGTATAATTCACTCCACTCTTCCAGATGTTCGTTGATGTTCTTCAGCTCTTTTTTGCAGGGTCCGCACCAGGTGGCCCAAAAAGAGATCACGGTTATTTTTCCGGAACGACCATAGTCGCTGATGTCTACTGAATTGCCATCCAGATCCTTTAAAGTGATACTGGGCAGGGTTTTAACTGCGGCTGTAGAGTCCTGGGCAAAGCTGATCTGGCAGGAGAAAACAACGAAAAGAAGGGTAATGAGCTGTTTCATAGAAAAGGCATTAAACAAATAAAGGTCCAAAGTAAATCATGTCGCCTGAAATGTACAAATATTTAAGTCCGTGAATAATTAATTCCGGCCTTTAGGGTCCTCCGTCTATATTTGCAAAGCATGATACGAGTGGCCATTCTTTTCGGTGGAAGTTCCCGGGAACGAGAAGTTTCCTTTTCCGGAGGCAGAACAGTTTATGATAACCTGGACAAAAGCAGGTTTGAAGCGATCCCGATCTTTGTAGACTCCTTCAATCAGCTTACCTTGCTGGATTGGCCCTATGTTTACAAGGGAAGCATCCGCGATTTTTATCCACCGATCGCTTATTTGCCCGATTCCCCGAATGCCTACCAGATCTATGCGGAAAGCCTGGATCCGGCGCTATCCGACACGATGCGCAAAGAAATTGGCAGGCCCGTCCAGATCGAAGAGTTAAAAAACCTTTGTGACATGGTCTTTCTGGCCCTGCATGGAAAACATGCCGAGGACGGGAGCATACAGGGCCTGCTCGACTGGCTGGAGATCCCTTATACCGGCTCGGGAATTTTTG
This sequence comes from Bacteroidota bacterium, assembly GCA_036676705.1. GTDB lineage: Bacteria > Bacteroidota > Bacteroidia > UBA8524 > UBA8524 > UBA8524. The sequence continues at coordinate 33,417 of JAKFCJ010000172.1, forward strand.
CCTCTGCCTTCGGTATCCATAAACGCATACAAAAACAACTTTTTACGGAAAGCGGATGGAGCAATCCTGAATGGACCTCTTTTTCCCGCGACCAATGGCTCAGCCACGGAGACACCTTGTTAAATGACTTCATGCAAAGGGAGTTTCCTTTGGTGATCAAGGCAGCCACCCAAGGTTCATCCATTGGTATAAGTGTTATTAGTGAACCTAACAAAGA
>JAKFCJ010000173.1:0-8532 GCA_036676705.1 Bacteroidota bacterium
GACGGATACCGCCAGAGGATTGTTTTTCCCTGCCTTTCTCTTGGCACTGGCAGCAAGTTTCCGGTAGAGTTCGGTATCGCCGGAGAGACTATACATAAATGCCTGGAACATACGGAGTTCGATGGCAATATTGGGGAGATCTTTAAAGGTAGACAGGTTCAGGAGGTTATTAATATCGAGTGCTGCTCTTGAAAAGTTGCGCTGATAAAAGGAGAGCATGGCCTTGTATTGAAAAAATATGACCAGGTGACTCGTCTCGTTTTGTTCAACAAAGTATCCGGTTCGCAGTTTCTCTCCGGGCTTAATAAAACTCTCGAAATCCCCGTCGTTTTTTAGCTTTGAGATCAGGGAAAGCAAAAACTGGGAGACGAAAAACCCCCAGAGATGGGCCTTGAACTGATACTCAATTAATCCTACGATTTCTTCAAGATGGTAGTTAGCTTTTACCTGGTTGTCGATCCGAACATAATATTCAAACTGCATGAAGGGGATCAGGTTCCGGATCACCCCATAAAAGGGGTCAAGATCATAACGTTCAAAGATTCCTTCCATGACGGCCACCATCTCCTCTACTTCGAGTTCCAGTTTCATCAGGTCGGCTTTGCTTAAAAAGGTACAGCGGTGGTAATGCCTCACGATCTGAAAAATGGTATACAAACGATGCGATTCGTACAGATTAAACGTATTCTCCAGTTCTTCCAGCAGGTCCTCCAGCTGAACTTTGTACGCCTGTTCGCCGGTAATATGGTAATATCCGAGGAGGTAGATGTATTCATAAAGGACATCTTCCGCCTTACTTACCGCCAGGGAAAACGCGATATGTTTTTGATAAGCCCTTTCGTAGGTGTCGTAATTGGCATCAAATCGGCTTAGGCGCGCCAGGTGCTTGTATACCACGGCGAGCTCCGACGACATGTCATAGGCGATCAACTTTTTTTCCAACTCCTTTAGAAAGGAAACAGAGATCATCCTTTCATTATTCAGCACCACGAAGGAAACGCGCGCTGCCTCTTCACGGAGCAGCCGTATCCGGTTTTCCTTTAAATGGGTGTAGTACTGAACAACTTTCGGAATGAGCCTGGACTTCAGGGTATAAAAGGCACCCTGGTTGATGGCCAGTTGACTGAGAATCTCTTTTTCATTGAAATCATTCTGCTGCAAAAGCTCCAGAAGGATCCTGTTTTTGGAATCCTTCTGGGGGGCTATGGTATCTACCATTTCCTTAAAGCCATCCTTTGGAAGTTCCCGGATAATTTTTTGAATGAGTTTCATGCGTTTTTCAGGTTGGTCTAAGGAATACTCAAAAAAACGAAATAAAAATCATTAAAAAAATAAATATTGATGCATTATCCTTACATATCATGTATTTGAAAAATCGCGGATATTATTACAACCAGATAGATTTAAAAGGCATTATAACACGAAAAAAAGTTAAAAATCTGAAAAAATCTTACATATGTCTAAAAGAGTAAAACTTAAAAAATTACCGGGCAAGGGCACCCTTTATCTTTGACCTACTTATCCGCTAACTCAAAATTAAACCATATGAAACTCGCTAAAAGACTACTTATTCTACTCGTGATCATGTTCGGTCTGAACGTGTTTATCACCCATGCCCAGTCTACTGCACAGGATACCGTTTGTGCAGGAACAACAGGTAAAACGTATTATGTTACCGCTGCAACAGGATCGACCTATTCCTGGACCATCAACGGAGGTACCCAGGCTTCAGGGGGTACCAGCAACAGCATTACCGTCGATTTTGATAACACTACCGGTATTGATACCATCGCCGTTCTGGAAACTGACTCCAATGGTTGTGTGGCCGATCCTGTTTATCTGGCCGTTGTGCGCATGCCTAATCCTACTGCAAACATCTCGGGTACTACTACCTTGTGTCATAACGACTCAACAGACATTAGCTTTTCGCTGACCGGTACTTTCCCGCTTTCGCTCACCTACAACAATGGAACCTCTGACGTAACCGTAAATAATATCAGTTCCGGTTCTTACAGCTTTAACCCTGGAGTGCTTGCTTCAAGCACAACGTATTCACTTGTTTTAATTGAAGACGTTTTGGGTTGTTCCACTGCTGCAACTGGCTCGGCTACCGTGACCATGTTGACAAAACCGGTTACATCACCGATCTACCATTAATCATCACGTACACATAACGAACCCGCTGTATCCCAATAATTATGTTGGCCAGGATCGTATTGTCCATATTCTTAAGTTTAGGTTTTGGTTTTCTGACCCAACCACTCCAGGCACAGACTGTACTCGATACAGTTTGTGCCGGAGCAAGGGGGGTGAGTTACCGGGTCCTGAACAATACGGGCTCGGGCTATCACTGGAATGTACAGGGGGGAGTAATAGCGGATGGAAACGGGAGCAATGAAATTGCAATAGATTGGGGAAAAGATACGGGAGTTTATCCTAGAGAAGTAATACAATATAACCAAACTGGATGCCCTGGCGACACCGTCAGGGCTTTCGTTTGGATACGGCAGGGTATTTCCGTGACCGTTGAAGGGCCAAAGGTGATCTGCGAAGGCGATGAGGTGGTATTGCGCGCATTTGGTGCTAAAACTTATACATGGAGTACCGGCCAATCAGGACCTGTTTTGCTACTGCAACCAAGCGCAAGCAAAAAATATAGTGTTGCGGGTTATTCTGACCTGTGCGGCAATGATACAGCCTATATATCTCTTCAGGTAAACCGACGCCCGAAAGCGGCCATTACGATCTATCCGCATGACCCTAAACTCAATGAAGTTATTGAGTTAACTTCTGATGGATCAAAAAATAATGACAGCTCGCTTTGGAATATTAACCATGGTGCTGTTATAGTTCAGGGGGATCAGGCTTACCACAGCTTCCCAACGATCGGAAATCAGAATGTTCAATTGATCGTTATTGACCCGAACGGATGTGCCGATACGGCATTTGTTTCTTTTTATATTGATGCCCATCCCCAGATCTTTGTTCCCAACGCCTTCACTCCTGATGGAGACGGCCTGAACGACAGTTTCAGTGTTACTGCAAACGAGGTTGAATATGTCAGGATGCTGGTTTATAATCGCTGGGGCCAGCTTGTTTTTGACGGCACCAACGACAAAGCGGTCTGGGATGGAAATTATAAAGATGTCATCGCCGAAGAAGGCGTTTATATTTACCATGTCGAAGCCCGGGGATTGAATAAACAATTGTACGAATACAAGGGGACCTTAACTTTGATCCGCTAATGTTACAACGCCAAACATATCTCCTTTTCCTGGTTGCAGGCATAATTATGCTCGCTACACAAAAGGGATATGCCCAATGCCCGGGAAGCGTTTACGCAGGCGACGATACCACCATTTGTTTTAGTACCAATCAGGTAATACTGAATGGAAAAATAAAAAGCCCCAGTGGAAACAACATGACCGGGACCTGGACGGGCGGAACAGGAACCTTTTTGTCAAGTGTATCCACCCTGAGTAATATTTATATTCCAAGCCAGGCTGAAGTAAATTCAGGACAGGTTAGCCTTATCCTTATTCCAACTCAAAACTGTAATCCGAGCAAATCAGATACCGTAGTGATCTCCATACAAAAAGTATTGGAAAGCACCATTACCGGCCCGGATGCCATTTGTGAATATTCTTCCGGAAACAACTATTCTGTTACCGCTGTTTCCGGTATTTCGTATGCCTGGCATGTTGTGGGCGGCTATATTACAAGTGGTTCTACGAGCAATGCTATCTCTGTTTACTGGGGAGCAGCCGGTCCGGGCTATATTTATGTAATCCAAACCGATGCACTTGGCTGTACAGGTGTTTCAACCCTTGATCCTATTTCCCGCTTTCATTTTAATACGCCGGATTTGTTGCATGCCGAAATCGGATCAGATGCAAGCAGTATTGATGGCGACGTATATGGTAATGGAACCGGAACTGTTTTGACTGCCAATTGTGGTGCCACAAAAGGTCTTGACCTCGTTATTCCCGGCTCAAACTTCGATCGGGGTAAAATGTGCATGACCTTTAGCTGGCAACGCGATGAATCCGATGCCCGCTTTTTCACGCGGGGTGGAACGGAGTTTTATATTTCTGGTGGCAGCGTGCGTGTCAAACTCACCCAGGTCAGCGGAGCGGGCTCCCAGGTTGTTGGTCCGATCAATACCGGTTACACCATTCCCAATGACGATGTAATGCGCTACTTTACTTTTTGTTACGATTCTGCAACAGGTATTGCGAGGGTCCTGGTCAACGATTCCATCATATGGAATTACCAGACAGCTGCCTCAACATCGCTGTATTGGACAGGGGCCGGGAATGCCACGATCGGAGGTTTAATGGACGGTAATTGTGTTGGAAATACCTTGATCGACTGGGCCAACGTGTCGATACCCGTGAGCATTTTCAAAAAACCACTGGCCGATCTTTATGGTATAGACACTGTTTGCCGTTACGACCAGGAAGCCTATTATTGCGATACTCCTTCAACGGTCTCTTTTGCCTGGTCAAGTGCAGGGGCGACCATCCTCAGCGGACAAACCGGGCCTTATGCGTCTGTTTCATGGACCGCGGCAGGAACCCAGGACCTTTATCTGCTCCTGACCGATTCAAATACGGGGTGTGATAGCAGTTACATTTATTCCGTGCAGGTGGATGCGCTTCCTGATGTGAGTATTGCGGGAGATGATTCGCTATGCATCGGTGACACAAATACATTTACCCAGAGTAGTACAGCTCAACTTTATTCCTGGTCACGAAGCCTCGATGCAGATGTGTCGTCTATCTCTACATTCACAACAAATTGGGACAGTTCCGGTCAGTATGATGTGTACCTGGAAGTAACGGACACGCTCACGGGCTGTCTGAATACAGATACCCTCCCGGTCTGGGTACAAACGTATCCCGAGCCGGTTCTTACCGGCCCATCTGACTGGTGCATCGGCCAGGCGGCGTTTGTGAATGTGACCAACACAACCGGAATGAACTACACCTGGACGGCAAGTGGGGGAAATATTCTCTCCGGACAGTCTACCGACGAAATTAGTGTTCGCTACACCTCAACTGGAAACTACACGATCTACATTCAGGTTACGGATCCGGATTTCGGCTGCAGCATTCAGGAATCGCTGGATGTGCTGGTTAACGGCAAACCGGTTACCGGTTCGATCTACCACGATTAAAATCGGGTCGGTATCCTACAAACACCCTTACATTTCCGAAAACATAGTTCACGGAGTTCTTGTTATAGAAGATATTAAACTGATCGATCACCGCACTCATTCCTGTAAAAAAGCGATCCCAGTTATAGCCTGCCGAAATTCTTCCCCCAAAACGGAGCATAGGCCGAACACCCTTAAATCCTGAGGCATTTTCGACCAGATACTCCCAACGGGTAAGCCCCGGCCCGGCAACGGCATTCAGGTTTATATAACCGTATTTGCTCCAAACAAAGGTATAGGCATAACCAATATTGCCGGCAAGGGTAAAAAAAGAACCCGACATGATAGCCTGGCTTGGGTGGAGGTATTTGGCATTGGGGATCACCGAACTGTCGGCGTTAAAACTAAAATTATTCAGACTTCCACCCAAAATGGCACTCCCGGCATTTTTGAGTTGCAACTCCGACTGAATAAAGGGCGCACGTGTTGAAAAGTGTTTCCAGTTCGAATAATAATTGGTATTCATGCCCACTGAAAAAGTACGGATATCCCCGCGAAATTCCGCCCCGGGAGGAATGGGACTGCTAAAACGATAATCGTAGGCATTGTCCAGATAAACACCTTCGTAGTATTGAAGGTAAAGGTCGTTGGTAAACCGTTTGGCGTATTGATTCAGTTGCAAGTCGTAGGCAATGGTTTTGCTATTCTTATCGAATTGATCGATCCTTAAACCTGTCCATATCCCAACCGAGCGGTAAAAAACCCCGATGCCCACCGCAATTTTCGAGCGGGGATTGTAGGTAGCCGCCGGAAGGCTGTCATTTGGGGTGCGCAGGATCATTTCTGAGATCTTATTTACCGTATAGATCCGAAAGTTCCAGGGCAATTCACATGACCGTATGCAGGTACTGTCGCGCCCGGCAATTGGTCCCTTCAGGAAATCGCTATCCCTGGCAGAAAGCTCGCTGAGTGTTGCGAGGAATAGCAGGGTCAGCCAGGTTTTCATCCAAGCTTAAAAGCATTTTGAATGATCTCCTCCTGTTCTTTTGCATGGACTTTGGAAAATCCGGTTGCAGGAGAGGCGCTCGATTTACGGGCGAAAACTTTTAAACCCAGGTTTTCTTCCCAACGCAAAAGGAATGTCCATGCACCCATGTTTTTCGGTTCTTCCTGTACCCAGGCAAATTCTGCCTTGGAATACTTTTTCCGGATGGCCTCAAGCTGTTTTTGAGGGTATGGAAAGAGCTGTTCCAGACGGACTATAGCCACATCTTTCCTTTTCTCTTCCTGTTGTTTGTTCAGGAGGTCAAAATAGATCTTGCCGCTGCAGAACAAAACACGTTTTACATTTTTTGCGTCAACAAAGTTGTCGTCAATAACTTCCTGGAAGCCACCCTGGGTAAAATCTGCTTTGCTGCTCACACATTGCGGCGAACGAAGCAAACTTTTGGGTGTCATGACAACCAGCGGGATCCGGAAATTGCGGCTCATTTGTCTTCTTAAAAGATGGAAGAAGTTGGCCGGGCTGGTTACATTGGCGACCTGCATATTCACATGGGCACAAAGTTGTAAGAAGCGTTCCAGCCGTGCAGAAGAATGTTCCGGACCCTGTCCTTCATAACCATGGGGCAATAACAATGTGAGTCCGCTGAAGGTTTTCCATTTTGCCTCAGCGGCACTGATAAACTGGTCGATGATGATCTGGGCACCATTGCAAAAATCCCCGAACTGGGCTTCCCAAATAGTCAGTGTTTTTGGCGATGCCATGGAATATCCATATTCAAAACCCATCACGGCGTACTCGGATAAAAGGGAATTATAAATTTCAAAAGTGCCTTGCCCTTTGCGGATATTCGCCACCGGTGCGTATTCTTCTTCTGACTCTTCACTTTTAATAATAGCATGACGGTGCGAAAACGTTCCCCGTTCAACATCCTGCCCGCTGATCCGAACCGCAAATTCTTCATCTACCAGTGAGGCATAAGCCAACAATTCGCCCATGGCCCAGTCTAATTTGTCATCATCGAGCATTTTTGCCCGGTCGAGAAAGAGTTTTTCGATCTTTTTAAGGGGCTTGAATGATTTTGGGATCTCCGTGATTCGTTTGCCCAGACGGTCAAAGTCTTTGGCGCTGATCGCCGTTTTCGGACTGTTTTCTACCGCTTTTTCTGTTGCGGTTTCATAGGTTTTCCAAATATCTCCCACAAAGTTGGAAGCCTGTTTTGGTCCGCCCAGTTTCGACATTTCCAGCTTTTCCTGAAGTTCAGAGCGGAACTTTTTCTCCATTTCCCTGGCCAGGTCGGCTTCTACCTTGCCCTGCGACAACAATTCTTCATTGTAGATCTCGCGGGGGTTTTTGTGTTTTTCAATGGCCTTATACAGCAGGGGTTGGGTAAAGCGGGGTTCATCCCCTTCATTATGCCCGTATTTCCGGTAGCCTAGCAGGTCGATAAAAATATCGGAACCAAATTCCTGGCGGTATTCCATGGCCAGTTTAACGGTATAGATGACGGCTTCAACATCGTCGGCGTTAACATGAAACACCGGGCTTAGCGTCGTTTTAGCCACGTCGGTGCAGTAAGTCGACGAACGGCCATCGGTAAAGTTGGTGGTAAAGCCAATTTGGTTGTTGGTGGTGATATGGATGGTTCCACCCACTTTATATGCTTCAAGCAGCGCCATTTGGATGACTTCGTAAACGACTCCCTGGCCGGCCATGGCGGCATCCCCGTGGATCATGATCGGAACCACACGTTTGGCATTTCCATCATGTCTTTGGTCGATCAATGCACGGGCCATTCCCTGTACGACAGGGTCTACGGCTTCAAGATGAGAAGGGTTGGGAAGCAGGGAGATCCGTACTTCTTTATCAACCTGGGAGTCAAATTTGGACGAATAGCCCAGGTGATATTTTACGTCCCCCTCGAAAAGCGCTTCTTCAAATCCTTTTCCTTCAAATTCTTTAAAAATATCCTCGTAGGATTTACCCAAAATATTGGCAAGCACATTCAGTCTTCCACGATGCGCCATACCCAGCACAAACTCCTCCACGTCATGCTCCGATCCAAATTGGATAACGGCGTCAAGCGCAGGGATAAGGGTTTCCAGGCCTTCGAGTGAAAAGCGTTTTTGTCCCACAAATTTGGTGTGCAGGAAATTTTCAAAAACGACTGCCTTATTCAGTTTATCCAAAAAATGACGTTTTTCGTTCATGCTCAGGTCAGGGGTATTTTTCACCCCTTCCATTTTTTTCTGGAGCCAGCTTAGCCGGGCCGGACTGCGCATATACATAAACTCGGCCCCAATGGAACGGCAGTAGGTGTCTTCCAGATGTTGAACAATGTCTCTGAGTTTGGCAGCACCGAGTCCGAGTT
>JAKFCJ010000174.1:0-8974 GCA_036676705.1 Bacteroidota bacterium
GAAGACCGCCTCGTAACGAATTGCTTTGTAGTAAATACCCGTATAGAGGTGTTTCCTTTTCCCTATCCGAAGGCCCAGCCCGCCTGTGAAACCGAAACTTGCCTGGGTACTTGTTTGGGTAAGGCGGCTTGAGTTAAGTCCTAATTCCGGAACGACAGAAAGTTTATCCTTCCATAATTGATTTTTCCATGGATTGGCCTGTGCACTGGTAAAAAGGACCATAAGAACAATAAAAAATACATTTTTCATACGTGGATCAATGAATGAGGATCAGTTTTTTCCGGTTGATGAAAAAGCCCTGCAAAAATATTCATTTCATAGAAATAGCCATCGTACCGGAATATATTCCTGTAATAAAAACCTAAATTCGCGGCACCAAAAAATAAGCATGGAATACGCCGATTTACAACCAAAACTTGTTTGGGATCATTTTGCCCAATTAAATGCGATACCCCGTGGTTCAAAAAAAGAAGAAAAGGCAGCCCAATTTGTTGCCGATTTTGGAAAAGCCCTTGGCCTTGAAGTACTGCGGGATGAAATTGGTAATGTCATTATCAAAAAACCCGGACAAAACGGAGGAGAAAAGAAGGCGCCTGTGATTCTTCAGGGACATGTTGACATGGTGCATCAAAAAAACTCGGATGTCGTGTTCAATTTTGATGAAGACGGCATTCGTATGATCGTTGACGGCGAATGGGTGAAAGCAGAAGGAACGACCCTTGGCGCTGACAATGGTATTGGCGTGGCTTATATGCTTACTGTGCTTGGGGACAAAACGATGAATCATCCGCCTATTGAAGCCTTGTTCACGATTGACGAGGAGGCGGGCATGACGGGGGCTAAAAACCTGGGATCCGGTTTGTTAGAGGGTAAAAGATTATTAAATATTGATACAGAAGATGATGAAGAAATAACCATTGGATGTGCAGGCGGTATTGATTCCAATGTTGAACTTGATCTTCGTTTAGAACCAACTCCGGAAAACACAAAAGCCTATTATATTTCCGTTAAAGGACTCAAGGGCGGTCATTCCGGGATTGATATCCATTTGGGACGGGGGAATGCCAATAAGATCCTCTTCCGCCTTTTGTTCCAGGGTTATGCCCGTTTTGGGATGCAGATCAGTTCGGTTGATGGAGGAGGATTACGCAATGCCATCCCCCGCGAAGCCTTTGCCACCGTGGTGGTCGATATCCAAAAAACCGGAGCCTTTGAACAGCATCTCCATCAACTGAGCGAAGACATTAAAAAGGAACTCAGCGGTCCGGAGCCGGATCTTGCTATTATTTGGGAAAACACCGCCAATCCGATTAAAGTTATCCATATCACCTCCCAGGTGAACATTATACGCGCTATCTACTCCATGCCCAATGGCGTGTACCGCATGAGTAGCGAGGTTCCCGGATTGGTGGAGACCAGCTCCAACCTGGCACGGGTCATCATAAAAGATGGAAAATTCACCTGCCAGAGTTTGCAAAGAAGTTCGGTAGAATCGGCTAAAGTAGACATTGCCAATGCCGTACGCGCCTGTTTTGAACAGATCGGAGCGATCGTAACGAATGGCGGCGATTATCCGGGCTGGAAACCAAACCCGGATTCCGAACTCCTGAAACTGGCGGTATCCATCCATAAAGAAGTATTTAAACGTGAGCCTAATGTGAATGCCTGTCACGCCGGACTTGAAACCGGAATTATAACCGGGGTTTATCCGGGATTGGATATGATCTCTATAGGACCGACCATTCGTCACCCGCACTCTCCTGATGAGAAGGTTAATATCCAGTCTGTAGCGGCTTTCTGGAAGTATTTCCAAAAATTGCTAGCGGCCCTTTAAAGGACTTCTTTCCCATTTTGAAACAACTAGGTAACTTGTTGGTTTTTATATTTCATTGATTTATAGCGCTTTAATTAAAGGCACTTATTTTGACCTCCTTGCGCGAACGATGATAATGAAAACAAATATTTTCCCTCTTGCGCTTTTCAGCCTGATCCTTGGATTGGGTTCCTGCCAGAAAGAAATAGCGCCCGTTGAACCGGAGGATCCAAGTTTACCCACCAACATTTATGACCTGAAGGTGAGCGAGACTTTCAATTTTGAATCGACCCGTGATATCAGCATGCGGGTACTCATTGAAAAAGGCAATTACCCAGGCGAAGTGTACCGCGTGAATATTTATGATGATTTTCCTACCATCGCGAACCTGATCACTTCAGGCATCGTTGAAGTAGGCAGTGAACTGGACCTTGATTTCCGTATTCCATCCGCGCTCGAATACATCTACGTTGAAAAAGTTTCCTCCACCGGGGCACGTGAGTTGCAACGGCTTACTGCTGCCAACTACCTGGCCGCCAAGTTCCAGAACCAGGCTCCCCTGTTAACCATGAAAGGCCAGCCGGGTTCCGGATTGGATTGCAATACCGGTTGTTCAACGACTTACAACAACTACAACGGTAACCTGAGTTTAAGCTCCGGTACCGTTTGTCTTACCGGAACATACAGTGGAAGTTTAACCTTAAGTGGTTCGGTAACGGTGCGTATCTGCGGAACGGCTAATATTGGAAACATCAATATCAACGGATCGAATCCATCTGTTACGATTTATTTCCTTGAAAACAGTATCGTTGATATCAATAACGCGAATTTCAACTCTACCTCGAATACAATGCTGAACTATTCCGATAGTTTGTCATTTAACAGTGGCTTCAGCATTGGGGGAACCTTTACGAACAACGGCAAGATGAGTGTTCATGGTAATATGAACATCAACAGCGGTGCCCCTGACCTGATCAATAACGGTGAGATCTACGTGGAAGATGACCTGAACAACAATGAGGAACTCGTCAATAACAATTACATTTTTGTTAACGGGAAACTGAAACCAAACGGAACTTCAACGACTACCAACAACTGCCAGATCTATTCGGTCGATGATTTTGACGTGAACAGTACTTTTTATAACTATGGATATGTAAAGTGTTATGAAGAGACGAAAGTTGCCGGTTCGGAGACTTTTTACAATTATTCCGGTGCCCTGTTGAGCACCGAAGACCTGGTTATAAACGGAACGATCAACGGACCAAGCAGTTCCGGATTAGGAACCGTAAAAGTGGCGGATAATACCACCATCAATTCTTCAGGAACACTTTCCGGTCGGGTTGAGTTATGCGACAGTTCGGGTGTGAATACAAATAATGGAACGGTGAGCAGTCCGGCCAGCCTGAGCTGTGGGAACTACATTGCCACCAATGCCTGTAACCCGGAAGGATTCGGAACAGCCACCATTACCGATACCGATGGTGACGGGGTAGCAGACAATATCGATGATTACCCGAACGATGCCACCCGTGCCTATAACAGCTATTACCCGAGCGCAGGAACCTATTCCACCATTGGTTATGAAGATCTTTGGCCGTCACAGGGTGACTACGACTTCAATGACCTGGTGATCTCTTACCGGATCAAAAAGGTATTGAATGCCTCAAATAATGTGGTTGAAATGTATACCACCTACCTGGTTCGTGCTATCGGAGCAACCTATGACAATGGCTTCGGTTTCCAGCTTGATGCTATCAATCCATCGGAAATTTCAGGTATTACCGGCCAGAGCCTCACCAAATCGCTTATTAACCTGAATGCCAATAAAACAGAATCCGGTCAGAATAAAGCAGTGGTCATCGTTTATGATTCTCCCGAACCTTTGATCAACAGGGTGGCAGGATCCATGTTCAATACCATTAAAACCAATGGCACCGGAAGTTTCGATACCCTGAGCCTCTATGTTGGTTTTAATACACCTATCCTGGCAAGCAGACTGACCATCGATAAAGTGAATCCGTTTATTTTTGTGGATGGACAACGCGGTGTGGAAGTTCACCTGCCCGATATGGTTCCCACCGACAAAGCCAATACGCAATTGTTGGGAACCAAAAACGACAGCTCAAATCCAAGCCTGGGTCGCTATTACAAAACAGGAAATAACCTGCCTTTTGTGATCGAGGTGCCTGCCACTTTCGACTATCCGGCAGAAAAGGAATCCATCAGCGACGCCTACTCGTATTTTATCAGTTGGGCTGCCAGCGGAGGAACCTCATATACCAACTGGTATGAAAACCTTTCCGGCTATCGGAATGCGAATAAAATATATTGAGAGGAAACCTATCCCTTTCGTTCGAAAAGACCACCCCCAAGGTGGTCTTTTTCTTTTATGCCTCCCTGAGTTAATGTAAATTGCGCCACTCATGACAAGCTACCAATACAGCGCCGATTTCGCCGCAAAAATGGATAAAGAGGATCCCCTCTCTTCTTTTCGCGATGCTTTCCATATTCCGCTCATGCACGGGAAACCCTGCATTTACCTGACTGGAAACTCCCTGGGATTATTGCCAAAAGCTGCCCGGGAGTACGTGGAACAGGAATTCCTCGACTGGCAAAATCTGGGTGTTGAAGGGCATACCGATGCGAAAAATCCCTGGCTCTACTACCATCACTTCCTGGGCAAACAAGTTGCCGCCCTGGTAGGTGCTAAAGAAAAAGAAGTCGTGGTGATGAATAACCTCACCGTCAATTTGCATCTGATGCTGGTGAGTTTTTATCGCCCAACCCCTGCGCGCTTCAAGATAATCATAGAAGGAGGAGCATTTCCTTCCGACCAATATGCCGTGGATTCTCAGGCTCACTTCCATGGATTCGATCCCAAAGAAGCCATTATCGAACTGGTGCCCCGTGAAGGGGAATATACCCTGAGAACGGAAGATATCCTGGCAAAGATCGAAGAACATCAGGACAGCCTGGCTTTGGTTATGCTGGGCGGAGTGAATTATTATACCGGACAGGTCTATGTCATGGAAGCCATTACCCGGGCTGCGCATAAGGCAGGTGCATTTTGTGGCTTCGACCTCGCCCACGGAGCAGGCAATATTCCAGTAAAACTGCACGACTGGGAGGTGGATTTTGCGGTTTGGTGTTCTTACAAATACCTGAACAGTGGACCCGGGGGTACTTCCGGTGTATTTGTGCATGAAAGGCATGGAAATAGTCCTGATATTCCACGTTTTGCCGGCTGGTGGGGACATAATGAAAAGGAGCGTTTTTTAATGAAACGTGATTTTGTACCGATGGAAGGCGCCCAGGGCTGGCAACTCAGCAATGCACAGATCTTCCCCATGGCCATACACCGGGCCAGCCTGGAACTATTTGAAAAAGCGGGTATGGAAAACCTGCGCAAAAAAAGTATCCTGCTCACCGGCTACCTCGAATTTGTACTCAGACACATCCACGCACAAGGGAAATTCGATTTTGAAATTATCACGCCCTCCGACCCGGAACAAAGGGGCTGTCAGCTTTCCGTATTGGTGCGATCGAATGGCAAAAAACTTTACGACTATTTAAAAACACAGGGAGTCATTGTCGACTGGAGGGAGCCCAATGTAATCCGAATGGCCCCGGTGCCGATGTACAACCGTTTTGAGGATATTTATGCACTTGGGAAAATCATCGAATCATATGGGAATTAAGGATAAGGTTAAGGTTGAGGTTGAGGTTGAGGGGGTTAAGGTAAGGAATATTGGAAATGCCTTGTCGGAAATTGATGCATACTGGTCGCCGGCCATTTTAGCCAGCCTGAACGGACAAGATGTGCGGGTTGCAAAATTAAAGGGTGAATTCCCATGGCACCAACACGATCTCGAGGATGAACTTTTTATGGTCATTAAAGGAAATCTCCTGATCGACCTGAAAGGAAAAACCCTGGACCTGAAAGAAGGAGAATTGGTGGTAATCCCAAGAGGAACCCAACACCGGCCAAGGGCATTGGAAGAGGTGCATATTCTTCTGTTTGAACCATCGGGCACCCTGAACACGGGTAATACGACCAATGAATTTACCAAAAAGGAGCTAAAAGACCTGCGCTAGTGCAGTGCGGTAAAATTGCCTTTTTTCACTTTGACCACATAACCTCCCCGGCACCAATCGAATTCCTTGTAGGTCAGGTAATAGCCAAAAACCTCCTGGATACCTCCGTTATTTTTGTAGGTTCCATCCCACTCTTCTGTAGGGTCGTTTGAACGGAAAACAATCTCTCCCCAACGGTTAAAAAGAATAAGCTGGTAACTGTCGAAGGTACATTCCACTCCAAAAATATTCCGGAAATCGCCACTGTATGGATAAGAATCGTTGAGTCCATCGCCGTTGGGGGTAAATGCATTCGGAAAATTGATCAGGCAAAAGGACTCCTGGTAATAAGCGAATTGAAACGTATCGTACAGATTCTGGCATTGGGTGCGGGCATTCACAATATAGAACCCTTCCTTACGCATTGAATCGATGTATACATCGGTTCCCGTTTCCCTCCACGTGATCTCGGCTTCAGGTATGTTCAGGTCGGGCAAAAAAACTTCATCCGCGCATACCACATAAAGCGGATCCAGATCCACCTCCCATTGCGGATAAAGCTCAAGATAGACCGAATCAAAATCGGAACAATTCGCCCCGGTGGTAGCCTGTAAAAAATACCACCTCGAACTGTCAGGCTGGGCATAGGTCGTGGCTTCAAACGGAGTGGTCAGTCCGACCTTCGGAAACCACTCAAAACTATAATTTCCGGTTGCCGATAGCAGCACGCTGTCGTCCGCACAGATCCTGCCCGGGAAAGACCGTGTTATGCTCAGGTCGGGCAATTCGTTCACTTTTACATTGAAGGAATCTTTTTGCTTGCAATGTGCATAGGTTTTCACCAAAACATAGGCGATGCTCTTTTTAGGTTCAATAACCGGATACAAGACCTCATCATCCGACATGTATTCGGATGTACTCCATGAAAAAGAAAGTATACTGGTATCATTCAAAGGACCGATCACAATGCGGTCTCCCAGGCATATCGAGGTATCTATGACTGCGGTAAAAACTTCCGGGAAAATGATCCGGATCGGTTTTACAATGCTGTCCTTACAATGTTCATTTTCCACCCACATATTCACATAAACGATCCCTGAGTCGGTATAAAACCAGGTGCCCGCTGTGTCGTAGCTGAAATCACGGTCTGTCGTGGCATCGCCAAAATCCCAATACAGATCCGTATAGTTTGTCCCCTGGGCATGAAACTTCACCCGGAGTCCGTCGCAGGGCGGGAGATATTCGTGCACAAAATCCGCATCGATGGTATTTTTAAATACATCGACCGTTGTTTCCACATGGCAGGAAACCGAGCTCTTTCGAACGGTATAAGTCCGGTCGGCCGTTATCGTTGCTACCGGGTTTGAAACAAAAGCGTTGTCGAGACCGGTTGCAGGTGTCCATACAAAATTGATCCCCGGATCGGTATTGGGAGGCCCCAGTTGAATTTTCTCTCCATAACAGGCTATGCTGTCCTGGATCAATCCGTCAAATTTATCCTCAAGAATATGCACCACTTTGGTGGAAGAATTGGCGCAACCGGCATTGCTGTACGCATAGAGTCGCACGGTGTAAATTCCGGGACCGGGGAAGACAAAGGTTGGATTCACCGTATTCGTCGTATCATCATCGCGGGAGTCGATGCCAAAATCCCATTTGTAGCGCACCGGATTTCCGCTCGAACTGTTCGTAAAGGAAACCGAATTGCTGCAATAGCCTTTAATAGGCGCAAACACCGACTTAACAGTAAAATTGCAATTGTAAATATTGAACTGAAAATCGCGAAATACGGTATTGATCCTCACTCCATCCCGATATTCATGAACGGCAATACCTACCACGAACTGACCCGCTGTTGTGGGTGTAACTTCCAAAAGCCCGGTGTTGGCATTGATAACCATTCCCGGATTACTGGCAACCTGATTGGTATTGTTGTATGGATTTCTCCAGGTTACCCCGACCTGGGCTGTAAATTCATCGGGGGTAGGCTGAGGCTCTGTTTGGGAGGCCCCGTGCAAGGGCCTGAAAAGTTCATAGCTCAGGGAGTCTCCATCAGGATCTAAAGCAGAGTGATCATAGATCAGCGGCTCATTGGTACACAGGTAGTTGGGCGGAGTGCCAGAAAAACGGGGACTGGAATTCGTACCGGTATTACTCCGCTGGGGAATATAGGTGCGGTAAGTTGATCCGGTGGCCCCGGGATTCATGATATTGATTATACTTCCATTCCGGCAACAACGCTGAAAAACGAGGGTGTAGCCACCGGGAATATCCACTAAAGTTGCTGTAGCCGTATAAACGAAAAGATCAACACATTGGTCGGTTGGCGGCACTACACAACTGTAATTTTTAGCTTCGATCCGGGTTGGACCCTGTTTGGAAATGCTCAACGATTGCAACAAGGTTCCCGAAGAATTAAAAACTCCGATCTGCGAGTTTACATCGGTATCAATAGCCCCCTGGTCCCCGAAAAAACAATCTACATAGAGGTAGAGATAAATTCGGTAATTATTCCCGCCTAAATGATCATAGGTCAAGTCTCCCCCAACGATATGGGTTGCCCCTGCTTGGCCCGAAAAAAGGAACAAGGCAAAAAGGAAAGGAATGACTTTTCTAAATGGATTGGCCATAGGGAATAATACCAAGAGTACCGGGAAGGCAAAATGGTTGCTTTTACCCGCTTACTTTCATTCGAATTTAACGAATAATTTGTCGAATTGGTTGTATCGGATGCGAAGATGTCAACCTTGGGCCGCTGCCTTCTATCGCTTATCTTTGCAGCTGTTTATGGAAAGAAAAGTTCGTGTACGATTTGCCCCCAGCCCAACCGGGCCGCTGCATATAGGGGGAGTGAGAACAGCCTTATACAATTATTTGTTCGCCAAAAAGCTGGGAGGCGATTTTATCCTGCGTATCGAAGACACGGACCAAACCCGCTTTGTACCGGGTGCAGAAGAGTATATCATTGAAGCCTTAAAATGGGTCGGCATCCCGCCGAATGAAGGTCAGGGATTTGGAGACGGTGCCTATGGTCCGTACCGTCAAAGTGAAAGAATGGACAATTATCGGCAATATGCTGAGCAA
>JAKFCJ010000175.1:0-2604 GCA_036676705.1 Bacteroidota bacterium
GGTGGTGTGTGGAAAGACCTGACGGACTCTGTGAACGGAATGGCGAGTAACCTTACCGGCCAGGTGCGGAACATTGCCGAGGTGACAACAGCCGTGGCCAAAGGTGATTTATCAAGAAAAATTACGGTGGATGTAAAAGGTGAGATCCTGGAATTAAAGAATACCATCAATACGATGGTAGATCAGCTAAACTCATTCGGCTCCGAGGTAACCCGTGTGGCTCGTGAAGTGGGATCGGAAGGTAAATTGGGCGGACAGGCGGATGTACCGGGTGTGGCAGGTACCTGGAAAGATCTTACGGATAGTGTAAATAAAATGGCAAGTAACCTTACCAGCCAGGTAAGGAATATTGCGGAGGTAACCACAGCCGTGGCCAATGGTGACCTTTCAAGAAAAATCGGTGTAGACGTAAAAGGTGAGATCCTGGAGTTGAAAAATACGATCAACACGATGGTGGACCAGCTTCGTGGTTTTGCATCGGAGGTAACCCGTGTGGCGAGAGAAGTGGGTACGGAAGGTAAACTGGGTGGCCAGGCCAATGTACCCGGTGTGGCTGGTACCTGGAAGGATCTGACGGATTCAGTAAACCAGATGGCAGGTAACCTTACGGCACAGGTAAGGAATATTGCAGAAGTGGCCATTGCGGTAGCGAATGGTGACATGAGTAAAAAAATTACGGTGGATGTGCGTGGAGAGATCCTGCAGTTGAAAGAAACGTTGAATACGATGGTGGATCAGCTCCGTGCATTTGCATCGGAGGTAACCCGTGTGGCGAGGGAGGTAGGTACCGATGGTAAACTGGGTGGGCAGGCATTCGTGCCCGGCGTGGCAGGAACCTGGAAAGATCTGACGGATTCCGTAAACCAAATGACAGGTAACCTTACCAGCCAGGTGCGGAATATTGCCGAGGTAACAAAAGCCGTGGCCTCGGGTGACCTTTCAAAAACGGTTGCCATTGACGTAAAAGGAGAAATACTTGATCTGAAAAATACCATCAATACCATGGTGGAACAGCTAAACTCCTTTGCCTTCGAGGTAACCCGTGTGGCGAGAGAAGTGGGTACGGATGGTAAACTTGGTGGACAGGCTGAAGTGAGAGGTGTGGGCGGAACATGGAAGGATCTTACGGATAGTGTGAACATGATGGCATCTAACCTTACCAACCAGGTGCGGGGTATTGCCAAAGTGGTAACCGCCGTGGCAACCGGTAACCTGAAACAAAAACTGGCCATCGTTTCACGAGGCGAGGTGGCGCAGTTGATTGATACGATCAATGAAATGATTGATACGCTGGCACTTTTTGCAGACCAGGTAACAACGGTGGCCCGTGAGGTGGGTGTGGATGGAAGATTGGGCGGACAGGCATCTGTACCTGGCGCATCCGGTATCTGGAAAAACCTTACAGAAAACGTAAACCAGCTGGCGCAAAATCTAACCACCCAGGTGCGGTCGATTTCTGAAGTAGCATCCGCAGTAACAAAAGGTGATCTTACCCGAACTATCAGGGTAGAAGCCAAAGGAGAGGTGGAAGCTTTGAAAGATACCATCAACCAGATGATCGCCAACCTTAAAGAAACAACATTACGTAACCAGGAGCAGGATTGGTTGAAATCCAACCTTGCGAAATTTACACAGATGTTGCAGGGTCAAAAAGACCTGAAGACCGTAACCCAACGTATCCTGTCGGAATTGGCACAGGTGGTAACGGCTCACTATGGTGCGTTCTATATCTTAAATCAAAATGAAGAAACACAGGTTGTAAAACTCAGTTTGTTTTCTGCCTATGGATATAAATCAGAAAAAAATGTTCCTACAGAGTTTGAAGTGGGGGAAGGATTGGTTGGCCAGGTAGCATTTGAAAAAGAGAGGATCATCTTATCTAATGTACCGGGCAATTATATAAAGATCAGTTCCAGTTTAGGCAAAGCAAAACCAACCAACCTGATCATCCTGCCGGTACTTTTTGAAAATAATGTGAAAGCGGTTATCGAATTGGCTTCGCTTGATGTATTTAGTGAAACGCATATTGACTTTTTGGAACAGCTTACAGAAAGTATCGGTATTGTGATCAATACAATAGAAGCGAATTCCCGTACAGAAGAATTGTTGACGCAATCGCAGTCACTGGCCGGAGAATTGAAATTGCAGCAGGAAGAGCTGAGCCGCACCAATGACGAACTGCAGGATAAAGCTTTGTTGCTTGTTAAACAAAAAAATGAAGTGGAGGATAAAAACCGGGAGGTGGAGGAAGCAAGGAAATCACTGGAGGAAAAAGCGGAACAGCTTACCCTTACTTCCAAATATAAATCGGAGTTCCTGGCCAACATGAGCCATGAGTTGAGAACACCACTTAACAGCTTACTGATCCTTGCTCAGCAGTTGTATGAAAATGCAGAGGGTAATCTTAATGATAAACAGATCCGGTATGCAAAAACCATTCACTCCTGTGGTGATGACCTGATACAACTGATCAATGACATTTTGGATCTTTCCAAAATTGAATCCGGGTTTATCACGGCAAACATTTCCCCTGTCCGTTTTGCGGAGATCGCTGCATTTGCAGAAACTACATTCAAACCGATCTCGGAAGCGAGGCACCTCAAT
>JAKFCJ010000176.1:0-5259 GCA_036676705.1 Bacteroidota bacterium
CCGGTGAGTCCAACACGGGGATGGAAGAAGGACTCGAAATAAACGAAAGGCCCTTCGGGCTGCCCCCGCAGGCGCACCAGCTTTAATACCTTTTTATTCCGCTCAATGGCAAAAAAGTTGGCAACCTCCTCGTTAGGGTAAACCCAGCTGATATGAAGTTCAAAGTTTTTGATCGCTATTCCCCTGGCTTGCATCTCCTGGGAAAAGCTTAACCAGTTTTTAGATTTGGAACTTACAGACCGGTTTTGGACCACCCGGGTGCCCACGCCCTTTTTGCGGATCAGAAGGCCTTCAAACACCAGCCTGTTCAAAGCCTGGCGCAAAGTAGACCTTGAAATGGCGAGCTTCCTGGAAAGTTCTACCTCGTTAGGAAGGAATTTGCCGTTATGATATTCAGATGCATTAATAAGCTGTCTGAGCAATTCTTCTGCCTGTACATGAAGCGGCACCGGGCTTTTATGGTCAATGGATAACTTCATAGTCGAATATAGCGCAAAAATAGTAAAAATCGCAGCTTTTGTATGTTTGTACATACATATTAGCTACCAGGCTGCGTGAGTTTTTATTTACAACCTCGTAATGACCCTTTTAGGCAATTTATTTTTTTTTAAAAAGGCTTCAGAAAAATCTTTGCATTAAATATTTAATTCTATATGTTTGTACATACCAGCCAAAACAAAACCTTTTCTCTTCAACCAATGATAAGTTATCAGTAAGAGGAAGTCCCGGGCAATGTTTTGAATCTATCAACAGTATGTACATACATACGTACAAACAAATATTATGGATATTGATACAATCGACAGTACAAAAGAAAATGTAGAAGTGCGTAAAACCGGTGAGGCGCTGATGCCTGATCGCCTGGAGGGGAGAAACGGCCAGGCGCTCGGTTACGATATTTATCCATCTCATGCATTGGGAAACGGGAAAATTTCTTCAGGCTACGATACGTTGGCCAGCTTCCTTGCGGATAGCAAAATAGTGATGCTGGATGGATACGCTGGAGTATTTTGGGATAGTATCAAAGAGGATCTGGAGCGTGAATTCCAAAAAGCTGGTAAGACCGTTAAGTGGTTTGACACTTCGGATTATTTAAAGCCAGCTTCTGACATAGAGGCTATGGTGGCCCCCTTCCTGGGCACTCCGGGTTCTGTGTGGGGAACGAAAGCCAGCCTGGAGATCGATGATTTTTTTATGGTGGAACTGCTGCAAGGTATTTCGCAGGATGAAACCGCAGACATCAATATTGTAATAGGAACCGGTGCTTCCCTGTGTGGTTGGGATGGGACCTTGCTGTATTTCGATCTTCCGAAGAATGAGTTGCAATATCGCATGCGGTCTGGCTCGATCAATAATCTGGGTGCAGCGCACGTGCAGGACCCGGTGAGTATGTATAAACGCTTTTACTTTGTTGACTGGGTTGTTCTGAACGAACACAAGAAAGCCTTGCTGAATAAAATCACTGTACTGGCCGATACCCAGTGGGGAAATAAGATCAACTGGAGCAAGACTGCCGACCTTTATGAAGGCCTCAGCAAAATGTCTCAATCTGTTTTCAGGGCCAGGCCATGGTTTTCACCGGGAGCATGGGGAGGCCAGTATATGAAAGACCGGATTGCCGGGTTGAATAAGAATGAAGTAAACTATGCCTGGTCATTCGAGCTTATTGTGCCTGAAAATGGGCTGGTGTTCGAAAGCGATGGTTGGTTGCTGGAGATCAGTTTTGACTTTTTAATGTTCAGCCAGTATAAAGCTGTTCTGGGTAAGCATGCCGAACGATTCAAAACTGATTTTCCGATACGCTTTGATTTCCTGGATACCTTCGATGGGGGTAACCTGTCTATTCAGTGTCATCCGTCTCTGGACTACATACAGAAGGAGTTTGGTGAGACCATCACCCAGGATGAGACTTATTATATGCTGGAAGCGAAGGAAGATGCTCTGGTTTACCTCGGCTTCCAGGAAGATATTGACCGCGTTGAGTTTCGGAAGGAGCTTGATGAAAGTAACCTTGACGGAAAAAAGGTCGATATAGATAAATATGTGAAAAGCTTGCCTGCCAGGCAGCACGACTTCTTTTTGATACCTAACGGCACTGTACATAGCGCCGGCTCGGGATCGTTGGTTCTGGAGATCAGTGCGACCCCCTACATTTTCACCTTCAAAATGTACGACTGGCAGCGCATGGACCTGGATGGAAAGCCGCGGCCGATCAACATTGAGCATGCCTTCAACAACCTGAACTTCGAAAGACGGGGTGACCGTGTGGAAAAAGAACTGGTATCAAAGCCATATATCATGGACAAGGGCAGCGATTGGTCGGTATATCATTTGCCCACGCACCCTGAGCATTTTTATGATGTCCATCGTATGGAATTCAACACGAGTATAAATGTCGAAAATAATGATGCATGCCATATTCTGATGCTTGTGGAGGGTTCTTCCGTCAGCGTTGAAACCGGTGACGGAACGCTTGCAACGTTTCAGTATGCAGAAACTTTTGTGGTTCCTGCAGCTGCGGGAAACTATAAGCTGGTTAATGAAGGGCAGGGTACTGCCAGGGTAGTTAAGGCTTTTATCAAATAAAACCATTAAGAAAATGGATATTAAAAAAAATCTTCTGGCCCTGGTTTGCTGCATTTCAGCTTTAGGTGGGTTCCTCTTTGGTTTTGATATGGCCGTGATTTCGGGAGTGCTGCCATTTGTGAAAGACCAGTTTACCTTATCTGCTGTGCAGGAAGGGTGGTTTGTATCCTCAGCGCTAATCGGCTGTATTGTCGGTGTGGGAATATCAGGAGAGCTGGGTGATCGTCTTGGCCGTAAGAAGCTGCTCATGCTTTCTGCGGTCCTTTTCCTCCTCTCAGCTTTAGGCTGCACCCTCTTTACATCCTTTGACATGGTGATATGGGCCAGAATACTCGGGGGAATGGGTGTCGGAATTGCATCTAATATTGTCCCGCTCTATATTTCGGAGATAGCGCCAGCCAAAATCCGCGGTCGCCTGGTTACTTATTATCAGCTGGCGGTAACCGCAGGGATACTGGTCGCCTACCTGACCAATTCGGCTTTATTAAATTACTCACTCAGCGCATCTCAGGGAGCGGGTTTGTTTAACTTTCTTTTTGTTGAGGAAGTATGGCGTGGGATGTTCAGTATTGGTATACTGCCTGCAGTTCTTTTCTTTACAGGCCTGCTATTCGTTCCCGAAAGCCCACGCTGGCTTATCCAGAAAGGAAAAAGTGAAGAGGGGCTAAAGATTTTGTCAGCGCTGGTCGGTGAAGAGGAGGCAGTGAGTGATGCTAAGAATATCACAAACAATTTGGGTAAAGGGAACGGCTCCTATAAGGAACTACTGGCGCCGGGTGTCAGGAAAGCACTGGTTCTCGGGTTATTACTTCCCTTGTTTTCCCAGTTCAGCGGCATCAATGCCATCATATATTACGGCCCCAGCATTTTAAGTAATGCAGGTATAAGTTTAACCAATTCTTTGCAAAGCCAGATCCTCTTCGGCGTGGCGAATATGCTTTTTACATTGATCGCTGTGTGGAAAGTGGATGGATGGGGAAGACGGCCACTCTACCTGATCGGCACAGCAGGAGCCACAATAAGCTTATTTTTTACCGGCTTATGTTTTTTCATCGGTGAAACCAGCAACATCCTGCTGGTCGCCTCGGTAGTCATCTTTTTAGCCAGCTTTGCTTTTTCTATAGGTCCGTTAAAGTTCGTTGTGGCCTCCGAGATCTTTCCGGCAAACATACGCGGACGGGCCATGGCCTTAAGTATTATGGTGATGTGGATTGCCGATACCATCATTGGTCAGCTAACTCCGATCTTCCTGAAGGAGATCGGTACGGCCAATACATTCTGGTTCTTCGCCGCTTTCTGCCTTATCGCCTTTATTACGGTCTTCTTCCTGCTTCCCGAAACAAAGGGGAAATCCCTCGAACTGATTGAGAAGGAGTTTGAGAAGAGCAGCGAACCTTCGGCAGTAATACTTTAATAAGCTCTATATGAATCTTTGTTTAACCGATTCGGGATAGCAGTCCCGGGAATATAATCTCAAAAACACCTTAATTAATAGAACCATTAACCAACTAATTACAACCGATCTAAATGAACATTTATGTAAGTGATTTTTATCAAACCAGGTTTGGAAAGGTCTCCCTCTACATACTATTAATGCTGATGATCGTACTGGCTTCTGCAGCTGGTTCGAAAGCACAGCAAACAGGTAGAAAAGTAACCGGGAAAGTAACGGATGACCTTGGAGTACCGCTCCAGAGGGTGTCAGTTAAAGTACAAGGCAGCACCACAGGAACCCTAACCGGTACCGAAGGTGAATATACGATCCTTGTACCTGAGAGTTCCTCAACGCTCGTTTTCAGCAGTATGGGTTTTGACACCCAGGAAAAGGCTGTTGGAACTCAGTCAATTATTAATGTCAGCCTGGTTCTGTCAGTTTCAGCACTTGATGAAGTGGTGGTTGTAGGCTACGGAACGCAGAAGAAGTCCAATTTGACGGGTGCTGTAAGTACGGTGAGCTCCGAAACGCTTGCTAACCGTCCGGTGGCCAATGCGCTGGAGGCCCTGCAGGGTAGTGCTCCCGGCCTAACCATTCAGCAAAATTCAAGTGAGCCCGGCTCTGGCATTAATATTAATATCAGGGGTTTGGGAACACTGGGTGACGCCAGTCCGCTCATTATTGTGGATGGTGTGGCCAGCAGCATTGACAATATCAACCCGAATGACATTGACAATATCTCTGTTTTAAAAGATGCCGCCTCGGCATCCATATATGGAGCCCGCGCGGCAAATGGGGTCATTCTGATCACAACCAAAAGGGGTACGCCGGATGAAAAGCCGAAGCTTTCATTTTCTTCCATGGTTGGTGTACAGCGCCCCACAAACCTTCCTAATCCGGTAAATTCATGGGAATATGCCGAGTTAAGGAACGAAGCCCTGGTAAACTCAGGTTTACAGCCTCAGTTTAGTCCTCAGCAGATCCGTGATTACAGAAACGGTGGTCCTAATTCCAACTGGATCAGTGGCATATTTAAAGACGACGCACTTCAGCAAAACCATAATGTAAGTGTGAGCGGAGGTGGAAAGGCTACTTCTTACTTTCTTTCTGCCGGGTATGTGAATCAGCAAAGTCAGTTTAAAGGTCCTGACTATGGTCTTGACAGGTACAATGTTCGTTTAAATCTGAAAAACCAGGTTAGCGAACGTATCAGCGTAGGCGGATCAATAGCCTACAGC
>JAKFCJ010000177.1:0-3834 GCA_036676705.1 Bacteroidota bacterium
CCCTGCGGTGAACGGGTTTCAGTCCGTCGCGCACATCAGGTAAGGCTCTTGAAACAATTACCGACATCGAATAATCGATGTAGGCTGTTTTCATTTCATCCTCGATATTTATCGGGATGATTCTATCGCCAAGTTCTTCGTTCAGATTAGTTTCGTCTGCCATATTAATGAATGCGCTAAATTACGGCTTCCGACGCCTATTTCAGCCAGAAATTGCCCACAGGGGTGTGGAAATCCATATTGGGCTGTATCCTTGTCCCTGCGCGGGTTTTCGACAGATGTACGCAATATGGGAAACAAGTATCACGGCTTTTCTATAAATTTATACCATGAAATACCTATTCCTTCTTCTTGGCTTTCTGCTTATTTCCTCCTGTGGTACGGAAAAAGCGACGACTTTGATCCCCTGGGAGTATCATCCGGAAAAGATCGTTCTTGATACCCGTTTCCCCATAGAATGGGTAATTCGTACTGAAGGAAATAAGGAAACCCGGGAAGGCTTATCCGTAAAGCATGCAAAACTGCAGGTAACTGTAAGCGGACGCATTGCTCATTTCCGCATGTCCCTCGAGTTGGTCAATCCACTAAACAGGGAATTGGAAGGAGAATTCAGTTTTCCCCTTCCTCCGGGTTCACAAGTGAATCATCTGGCGCTCGATATCAATGGAAAAATGCGTCAGGGTGTCATTGTAGAAAAAGAAAAAGGACGTGTTGTTTTTGAAGAGATCAGTCGCCAAAATGACGACCCTGCCTTGCTGGAAAAAACAGATGAAAACCTTTACCGTTTGCGGGTATTTCCGGTTCCGGCGGGAGGTTCAAGGAAAATAGAAATTGGTTTTGACCAAAGTCTGGACCTGCAGGGTAACGGATATATTTTTTGGTATCCCTATCAAATGAGCCCAATATTGGATGAATTGAAGATGGACATTCATATTTTGGGTATGGAAACTCCCCCTTCCCTCGAGGTTCCTGCAGCGATCAGGCCCTACCCTATCCAATTCAAAAAATCAGAGACCGGATACTCAGGTTCGTTCGTACTTAAGCCTATGGAGAAGGCCTCTGTTTATTTTGCGCTCAACCCTGTTGAAAACCTGGCTGTTCCCTTGCGAACGAAATTGAACGATGAACTCGATTTGTTCAGCCTGCCTATAGCCCTATCAATTAAGGAACGGAACCGTCAGGCGCCTTCCAGGGTGCTCCTGCTTTGGGATGCCTCCTCCTCCGTACGTGAAGAAGACCGAAATAAACAAATTCAGTTCTTAAAGGGTTATAATGAACGTTTTCCACTTACCCATTACACCCTTCAGGTACAGCAGTTCCCGAAACCTAAGTCCCTCACTTTCGAAAAGGGAACCGAACTCCTTGCTTACCTGGAGGATCTGAATTACGACGGAGCCTCCGTATTTTATTTACCGGAATCCCTTAATGTTCAGGAAATCTGGTATTTCAGCGACGGAAAAATCAACATGACCACCTTCCCACAATCCCTGCCTGCGCCTTTGTACAGCATATCAGCCGGGATTACGGCAAACACCTCCTTCCTAAAGCAATTGGCTGAAGGCAGCGGCGGTAGTTTTATCGTTTTAGGTGAAAAGGATGAGGAATCCATAGCCGACTTACTGACAGATCATCCCCGACTGATTGAAGCTGAAGGGGTCCAAAGTGAACAGATCCATCCTTCCTTGAATAGTCCGGTTTTTGAAAACCAGTGGATATACCTGCCCATTCCTAAAAGCAGCAGGAAATGCAAGCTTGTGTATGGATACAAGGACGGCGAAAGAGAAACTCTGGAATATGATCTCCCGGACGACGCTGAAGAAGATCGGGGTATTTTGTCCAGGCAATGGGCCTCCAGCCGCATTGTTCAGCTTGAATCACGGAAATCAAAAGGATATGACACGGAAATCAGAACCCTGTCGCAGCGTTTCCATCTGGTTAGCGCCCAAAATTCCCTTCTGGTACTTGATAGCTTGTTGGATTACGTCCGTTTTAACGTGGAGCCGGAGGAGCCGGATTTGAAAGAAGCCTACTTTGCCCGATTGAGGGATCAGGAAGTTGTGCAATCGGAAGACCAGGACTTACACGATAAGCAGATTCGTGCAAGTTATCTGGAGAATAGAAAACTCTATTTGGCGGATTATCAGGCTCAAAATGAGGATGTCCTGCCAGATCCACCAACTCCTATGGTTCCGGAGACTCTGCCCCTGCAAGCCCCTTTGGCCATTGGGACTGATTCAATAAACGTGGCTGACAGCGGGGCTGTGATACTGGATGCGGATGAATATACTATAGAAGCAGATCTTAACCTCAGGTATCAAACCACGATTAGAGCGGAGGGCAATGGAATCATCAGCTTTAGCCATAACTTTAGTTCCTGGGGTAATAATATTGGGTATTTGGACGAGACAATGCCAATAGCAAACTCACTACCCCTATTTGGAACTTCACGCCTCAAAATGAAGCCATTCGACCCAGGCACCCCTGAATATAAAAAATGGAAGAAAATGGGAGTCAAAGAACTTTATGCTGCTTATCTCCTGGAAAAGGATATTCTTAGCTCCCCTCCCGCCTTTTATCTCGATATTTCAGAGTTATTGATCCGGAAAGGCGACCGCGAAAAAGGACTCCGGGTGATCAGCAATCTGGCGGAAATGCAGGTAGAAAGCGCGGAATTACTCCGTATTTTGGGACGGCGCTTAATGAAGGAGAAGTCCTATAATGATGCCGTATTCATCTTTGAACATGTGCGAAGCATCAAAGGGGAAGATCCACAGAGTTACCGTGATCTCGCCTTGGCCCTGGAGGCCGACAAACAGTACCAAAGGGCCTTTAATACCTTTTGTTATATTGTTCACACGAATTGGGATGAACGTTTTCCGGAAATAGAACTGATCGCTATTGAAGAAGCACAGCATGTATGGAATCTGGCCAAAAAAGAGC
This sequence comes from Bacteroidota bacterium, assembly GCA_036676705.1. GTDB lineage: Bacteria > Bacteroidota > Bacteroidia > UBA8524 > UBA8524 > UBA8524. The sequence goes on from JAKFCJ010000177.1 coordinate 2,941, forward strand.
TGAATACAGATTCCCTTCCTGTGCTCTACCGTGAAATTATTCCTAAAAAGCTACGCATAGTTGTAGACTGGGACACCGACCTGTGCGATATTGATCTTTGGGTGGATCAGGATGGAGAACGTTGTTATTATGGCAATCGTTTTGCCAGCGATGGCGGCATCCTTTCCCGGGATTTTACCGGGGGATATGGCCCTGAAGTTTACCAGATCACAAAACCGCAAAAAGGAAGCAAAGAGATCCGTATCAATTATTTTGGAGAGCGGGCCAATAAGGTTCTTGGAGAAACGCTAATCCATGTTAAGATATTCAGAAACTATGGCACCAAATATGAAAAAATGAGTGAACAAACCTTACGACTTGCCAGTAAAGGAGCGACAGTTGATATTGCTGAAATCGATTTTTGAGCGTACTATCTTTTAGCAAAAAACGCATCAAAACCGGGACAGTCATAATAAACTTCCACACATAAGGAGAAAAAATTTTCCCCTATTTTCGCAGTGTGAGCCGGGAACAGATTTTTTTAGCCATTGCGGTACCCTTGTATTTTATCGCCATGATGGTAGAACTTTACGTTCAGCATAAAAAGGAACGTGCCGCCTACCAGTTGCCCGATACCCTGATGAGTTTCTGGTTTGCCCTGCTGGGTGCAGGTTTCGACTTGCTTATGAAGGGTGTTTGTTTCCTGGTACTCGGCTGGTTTAATGACCATGCGGTTTTTACACCGAATTTACTTGAACAGTATCCCATATTAGCCTGGATACTTGTATTCCTGGCCCAGGACCTGGCTTTTTACTGGCTGCACCGCACAGAACATGGCACCCGTCTCTTCTGGGCCGTTCACAGCAACCACCACTCCTCCCCTAACTACAATTTCGCTGTGGCCCTGCGCTCCAG
>JAKFCJ010000178.1:0-63669 GCA_036676705.1 Bacteroidota bacterium
ATCCGCCAGCTCATCAAGCGGAACCTCCCGATGCTGGATATCAATGAGCAGCAGGCCCTGGTCCCTGAAAACTGCATCCCCATCCATAACGACCGCGGTACCGCACCGGGCATGTGGTTCGAAGACAAAGGCCAGGTGATCGTGAGTTTGCCCGGGGTGCCTTATGAGATGAAAAACATGATCAGCACTTTTGTCATTCCAAAGCTCCAAACCCTGTTTACCATGCCTGTTATCCGGCACCGTACCCTCCTCACTTCAGGCATAGGTGAATCCTATCTGAGCAAAAAAATTGAAAGTATAGAATTGAGTCTGCCCCCACATATCAAACTCGCTTACCTGCCCAATTTCAGTACGGTCCGTCTGCGTTTTTCAGCCCGCGGCACATCTGCCAGCGAGCTTGACCTGGAACTGGATCAAATTGCACGAAGGGTCAAAGAAACGATCGGCAATTACCTGGCTGCCGATGGCGACCTGCAATTGCAGCAGATCATCGCAGACCTGTTGGTAAAAGAAAATGCCACGCTTTCGACAGCCGAAAGTTGTACCGGAGGCTATATCGCCCATCTGATCACCAGCGTGGCGGGTAGTAGCCGCTATTTTGCCGGAAGTATCGTGTCTTATTCGAACGAAATAAAAATTGCTCAACTCGGAGTATCAAAAAGTGACTTAGCTGAACACGGCGCCGTTAGTGAGCCGGTGGTTCGCCAGATGGCCGAAGGAGCAAGGACAAGACTGGGTACCACCTATTCCATCGCCACCTCCGGCATCGCAGGACCAGACGGCGGAACCGCAGAAAAACCCGTTGGCAGTGTATGGATAGCCGTGAGCGGACCCAAAGGGACAACCGCCAAACTCCACCTCCTCCACGGCGGCCGCGAGCAGGTTATTCAACGCAGTGCGATGATCGGGTTGGATATGCTCAGGCAAATGTTGGTGGGAGGTAGGGAAGACGGGAAGTAAGGAGGTAGGGAAGACTTGGGGACTTGGGGACTTGGAGAAATTTAAATACTCCGAAGCAAACATTATCCTATGCGCCTCTGCGCCTCCGCGCCAGTTATGCCGGCGTAAGCAATAAGCCGAGCTGACAAAACCGCGCCTTTATTCTGGCGTAAGCAATAGTCGTCCTCAAAAACAACCCCCTCCGCGCCTTTGCGTTGAATTACTCGTGCGTCAGCAACACGTAATCCGAGTGGGAATTTTGAACAACCCGATTAAAAGTGCATTTTTGCAGCAAGTTTTAAGCTAAACGATTAGGAATGGCCGAGTTTCAATTGATCATGCCCAAGATGGGCGAAAGTATTGCCGAAGCGACCGTTATTCGCTGGCTGAAAGAGGAAGGTGAGACCATTGAAGCAGATGAGTCTGTACTCGAAATTGCGACCGACAAGGTCGATTCCGAAGTGCCCTCCCCTAAAGGTGGCGTTTTAAAGAAAAAGCTTTACGGCGAAAATGATGTGGTAAAGGTTGGAGAACCTGTAGCCATTATTGAACTTGCCGGAAGTGAATCTGCCTCCGCTCCGAGTGCACCTGCTCCTATGGAAAATGCGGCTCCTGCGGTGGTAGCTGAAAAAATGGTAAGTGATGCGGTTGAAACTACAGCCCCGGCCTCTGCCGACATGAGCGGTGGCAGCCGTTTTTATTCTCCCCTGGTGCTGAATATCGCCCGTACCGAAGGCATCAGCATGGGCGACCTCGAACAAATTGCCGGAACAGGCAATGAAGGACGGGTTACCAAAAAAGACATTCTGGCTTACGTCGATGATAGGAAAAATGGAAAAGTAACAGCTCCCGCTGCCGTTCCTGCCCCTTCAGCCCCGGCAGTAAGCGTAAAAACAGAAACACATAAAGCTCCAGCCGTTTCCATGAGTGCCGGCGACGAGATCATTGAAATGGACCGGATGCGCAAGATCATCTCCGAACACATGGTGATGTCGAAACGCACCTCCGCGCATGTTACCTCCTTTGTGGAGGCAGACGTGACGAATATTGTGATGTGGAGGGATAAAGTGAAAGACAGCTTCCAGAAACGCGAAGGAGAAAAGATCACCTTTACTCCGATCTTTATTGAATGCGTAGCCAAAGCCATCCGCGACTTCCCGATGATCAATATTTCGGTTGACGGAGATAAGATCATCAAAAGAAAAGACATCAATATTGGTATGGCCACTGCCCTGCCATCCGGCAACCTGATCGTTCCGGTGATCCGTAATGCTGACCGTAAAAATCTGGTCGGACTTACCAAAGATGTGAACGACCTGGCCAATAAAGCCCGTAACAACAAACTGAGTCCGGATGATATTTCGGGAGGAACCTATACCCTCACCAATGTGGGTGGATTTGGTAACTTAATGGGAACTCCGATTATCAACCAGCCCCAGGTGGCTATCCTGGCAGTTGGGGCGATCAAGAAAAAACCTGCCGTGATCGAAACTCCACAGGGAGATCTGATCGGTATCCGTCATTTTATGTTCCTTTCCCATACCTACGACCACCGTGTGGTGGATGGTTCTTTGGGAGGAATGTTCGTACGCCGTGTAGCGGATTACCTGGAGCAGTGGGATATAAACAGAGAGATTTGATCGTAAGGGACAAAAGACTTGAAGACATAAGACTTGAAGACAAGAGACTAAAAGACTATAAAAGAGGCCGGTGTATCCGGTCTTTTTTTTTGAATAATACTATCTTTCGCTTACTAACGTTTTTTGCATATGAAAATTCTGAACCATTTCCTCACGATAGCCCTGGTTTTTGCAGCTATTTCGGCCTCTGCACAATATGAGATAGGGGCCTATTCCTACAACCAATCCATTGTTAAGTACGTGAATTACGATGCAAAAAAGATCAGAGAGGCAAACATTTTGACCCGGACACAAATGCAGGAAAAAATCGGGAAAAATGGATTGCCTGAGAAATCTTCTCCCTATGCGCATTATGAGTATAATGAGCAAGGCCAGATCCTTCGAGAGGATTTCTATTATGGAAAGCGGAAGCTACAACGTTCGGTAAGTTATAGCTATAACGAAAAAAATCAGGTGGTTCGAAAATCCGTCATGTATAAAAAAGATAAAACACCCGAATTGGTGATCGACCTTAGTTACTTTAATGACAGCCTTATTTCCGAGATCCATTTTACCCGTAATGGGAAAAAAACATATGGATACCGCTACTTTTATGCGGCAGATGGTAAAATAATTGAGCAACGCGGGTATAAAAAAGGCAAAATTAACAGCCGTATCGAATACGATTATTACGAAGATGGAAGCAAAAAAGAAGTGCGTTATTATGAGGATAGCCTGAAGCTGGAAAAAACCTTCCGTTACGATTGCGGCATTGGAAACTCACTTTTGAGTCAAAAACAAAAGGATACCCTGACCCGCTGTTCAAAAAAAGAAGATCTCGGGAATGGAACCATGCGCACCATTGAAGAAACCCGCGATGAAAAAGGAAGGATCCGTCGCGTAATCTACGATTACAATCTCGACCAGAATTGGTATGAAACACGGTCATATGACGCAAAAAACCGGTTGGTGTACACCTACCGAAGTGAAACACTTCCAAATGGAAAAAGAAAAGTCAACTATTCTCTTTACCGGAATGGCAAAGAAAAAAGACAGCACCATTCCATTCAATGGATGGATAGTTTGGGCTTTTTCGCCAACCAGGGCATGGAAAAAGACCGTATTGAAACAAATACATACAGTACCTACACGTTCCGTTCGTCGATAAACTAAATCCCTTCCAACCCTTTTTTCTTTTTCGACGTTGTACAACTATTCAAGACCGAATGGCGTCTTAGGAATAGTTTACAAACCACTGATCGGCATCCAATGCGCGACGAAATTTCTTTGATAGAAGCCTGCATCAAGCAGAACAGGGCAGCTCAACAAAAGCTATACCAGCTATATGCTCCTAAAATGTTAGGAGTGTGCTACCGTTATGCTTCTTCAAGAGAAGAAGCGGAAGATATGTTGCAGGAAGGTTTTATCCGGGTTTTTCAAAAACTGGATAGCTTTCGTTTCGAAGGTTCCTTTGAAGGATGGCTTCGGCGTATCATTGTCAACACCGCCATCAACATCATCAGAAAATACCAGAACTTAAAATACGAATGCGATATTGACTCTGCGGAATATACTCCTGCAGCATCCGGCGACGTGATTGCGTCCATGTATACCAGAGAGGTTGTGGATCTCGTACGCAGTTTGCCAAATGGCTACCGCACCGTGCTCAACCTCTACGCAATTGAAGGGTACTCCCATAAGGAGATTGCGGATATGTTAGGAATAAATGAAAGCAGTTCACGATCTCAGTACACGCGGGCCAAAGCCCTGTTGGCAAAACGCTTGGAGAAGATCGAAGCGTTTGGTATAACAGAGCATGTCAAGGTTTCGCATCCATAGACCCTTCGAAGAAGAATTGGCCAAAAAGGCCGATGAATTTTCCATGCAACCCAGCCTGTCTACCTGGCAGGGTGTGGAAAAAAGCATTGCCAAAACGCGGGCCATACAAACCTATTGGAAAATAGGCATACTCAGCCTGAGTATTGTGGCTGTAATTGGAATTCTTTTTATTCAGGATGACAGAAGATCAACCGCTTCGAAGACCACCGAAACTGCCATTACGCTTTTGCCACCTCTCACTGACCAACCCCTTACAAGCAAAGACGGAAAAGATTCACCGACGACTCACGGAGCGAAAATTAACGCCCGAGCGAAAAAGGAAAAAAGTGTACCTGCAATAACACAAATGAAGACGCGAGAAAGCCTGCAGGGTAGCTCCGAATTCAAAACGGAGAAAATTGTACTTAAAAACATTATACCCAAAAAGTTACGTATTGGATATAAAGCCGATCCTTCATCTGAAGCAAGCCGTTTAAGTTTGAGAAAACGTCCACCGTCATTCAGGGGTCGTGATGCCTGGTACGTACAGGTGAATTATGGTCCTGCATACGCCTACCGGAATATTTCTGCCCGTACCGACTATGCCCGTCCGCTTGAGGATACTAAAAAACAACTCGACAAAGGAGTATCCGGGTTTTCAGCCCGTGTTCAGGCGCGTTACCATTTCTCTGATCGTTTTTCCCTTGCCTTTGGGATCGGCTATACGCGCTCAGGAGAACGGATCGGAATTGCCCCTAAGAAAGACAGTAAAGTATACGATGCCCTGGCTGAAACATACGGTTATGAAACGACCGAAATGAATACGCCGGGTGATATCTCCTATTACACCAACCAGTACAGCTACACCGAGTTGCCCGTTACGTTATACAGTAAAAAGCCTTTGACCCCGCGTTTAAGTCTCACCACAGGCCTTGGCCTTTCCCTTGGCTATATGTCAAAGACCAATGCACGCTGTTACGATTACCGGATCGACCATTATGTGAACAACCCGAAATTTTTACGCGACTGGTCTGTCAGCTCGCATGCCCAGGTATTGCTCGAATACAGCGTAAATACCCGTTGGTCGCTTGCCGCCGGGCCTGAATTTACCTATGCCCTGCTCTCCACCTACCAGAATTATTATACCCTGAGCCAACATCAATTTTCGGCGGGTATGAATTTTGGCGTTCAATGGAAACTGTTCGATGTGACCAAAAGCCGACTGGCTGAATGAGATAAATTTGTCTCTTTCTTATTCACACCTCCTTTAGGGTGTCATTTTATCCCTACCTTTGCATCCCGTACACGAACAAGGTCATCATGTTAAAAACCAAGTATATTTTCGTTACGGGAGGGGTTACTTCTTCTTTAGGAAAGGGGATCATATCAGCCTCTTTAGCCAAGCTGCTCCAGGCAAGAGGCTATAAAGTTACCATCCAGAAATTCGACCCCTATATCAATATTGATCCGGGAACCATGAATCCGTATGAACACGGAGAATGTTACGTAACGGACGATGGCGCCGAAACGGATCTTGACCTTGGTCACTACGAAAGGTTCCTTAACATCACTACCTCCCAGGCGAATAACGTTACCACAGGTAAAATTTACCAGACAGTTATTGAAAAAGAACGTCAGGGCCAGTATTTGGGCAAAACCGTCCAGGTGGTTCCCCATATTACCGATGAGATCAAACGTCGTATCTGTTTACTTGGAGAAAGTGGAGAATACGACATCATCATCACCGAATTAGGTGGCACTGTAGGCGACATTGAATCCCTGCCTTATATTGAAACGGTTCGTCAGATCATCTGGGAAAAAGAAGAACACGAGTGCGCGGTTATCCACCTTACTCTTGTTCCCTACCTTGCTGCTGCCAAAGAATTAAAAACAAAACCTACCCAACACTCGGTAAAGGCCATGTTGGAATATGGCGTGCAACCCGATGTATTGGTATGCCGTACTGAACATGAACTGGGTGTCGACCTGCGCAAAAAGATCGCCCTCTTCTGTAATGTGAAGGTGAATGCCGTTATTGAGTCGATCGATGTGGAAACCATCTACGATGTTCCGCTGAAAATGCAGAAAGAAAAGCTCGACAAAGTGATCCTGGCGCATTTAAAATTGCCTTCGAAAATGGAGCCCGACCTGGGAAGCTGGAAAGATTTTCTTTGGCGCCTGAAAAACCCGAAGCAGGAGATCAATATCGGTTTGATAGGAAAATACGTTGAATTGCCTGATGCCTACAAATCCATAGCAGAGGCCTTTATCCATGCCGGCTCTGAGAACGAATGCAAAGTTCGTTTGCACTACATGCATTCCGAATTGATCAATGAAGACAATGTACGGGCTAAATTGGGCCATCTGGACGGGATCCTGGTTGCTCCGGGATTTGGTGAAAGGGGTATAGAAGGAAAAATTACTACCATCAAATATGCCCGTGAAAACGGAATTCCCTTCTTCGGGATCTGTCTGGGCATGCAATGCGCCGTAGTAGAGTATGCGCGAAATGTACTCGGACTGAAGGATGCCGAATCCAGTGAAATGAACCCGGCAACTAAAAATCCGGTCATTGATATGATGGAGGAGCAAAAGAAGATCACCAAAAAGGGCGGAACCATGCGTTTGGGCTCTTATCCCTGCCAGTTGACCAAAGGCAGTAAAGCCTACCTGGCTTATGGTAAGGCTAAAATTAACGAGCGCTATCGTCACCGTTATGAATTTAACGATAAGTACCGGGCAGCCTTTGAAAAAGCAGGCATGTTGTGTACCGGTATCAATCCGGATTCAAATCTGGTAGAGATCGTAGAAGTTGGTACGCATCCCTGGTTTGTCGGTGTACAATTCCATCCGGAATACAAGAGTACCGTTGATAATCCGCATCCCCTGTTCGTTCGCTTCGTAAAAGCAGCCGGCGAATACGCCCTCAAAAAAGGTTAATCGTGTAAGCTTTGCATTTCGTTCACCCTGTTGGCATCGAGTTTCAACAGGGTAAAAAGCAGGATGGTAAAGCCAAGCAATGACGAGCCTCCATAGCTAAAAAAGGGTAGAGGAATCCCTATGATGGGCATCAACCCTATAGTCATGCCAATATTTACCGTAAAATGCACAAAGAGGATGCAGGCAACACTGTAAGCATAGATCCGGCTGAACCGGTTTTTTTGTCTTTCGGCTATGATGACAATGCGGATCATCAATAAAACGAACATAAACACCACTCCTGCCGAGCCTAAAAAGCCGTATTCCTCTCCTATCGTACAATAAATAAAATCGGTGGCCTGTTCAGGCACATAATCATAACGCGTTTGCGTGCCGTTTAAAAATCCCTGGCCGAAAAATCCTCCCGAGCCAATGGCGATCTTCGACTGGCGCACATTATAATCATCGCCCCCTTTACCAAAAAGCACATTGATCCTCGCCCGCTGATGTTCCTGCAACACCTCATTAAAGAAAAAATCAACCGACATGATCACCACAATGGAAAACACCAGGGCGGCAAGAATAGCCAGAAGAATTTGTTTGTTCTTCCGGAACACCACCAACAAAACTGCCGCCAGTCCCCCCAACACATAGATCACATTCAGGGGTTCATCTACAAGCAGGGTAACTACGAACAGAAAAGCCAGGTAAAATGCCCCTGCCAGCAGCCAGGTGGGTAGTCCTTCGCGGTATAAAACGAGGAAAAAGGCGGTAAAAACGAGCGCACTACCCGTATCGTTCTGAAGGAGTACCAGCGCCATGGGCAAGAGGATGATCCCAAAACAGATCACCTTCACCCTGAAGTCTTTGAACGACACGTCATAAGAGCTCAGGTATTTTGCCAGGGTGAGTGCCGTTGCATATTTGGCCAGTTCAACGGGTTGAAACTTAAAGCCACCCAATTCAAACCACGACTTGGCCCCTTTGGTTTCCGCACCGATAAAAATTACTGCTATACAGAGGAAGATGGCCAGGGCATAAAATCCATAGGCAAAAGCCCCGTAAAACTTGGCGTCAACGATAAGAATAGCTGCACCGAGAACCAGGCCGATGGCAATGAACATCATCTGCCTACCGTAGTTTTGCGACAGGTCGAAAATGCTCGAATTATCGGGGTTATATACGGCCGAATAGATAGCGATCCAGCCGAACAGGACCATGAACAGGTACTGGAAAATGGTCAGCCAATCCAGTCCGCCTGTTTCGAAAGGTTCGTTAGTGCGGTACCGGTTCATTTTGTTTTAACGTATCAATAAAATTCGTATTCAGCATCCGGTCTTCCAGATACTTCCTTCGCTGCTCCCTTTCCGGAAACAGGTAGCGTTCTATCATTAAACTCGCGATCGGTGCAGCCCATTGCGATCCATAGCCGGCATTTTCAACGACCACGGCAATGGCGATCTTCGGATTGTCTTTTGGGGCAAAGGCAAAGAAGATGGAGTGATCCTTTCCGTGCGGATTTTGGGAAGTACCCGTCTTCCCGCAAACCTCGATCGAATCGATCTGGGCGACCCTGGCTGTACCGCTCTTGACCACATCAGCCATCCCTTCAACAACGATCGGGAAATAACGGCCGTCGACCGTAGTATAATGTTTTTCGAATGTCGGGCCGGTCTTGCCCATCACATCCACATACTTCAACACGTGAGGCGTGATATAATAGCCCCGGTTGGCGATGATGGCCATCACATTTGCCATTTGCAGCGGGGTTACCCCCAACTCTCCCTGGCCAATGGCCATGGAAATAATATTCGATCCCTTCCAGGAACCTTTTCCATACAAACGATTAAAATAATCTGCCGGCTTAAGTATCCCTTTTGATTCTCCATAGAGGTCGATACCCAATTTTACACCGATCCCGAAGCTTTCGAGGTGTTTGTGCCAATTGTTATAGCTTTCTTCGAAGGTGCTGAATTTTCTTTGGTCGACGATACTTCGGAATACATAGCAGAAATAGGGGTTGCACGAATGCATCAAAGCCCCGCGCAGGTCAAGTGGCGAAGGGTGCCGGTGACTGCATTTTACCGTATGGCTTCCTACACGATATCCCATTCCGCAATGATAGCGGGTATCGGGAGTAAGAACGCCCTCCTGCTGTCCGATCAAAGAAGAGATCGCCTTAAAGATCGAGCCTGGTGGATAAGGTGCACTTAAAGGGCGATTGAACATGGGCTTCAGAGGATCCATCATCAAGGTGCTGAAGTTTTTACCCCTTTCACGGCCTATTAACAAATTCGGGTCATAGTCGGGAGTGGAGATCAGCGCCAAAATCTCCCCGGTTGAAGGTTCAATGGCCACGACAGATCCGATCTTGCCCTCCATCAGCGATTCTCCATAGGCCTGGAGCGCCGCATCGAGGGTAACATAGATACTTTGGCCCGCAACCGACTGCGTGTCGTAAGCGCCTTCAAAATAGGGCCCTACGGTACGGTTCCGAACGTCGACGATCACATTCTTAACCCCTTTGGTTCCGCGGAGCAGTTCTTCATAGCTCCGTTCTATACCTGAAATACCGATATACTCTCCCTGCCGGTAGTAATGATTGGAGTTTTCAATGATCTTGGTATTCACCTCCCCGATACTTCCCAATACGTGTCCGGCGCTGCTGGTCTTGTATCTCCTGTCGGTACGTATTTCCATAAAAAAACCCTGGAACTCAAACAGGTGTTCCTGAAAACCTGCATAGGTGCGGGCTGAAATTTGTTTTTCGAAAACGGAACTGCGGTACGGGTTCTCCATACATTTTTCCATTTTCGCATGAAAGTCTTCCAGCGTGATCTTTAAAAGCCGGCAAAATTCCAGGGTATCCAGGTTTTTCACCTGCCGCGGCACCACCATGAGGTCGTAGGTGGCATCGTTGTATACCATCAGGTTTCCATAGCGATCGTAGATCAGGCCCCGCGGTGGGAATTGGATCACCTTCTTTAAAAAATTGTCTTTGGACAAACTTTTATAGCGGTCGTCGAGAACCTGTATGGAAAACAACTGCACCAGGAAAGCAAGGCCAACCAGGGCGAATAAGCCATAATAAAAATATTGCCTTCCCTTATTTCCCATTATTGCTTCGTTTTAGTACGGTAAAACAAGATCTGGAACAATAAAATTAAGCCAAGGGAAACAGTTCCGCTTAACAATGCGGAAAGGATATTTTCCGGGATATAACGAAAGCTAAAACTTTCAATAAAGGCGTAAACCAAATGGTACACGCTCACCATCACTGCCGAATAAATAATAAACCAGCGGTAACCAACGGTACTCAGTCCGGGTTCAACCCCCGATTCAAAAATATCGATACGTGCAAAAGACCGTACATAGTAGATCCTTGCATAACTCATGATCAACAGGGCCGTGCTGTTAAATCCCGCTGAATTGTTGAACATATCGAGCAATATTCCACCTGCAAATCCGATCAATAAAGTGGGTACCGGTTTTAAATCGATAGGCAGGGTGAGGAAAAACAGCAGCAGGATATTCGGCTGGATGAGCGGGTTTATATTCAGCTTGCCCACGATAAAAACCTGCAGAAGCAATAAGAAAATAAAGATGAGCACCTTTTGAATGTAGTTAATCATTCCGGTCATCCTCCTTTCTCGTGGCTTCTTCAAGCTCATGTACTTCGGCCTTGAACAGGTTTTGTACGATATAAACCGAGTGCAGTGCCGTAAAATCCGTTGAAAGTTTTACTTCGATATCGTAAAAATTACTGCCGTCTTTCAGGTTGACCGATTCGATCTGCCCGATCTTAATATTTTCAGGATAATGTTCTGAATAGCCGGAGGTATAAACGAGCTGTCCGACTTTTACAGGAGCAAATCGGTTGATATCGGTCAGTTGGGCGTAGGAGAACGAATTCCCGTCCCATTTAACGGAGCCAAAATACATGAGGGTATCGACCTTAGGAGGAATATTCGTTTTTCTGTTCAGGAGGCTCATAACCGTACAGAAACGCTCTGAAACCTTGACGACTACCCCAACAACACCCTGGTCACAGATAACTCCGTCGTTTTTTTGCACGCCATGCATACGCCCCCGGTTAAGGGTGATGTAGTTGTATTTTTTATCAACGGAATTATTGATGACCTGCGCATCGATATACTGGTAGTGCTGTTTATACACGGTGTCGTCAACCGAAATGGCTGTAACGGTATCGACATAATAGGCATCCCTCATCCGCGATTTGAGTTCGGCATTCTCCTGCAATAAAGCCTCATTTTCGGCTTTCAGGTGAAAATAATTCCTGACCTCACTAACGAGCGTATACATTTCACCGGTCACTGCGTTCGACGTATTGATGAAAGCCGAACGCTGATACAGGTTATTGCTGATCAGAATAAACACGGAAAGGGACAGAAGCAGTAGGAAAAAAAAGAATACGTAAAAGCGCTGTATAAATAAGAATAGGTTATGCATGCGCCATTATTCTCATGTCATCAGGAATTTGAAATTATGGATATTCTTCAACGCAATACCGGTACCGCGAACAACTGCTCTGAGTGGATCGTCGGCAACATAAACAGGTAATTTCGTTTTGGCAGAAATCCGTTTATCCAATCCGCGAAGCAAGGCTCCACCACCGGTAAGGTACAATCCGGTCTGGTAGATATCCGCAGAAAGTTCGGGGGGGGTCAGCTCCAGGGCGCGTAAGATCGCCTCTTCTATTTTGGAGATGGATTTATCCAGGGCCAGCGCAATTTCCGAGTAAGAAACAGTGATCTGTTTCGGAATACCCGTCATCAGGTCACGTCCGTTAACGGCATAATCTTCAGGCGGACTATCCAGTTCAGGTAAGGCGGCACCCACTTCGATCTTTATCCGTTCGGCTGAACGTTCACCGATCAACAGGTTATGCTGACGGCGCATGTATTCGAGAATATCTAAGGTAAACTCATCCCCGGCAACCCGAATGGATTCATCGCAAACGATACCACCCAGGGCAATAACGGCAATCTCGGTAGTACCACCACCGATATCGATGATCATATTCCCCATGGGCTCGCTTACATCGATGCCGATACCGATGGCTGCTGCCATGGGTTCGTGGATCAGGTAGACTTCTTTGGAACCTGCTCTTTCAGCCGAGTCGCGAACGGCTCTTTTTTCCACTTCGGTGATACCTGACGGAATACAAATAACCATGCGCAATTGAGGAGAAAACAAGCGTTTACCCGGGTTGATCATACGGATCATGCCACGGATCATTTGTTCGGCTGCGTTAAAATCAGCAATTACACCATCTTTTAAGGGACGAATGGTTTTGATATCTTCATGCACTTTTCCGTGCATCTGCATAGCCTGGTGACCAATGGCAATAACCTGGTTGGTGGTCCGGTTGATGGCAATAATGGAGGGTTGATCCACCACTACTTTATCTTTATGGATGATTAGGGTATTGGCAGTACCCAGGTCGATTGCCAGCTCTTGCACTAAAAAATTGAAAATTCCCATTATCCGTTCGCCAAAATTGTTGACTTCTTCCTTATTTTCCGCAAAATACCAATAGTTTACAGACTAATTCCATTGCTCCCTCATTTTTTTTCAGGATTTCAAAGGAATTCTCTTAAACCGCAACCTTCTGGGTATAATGAAGGACTTAATGTTTAAAGTGACGTTGACCGGTAATCACCATTACGAGGCCGTTTTGTTTGCAATAATCGATCGAATCCTGATCGCGTATGGATCCTCCGGGTTGAATAAAGCCGGCAATTCCTTCTACATGGCCAAGTTTTACACAATCATCAAAAGGGAAAAACGCATCAGATGCCATAACAGCCCCATCCAGATCAAAATTGAACTGTTTGGCTTTTTCAATAGCCTGGCGGAGCGCATCGATCCTGCTGGTTTGTCCGCAGCCTTTTCCAACCAATTGTTTGTTTTTCACCAAAACAATCGCGTTTGATTTCAAATGTTTACACACCAGGTTGGCAAATTCCAGATCGGCCTTTTGTGCCGGAGAAGACTGTACAGCACCCTCTTCCTTCCATACCTGGAAATTACCCATGTCACTTTGTTGAACGAGCGTGCCGTTTAACATGGACCGGTAGTTCAATCCTTGCGGGATCGGTGCTTTTTGTTTTAGCAGGATGCGGTTCTTTTTCGTTTTGAGTAATTCAAAAGCCGCCTCCTCGTAATCCGGGGTGATCAATACTTCAAAAAAGATCTCGTTAATGGCCTGGGCAGTAGCCAGATCGATGCGCCGGTTCGTAATCAGGACCCCGCCGAAAGCCGATTCCGGATCGCCGGCCAGGGCCGCATCCCAACTGGATTTTACATCTGCACCCAGGGCCACTCCGCATACGTTGGTATGTTTGATAATAGCAAAACAGGGGGCGCTGAATTCAGCCATCAGTTGCATGGCGGCGTCTACGTCTACCAGATTGTTATAAGAAAGCTCCTTACCATTCAACTGATCAAAAAGTTCGTCCGTATCCCCATAAAAATCGGAAGCCTGGTGCGGATTTTCGCCGTAGCGCAGGCTGCGTTTTTCACGCAGGGGACGAAACACATTGCCATTAAAATAGTTATTGATGGCAATATCATAATTCATTACCACCTCAAAAGCCCTGGCAGCAAACATTCTGCGCTGTTCCAGGGTAGTATTTCCGTTTTGTGCCTGGAGCAGGGCCAATAAGGCAGGATATTCGTTTTTATCGGCAAGGACGGTCAGATCGCGGAAATTTTTCGCTGCTGCCCGGATCATGGAAGGGCCGCCAATGTCGATCTTTTCGATGATTGACGCTTCCTCGCTGGTATTTTTAAGGGTTTCTTCAAAAGGATACAGATCCACAATAACCAGATCGATCTCCGGGATCTTAAACTCCTTCATTTCGCTCAGGTCGCTGTCAACGTATCTTCTCCCTAAGATCCCGCCGAATATGGAAGGATGCAGGGTTTTTACCCGGCCTCCGAGTATGGAAGGATAACCCGTCACCGTTTCTACCGCAACACAGGGAATACCCGATTTTTCCAAATGTGCCTGGGTACCACCTGTTGAATAAATGGTAACTCCCTGTTTGTTGAGTTCCAGGGCAATTTCATCGAGTCCATCTTTATAGAAAACCGAGATCAGTGCAGACTTGATTAATTTTTCGTTCATGATGCTATTATTTGCAGGTGAATGCAAGCTATTCGGGCAGCTTCCTGCTCTGCCTTCTTCTTTGAAAACTCTTCGCCTCTACCCAATTCCAGGCCATCAATTTTAACGCTCATCACATAAATTTTTGAGCGTCCTTTAATTTTTTCTTCAGCCAGGTCAAAAGTGATCTCCTTCTTCATTTTTTGCGACCACTCGATAAGCCGGCTTTTAAAATTCACCTCCAGCAACGCGAGCTCGTGTATATCCAGGTAATTTTTTAATACCCGTTTCAGGATATAATCACGGGTAAAGGTATAGCCTTTATCGAGGTAAATGGCCCCGAGCAAAGCCTCCAGGGCATTCCCGCTCAGGGAGCGCATTACCTGTTTGTTGTTGCCAAGTCCTTTTCCGTATTGGATCAATTCATCCAAACCCATCTTTACGGCAAGATCTCCCAACATGGCCCGGCTCACTATTTTCGCCCGGGTTTCTGTTAAAAATCCCTCGCCTTTATTCGGGTAGGACAAAAATAAGACCTCGGCCACGACCAGGTCGAGCACGGCATCCCCGAGGTATTCGAGCCTTTCATTGCTCAATACACCTTCTTCATCCGGGAATTTTTGGTTCACGTATGAATTGTGCCGAAAAGCCTGTTCATAGAGCGCAAAATTACCGGGACGAAATCCCAATAACTGAGGCAGATCTTTTAGTTTCGGGTTTGTAGATTTCCTGCTTCTTCCAAATAGCCGATTCAGGATAGCCGATTTCAATCGTTTCGGGCTTAATCGATTTTTTTGAAAATTACAGACACGTTATGGCCGCCGAAGCCGAATGTGTTGCTTAATACGGCGTTCACTTCCCGTTTCTGGGCTTTGTTGAACGTGAAATTAAGTTTCGGATCGAATTCAGGATCATCTGTAAAATGATTGATCGTTGGCGGGATCATTTGGTTTTGTATGGCCAAAATTCCTGCAAGCGCTTCAACCGCTCCTGCTGCCCCCAAAAGGTGACCGGTCATGGATTTGGTTGAACTTATATTCAGGTTATAGGCATGCTGTCCGAAAACTGACAGGATCGCTTTAGACTCACTGATATCACCCAAAGGGGTCGATGTACCGTGAACATTAACATAATCGATATCCTCAGGCTTCATACCCGCATCAGCGAGTGCATTCCGCATTACCGTGGTAGCGCCTAAGCCGTCAGGATGCGGCGCAGTAATGTGGTAGGCATCGGCAGATAATCCGCCACCTACGATCTCCGCATAGATTTTAGCTCCTCTTGCTTTGGCATGTTCGTATTCTTCCAGTACCAGGGCGGCTGCTCCTTCTCCAAGCACAAATCCGTCACGGTCCAGGTCAAAAGGACGTGAGGCTGTGGCGAAGTCGTCGTTTCGTTCGGATAAAGCTTTCATGGCATTGAAACCGCCCATGGCAGCCTCATTCACACAAGCTTCAGAGCCGCCGGTTACGAAGGCCGTAGCCATTCCTAACCGGATGTAGTTGAAAGCGTCGACGATCGCGTTATTGGAAGATGCACAAGCCGAAACGGTCGTGAAATTGGGACCTCTAAATCCGTATTTGATCGAAATATGGCCACCGGCAATATCCGAAATCATTTTGGGAATAAAGAAAGGATTAAAACGGGGTGTACCATCACCCCTGGCAAATTCAATGGCCTCGTCGAGGAAACTTCTTAAGCCTCCGATGCCCGAGCCCCAAATTACACCTACGCGGTTTTGGTCAATTCCTTCGCCGTTTATTCCTGAATCAGCCACAGCCTCATCCGCCACAACAACGGCATACTGGGTATAAGGATCCATTTTCCGCGCTTCCTTCTTATCGATGAAATTAAGCGGATCAAAATTCTTTACCTCACAGGCGAACTTCGTGCGGAACTTGCTCGCATCGAACTTGGTAATAAGATTGGCGCCACTTACACCATTAGAGAGGCCATTCCAGTATTCTGAAACAGTGTTCCCTATTGGTGTAAGCGCACCTAAACCAGTAACAACAACTCTTTTAAGTTGCATACAGGAATCTTAATTACTTAGCGTTTTGTTCGATATAAGAAACTGCCTGACCAACAGTGCCGATTTTCTCAGCTTGGTCATCAGGAATAGCGATGTTAAATTCCTTTTCGAATTCCATAATCAGTTCAACGGTGTCCAACGAGTCAGCTCCCAAATCATTGGTGAAGCTAGCTTCCTGGGTTACTTCGCTTTCTTCAACACCGAGTTTATCGATGATGATGGACTTTACTCTAGATGCAATATCAGACATTTCTTCGGTTTTTTATTGGGTGCAAATAACAAACTTTTACGCTGAAATCGCAAACAAAAAGTTTTCGCCGCGATTCACCTAACTTGCACCTGCGTTAAGAACAGCGCAGTGAAAAAGACTCTCCTTGCATTCGAACCCGACTACGATTTTAAGCTGATCGCCATTGTTAGTGCGCTTCCGGCCCATACGCTCTGCTGGTGGCTGGAGAAAAAATTCAGGATTCCTTTACGCAGAGGTGAAGAATTGGTGCTTAATTCGAAACGTGGAGCTCCGGAAAGTTTTTTTCAGGTATTTTTTAACCTGAATGAAGAAGAAACTTACCAACGATGGACCCTTTTCGGGAACAAATCGGGTAACGGATTCCTGGTAAGCGAACAAAAAATGGTGGATTACTATTTAAAATTGGAAGGGGATTTCGAACGAACCGATTACCTGGGAATACTCAATACCATGAAAGAGATCCCGGAGATCGTCCACTTTTTTGATGTGAAACCTGAACAACTAAAATCAAAAGCAAATTTAGTCCTGTGAGTTACAAAACGAATTTTAACAAAACCAAAATTGTGGCCACCATTGGCCCGGCTACTTCATCCTACGAAAACCTGAAAGAAATTATTTATGCCGGAGTGGATGTGTGCCGGATAAATGGTTCGCACGGCAACCATGAGGATCATATCCTGGTTATTGAAAATGTCAAACGGATAAATGCCGAATTGCGCTCCAATATATGTATCCTGTTTGACCTCCAGGGCCCAAAGCTCCGGATAGGAATGGTGGAAAATAACGCCATTGAACTGGTCGTCGGGCAAACCATTTTATTGAGTTCGCAAGAATGCCTGGGTACACCACAGCGTATTTTTGTGAGCTATGAAAAACTTGCCCAGGACGTAAAACCGGGTGAACGGGTGCTGCTTGACGACGGGAAGCTCGAATTGGTTTTTGAAGAGATCGTTGACGAACATACCGTAAAGGCCCGCATTATTCATGGTGGTATCCTCTCATCGAAAAAAGGATTTAATCTGCCAAATTCATCCCTCAGTACCGCTGCACTAACGGAAAAAGACCTTTTCGATCTGGAATTTGCCCTTCAGAATGAAGTGGAATGGATCGGCTTATCCTTCGTTCGGAAAGCAGAAGATATTCAGATGCTCAGGAAATTGATCCAGGACCAGGGGGCCAATGCACGCATCATTGCAAAAATTGAAAAACCGGAAGCCATCAAAAATATAGACGCCATTATCGCCGAAACAGATGGCGTAATGGTAGCCCGCGGGGATCTCGGAGTAGAGCTTCCAATGGAGGAAGTGCCTATCATCCAGAAAGAAATTGTAAAAAAATGCATCGCGGCAAGTAAACCCGTTATCATCGCTACCCAAATGATGGAAAGTATGATACAGAACCCAACACCCACACGCGCCGAGGCAAACGACGTAGCGAATGCGGTGCTTGATGGTGCCGACGCGGTTATGTTGAGTGCAGAAACATCGGTGGGTGCCTATCCGCTTTTGGTTGTGAAGGCTATGGAACGTATTGTCAGGAATGTCGAG
Organism: Bacteroidota bacterium; assembly: GCA_036676705.1. Classification (GTDB taxonomy): domain Bacteria; phylum Bacteroidota; class Bacteroidia; order UBA8524; family UBA8524; genus UBA8524. Next base: position 18,257 of record JAKFCJ010000178.1, read on the forward strand.
GCCAGAGGGGATGTGTACAACAAAGGGCAAAGGCCGGGCGAAGGCTCTGAAACCTTTCTTTCTGATGAGGTATGTTTTACAGCTGTGAGAATGTCGGCCCATCTCAATGCCAAGGCGATCGTTTCCATGACCCGTTCGGGATATACCGGTTATAAAATTGCCAGCTTCCGGCCCAAAGCAAACCTGTTCATCTTTACCAATAACCTGCCTCTTTTAAATACACTGAACCTGGTATGGAGCGTAAGGGGCTTTTTTTATGACAAATATTCCTCTACCGACGAAACCTTTAATGACGTGATCGATATCCTCCGGGAAAATAATTTTGTTATGAAGGATGATATTGTGGTTCACACCGCGAGCATGCCTATCCATGAAAAATCCAGAACCAATGCCATCAAAATTTCTACCGTGAAATGATGACAGCACGTAAATTTGGAGCAGCCTTTGTAGCTGGATGAAAGAAATGTCGAACGAAATAGTCAATCGCGTAGCGAGCAGTCCGATCGTAACCCTGAATCTCGAAGATCTTTATCTTGAGGGAGAACGGGTAGTCCTGGATATAAAAGACCAGCTTTTTATGGGCCTGATATTGCGTGAAAAGGACTTTCGTGAGTTTATTAAAACCCATGACTGGAACCTTTACCGGAACAAATTCGTGGCCGTAACCTGCTCTGTTGATGCCATTATCCCTACCTGGGCCTATATGCTCGTGGCCCAGAAACTGGAACCCGTAGCCAAAGCTTTTGTGTTTGGTGACCTGGGCGCTTTGGAAAATTACCTTTTTCAGCAACAGCTCAATTCACTTGATATTCAGTCCTATATAGATAAGCCCGTAGTCGTCAAAGGCTGTTTCGACAAGCCTGTGCCCGTAAGTGCCTATATGGAAATTACCCGCATCCTGGCTCCGCATGTGAAAAGCCTGATGTACGGAGAACCCTGTTCCACCGTGCCTATTTTCAAGAAGAAAGTTTAGCCTCAACATTCTGTACCAGTTGCATAACGATGGTTTCCGTTTGCTGGTAGATCGTTTCGGCATCGATAAGGAGTTGGGCAATAGGCGTTTTGTCCTTTAAACCACCCGCATTTACCTTAACGTTCAGATAAGCACCTGCTACGGCAGTTCGCACGCAGAGGGCACCCACACCCGCATCCGTTACCGAATTCGGGTTTCCTTCGCGGATCATGGCTTCCAATAAGGGCAAGGCAGCATGGGCATTTTTCATCACTTCAAAAGGCACCCGGCAGGCGTTAATGGTCGCTTCCCGAATGGCTTTACTCCGTGCTGCTTTTTCCTCATCAGTATCTTTTGGCAGGGAAAAGCTATCCATAATGGCATTAAAAGCCCGGGTATCTTCGTCTACCTGGGCAAGTAATTTTTTCAATATTCCCTGTCCCTCCGCTCCTTTTTGCGAAAAATAGCTGCTTTTGTCTTCCCATCCTCTTTTATTGGCCGACAAGTTGGCAACCATGGTACCCAAAGCTGTTCCCAAAGCTCCGGCATAAGCCGAAACCGAACCTCCTCCCGGAGCGGGACTCTCCGAAGCGGTTTCATAAGCCAGCTTTTTGGCTGTCATGGAGATCAGTTTTTCATCCTCCAAATTCCGAAGCTGGTACTCGATGATCTTTTTATTCGGGTCAAAGGGCGACAATTCATCCAGTCCGAGGGATTTAATGGCAATATGGATAAGTTCTTCTTCACTCACGCCCAGGGAACGACCCTGTTTTTCCAGAAAATAATTCCCGGCGTCAAGCATGGCTTTGAGGGGGATCAGTCCGACCAATTCAGAACCTGTCACCCGCAGTCCGCGGTTTTGCGCTGATTCACATACGGCATCGAAAGCGACATGTACCGGGGTGATTAGGTAATTGGTCAGGTTCATGGAGATCTGTGCGATTCCATATTCTTCAATAAACCAACCTATCGCTTTGGTAGCCTTTAATTTTCCGGGAATCCGTATCGGTTCCCCATCGGCACCCAAAACCAGCTCACCCAATACCGGATGGCCTTCCCGCTTTACACGGCCCGCCTCACGCACGTCGAAGGCAACTGAATTGGCCAAACGGGTTGAGGTGGTGTTTAAGTTTACATTATACGCGATGAGAAACTCCCTGGCGCCGATCACGGTGGCTCCTGAACGGGCTGAGAATTCGGCGGGGCCAAAATCCGGCTTCCATTTCGGCTCTTTTATTTTGGTAAAAAATCCTTCATATTCGCCGGCCCGGATCACCGATAAGTTGCTTCGTTCTTTGTTGGGTTGCGCCTCTTCGTATAAATAAACGGGAAGCTTTAGCTCAGCACCCACTCTTTTGGCCAATTTTACGGCATAGGCCGCTGTTTCTTCCATCGAAATGCCTGAAACGGGAATGAGCGGACACACATCCGTGGCACCCATACGGGGATGTTCGCCCTGGTGTTTGCTCATGTCGATCAATTCAGCAGCCTTTTTAATGGCCAAAAAAGCGGCTTCGATAACCGGTTCAGGCTCTCCTACCAGGGTTACTACGGTACGGTTGGTGGCCTTACCGGGGTCTACATCCAAAAGTTTAACCCCGTCTACCTTTTCTATTTCCGCGGTGATCTGGGCAATGAGGTGCAGATCATTTCCTTCGCTAAAATTTGGAACACATTCGATTATTTGTTTCATGAGGCCGCAATAAGTTTTGGCAAAAATGGATCAAGGAAGAAGGAAAAACAAAAAGCCGGGAGAAATAATTCCCGGCTTTTGTACACGAAAAAATGAAAACAACTAGTATTCCCAGAGATCATGCTCCATCACGAACAATTCATTTTTGATCTCTTCGCTCTTTAATAAGGCGCCTAGCCCGTTATCCTCATACTCAGGATAATATTTTATCGGGTAATCATGCACATTGGGTTCTTTGATAATTTGTGAATCGAACATACGCGCCTGGAAAAAGTGATCCATCGAAATGCGGGCTGCCATGTTTTTGTTAAACACTTCCGCATTGGCGAAATAAGGCCGTGCATCTTCGTATTTGATCCAGAACAAGGGCTGTTCGGGTAACTGTACCGTGCCGGAGGCAATTACCGGACTGTAAACGACGGCCATGGCTACGATACGCGGGTACATCCTTCCATGGGTTTTATCAAAGATCCAGTCTTCCATCAACTGAATTTTAACAAAGGTTTCTTTCGGGATCACATCGATATATACAGCCGGGTAAACTTCTCCTGTTTCCGGATCGATGCTGTCATAAGGAACCTCAAATTGCAAACGTTCCCGCAACTGGATATCGCTGAGCTCATCCTCAAACTCCCGGTCGCTGTATACTTTGGGGCCGTCGGGAAGCAGGGCCAGTTTCAGCATCAGGTCAAAAACGCTGAGTTTGGGGTAGCGGAGCAGGATATTCATTTTTTGCCGGGTATCGATGATGCGTTCGTAACGGGTCATCCAGGCTACATCTGCTTCACGGAGGTGCGGGTAGGACCATGCATACTGTTCGGGAACTCCCCGTTTTATGAATTCAGGAACCGTTTCAATAGTCGAGCTGTATGGGTCGAATTCGGTCAGCCAATTGATCACTTCGGTCATTTCTCCAACCGGTTCACCTTTCTCATAAATGGTATAAGGGTCGGTGGTCTGTGCCATGGCGAATAAACTTCCGCAGAGGCCTATTTGGGCTAAAATCAGTCGTTTCATGGTTTACCTCCTATCTGTTTGTTATCAGTGTGAGACTTGGAATAGGGTCTGAATAATTATCGATCTTGACTTCATCAAAGATCACAATTGACCCTGGAGGCATTTGAGCCAGGGCTGATTTTGCATTGCTCGTCATCGTCTGGCTATTCACTGTAATCGAGGGCTGCATTCCAGTTTTTGGATGTATAATGGTCATTTTAAATGATTTAACCGTATACTGCATTCCCTTGATATAAATCCCGCCTGTTCCGGCCACTACGATATTCTGCGCCAAAAGTGCTGATTTCGAATAGGTTCTGGTTCCATCCAGCGTACCAAAACTAAGTTTGGGCTGGGGCTTGTTTCTAACCAGAAACTCTTCCTCCCCCATTCCTTTCCAATTGCCATATTCATCTTTGATGGAAACCCGTACTCTGATGGTCCCGGTCTGGTTCAGTTTTGCATTGTATCTTCCATCTGCCACACGGATCAGGTTTCCCGCTGTAATTTCCGCACGTACATTCGACGGGGCGACACCCGGTACGGTAATGGTCAGCGGATTATCGATACCTTTATAGAGTATCTTGGTATTATCGGCTGAAATGCTCGCTCCTCCTTTAAACACGTTGTAAGAGGTCTGGAACGGATACTTACGCAGGGAATCCGATTCCCTAACCCAGATCTCTCCTTTAACGGTATGGGTACCGGTACCTGAAGAGGGAACCTGGTAGGTGAATTTGCCATTTTCTTCACCCACTTTTTGTCCGTCGATATAAATCTCATGGGTTTGGCGGGTTGAAAAAGCGGTTAAAAAGATATCTGCTTTAAATTGGTCGCCTGCCATGAGGTAATTCGATTGGGGAACGATGGCTGCCTCTACCTTATCGATCGGTAAAAGGTCACTGCCAACATGGCCATAGAGAAGTTTCAGCACATCGTAGGTTGTGTTTTTGCAATCATTCTGGATTTTCGACATCATCGCGATAACAGCGGCGAGGGGCGAATGTTCAAAATGGAAAGATTCCCAGCTTTGTGTCTCATAATCATGGGCTTCCAGATCGCTCAGAACCATGTTACGGTCTTCTTCCGGCAGTAATTCCAACATTTTAATGCGTGTGGTATTGATCTTTTCGAGCAATTCTTTACCCTTTTTCTGATTGATAAGAATTCCGGCATGGATCTCAATATTCTCCCGGCCTACCAGCTCTGTTTTATCACCATTCTCACTGTCTTCCCTGCCTCCGGTTTCAGCGATCAGGATGTTTTTCAGGTTTTCAACGTGCTGAATAAACTCGTCAGACAAACGTTCGGCCTCTTTGGCTTTAACATAAAAAGGGCGGGTAATCTCAGGCTGGGTTTCCAGGTGTTTGTCAAAGGCAACAAGGATCTCATCATTCTTCTTGTCGATGTTCACACCGGTCTTGTCCATGGAAGTTTCCATGAGAAAAAAGGCCTTGAGGATCTCTGCCGACACATTGAGGGCCAGCATGGCGGTCAGGATCAAATACATCATATTGATCATCTTCTGCCGCGGGGAAATTTTAGCTACAGTCATATGGGTTAAGGGTTAGTGAAAGTAGCTGTGTTACATAGGCTGTTGGCTGTAAGCTATTAGCTCTTGGCTATTAAGTATTTAGATTGGTTGATAGCATAACGTTTAAATGGATACACGTATTGCGTATAAAGTAAAAGCCCCGGCTTTCTGAGAAAGTCGGGGCTTTTTATGTTTGTTAACGGATCGATTAATATTCCCAAAGATCGTGTTCGGTAATGAACAATTCGTTTTGGATCTCTTCTGCTTTCAGGAGCAGAGCCAAACTATTGTCTTCATACTCTTCAAAATCTTTCAAGCGGTAATCGTATTCGTTGGATTCTTTAATGATATAGCTGGAGAACATTCTCTTTTCGAACCAGTGGTCGTAAGAGATCCGCGAAGCATCGTTCTTTCTGTTGAAAATTTCCCAGTTCACCATGGCAGTCCGTAATTCAGGATAATAGATCCAGAAAAGGGCCTGTTCCGGTAATTCAATACCTCCCGCAATTGGTCTGTAAACCGGGGCGATGGCAATGATGCGGGCAAAGAAGAGGGAATGTTTCTTGTCGAAGATCCAATCTTCCATGATGAAGAACTTCTCAATTTTCAACGGGTCGAAAGCAGTGGTGATCACCGTATCGATCAGATCATAGGGATCATCCGGATTCGCGGGATTGATCACTTGCTGATTTTCCCGATATACTCCAAGGTCAAGTACCTCTTCCGGAGTGTAAATGGAGATCAAAGAGTCGGAACGGTATGGGGTTAATACACCATCATTAACCGCCTTGTAAACGATGTTTCCGAGATGGCTTTTCGGCCATTTCATAACAAGGTTTTGCTTTTGGCGGGTATCGATGATCCTCCATATCCTTTTGGTATACGCCACATCTGCTTCACGCAAATAAGGGTAAGGAATTTCCTTACGCTGCTTAACGGCAGCTTTTTCGTATGTCCAATCCTCGTATACGGTGGCGTCATAATCGGGCTGCGCAATGGCAGTGCCCGACATGGCCAACAATACGAACAAACAAGTGATTTTTAATGTTTTCATAATTATCTAGCTGTAATTACAACAGGCATCAACGCACGTTTACCGTCAGGACCAGTTGCCTGGATATTGTCGATAATGATACGGTCGCCACTTTTCATTCTGCCCATGATACTTTTCGCTTGTGGCGGCAAGCCGGTTCCCTGGCCTGTGATCATGATGGCATCTCCTCTTTTAGGAGAATAAACGATAAGATAGCTGTTGATCGTATATTTTACGCCTTCATAAGCAAATCCTTCTCCAAGTGTTCCATAAACCCCAGGCTGAGCGGCGATAACACCAGCAGAGTGCGTACCACTCTCCAGTGTACCCAATTTCGCTTCAGGTTTTGGGATAGAACGAACACGGAATGGTGCCTGGTATGATTTTGACTTTCCGTTTTCTGTAACCGTTACAACGATTTTGATATCGCCTCTTTTGGTCACCCTGGCGATGTATTGACCGCCACTTTTTTTCACAAGGGTTCCGGCTCCATCGATACGTGCATTCACGTCGTTCGGGTTTTTACCGGGTATAGCGATGGTGATCGGGTTATCAAGACCGATATACAATACGTTCATTTTATCGGCAGAGATCGATGCTTCGCCTTTGAATACAGAGTAGGAAGACTCGAATTCATAAGGTTTTACCCCGTCTTTACCTGCTACCTCGATGTATCCTTTTACGGTAAAATCGCCGGCAGAATTAGGATTAACCTTGTATTTTACAACTCCGTTTTCCATCTGGTATTCCGTTCCATTGATCACCACTTTATTCGTTTGTTTCGAATCATAAGCGGTAAGGATGACGTCGGCTGAAAATTCTTCACCCAGCGAAACTGCTGATTTGTCCGGAATAAATTTCGCTACCAGCATGTCGAATGACATATCTTCAGCGGTAATACCCGAGAACAAAGCTGTCAGGATTTCAGCCTCGGTGTTTTTGGCGTCGTTCTGTATCTTGGTCAAAAGCGTAACAACAGCCGCCTGAGGCGAATGTTCGAATAATTCTGATTCCCAAGACTTAGCGGTTCCATCAGGATCTACAGCGCGTAAGTCGGTCTGATCGCCGATACGTTTCGCCTCTGCCGCCAAAGGTTTAATTCCATCTAAAAGTTTCAATAAAGCTTCACGGGTATCGTTGACTTTTCCTTTCAACTCAAGTCCTTTTTTAGGACCTTCATTGGCGATCATCAGATACGCATGTTGTTCAATATTATCGCGATTTACTAACTGACCGTCTTTTGCACGAATTTCTTCGGGGTCGGTTATTTTACCATCGTTGGTGGTGATCTTTGTTTTCAAATCTTCAACATAGGTCACGAACTCTTCGGTGATTTTCACTGCCTGTTGCGCCTTATCGTAGTATGGTTTGGTTTTTTCAGGCTGGTTTTTCATCTGTTTCTGGAATGCAGTCATGATGTCTGCATTTTTCGAATCGATATTGGCACCGGCTTTAACCATACTTGATTCTACGAGGTAGAACGCTTTCAAAATTTCTGCAGAAACGTTTAACGCGAGCATCGCCGTGAGTACGAGATACATCATGTTAATCATCTTCTGCCTTGGTGAGACTTTTCCTCCTGCCATTGTCTGATCCTTTCTTTCGTTTTAGGTTAAATAGTCACAAACTAGGCGGTTCTGTTCCCACCCATCGCAGATAGCATGTTTCCGTATACCGAATTCAGGCTGGCAATGTTAGAAGCGAGTTTTTTCATTTCGCCGCTGATATGCTCAACATGAGCCTGGTATTCTTTGGTTCCGCTTGAAATTTCGGCCAGTGAATTCATGGCGTCCATCGCTTTGTTGTAAGATGCAGATACACCTTCCAAAGACCTGGAAGCTTTTTGCACGTTTTCAGTGTACTCGCCGGTTGCTACAGTAGCTTTAGAAATGTCCGACATACCTTTTACATTTTCGCTTAAGTTCTTTAAGCCGCTGCCAAGGCTGCTGATCAATTCAGGACCAACTTTCGCTTCTTCCAACATTCTGTCGAGTTGTTGCGAAACGGTTCCTTTGTCTTCTTTGGTTTTCTCATTTGCCTCCATACCCGCTAATTCCGGATATACTAAGGTCCAGTCTACTTCCTGGTGGATTGGTTCGAAAGCTGAGATCGTGAAAATAATAGCTTCTGTTCCCATACCAATGATCAGCATCGTGTCGGCGCCCGGCCAGTGCATAATTTTAAAGAGCGCACCAACGATTACTACCGCCGCGCCGAGGCCATATGCCATCGACATGAGTTTTTTGCCCGATTTACTTTCAAAAAAGTTTGCCATGTTAAGTTAAATTAAATTTGGGTTAGTAAAGTGTATAAATATGAATATGAAATGATTACGATGTTAAGGCAAGCTACTGTGGCCTATGGCTCACGGTCCTTGTTCGAGCGACCCATATAGGACATCACACAACGGAAGCCTATATACGACTTGGCAGTATCCTGGTACTCGTAGGTACGGGTACCATTCTGGATATAATAAGCGACATCTTTCCATGAACCTCCACGGATCACCTTACGGCGTTGGGAGTAGGTCATATCCGGATTCGGACGGCTCAGGTATTTGTCTTCAGCCGGGTAAATATTGGCGTCGAACTGGTAGTCTGAGTTCAAGTCATCGGTAAAAACGTGAGACTCGTCAGCATAAGCTGAGATCGTCCATTCTGCCACGTTTCCGGCCATATTATAGAGGCCATAATCGTTCGGGAAATACGAATAGGCGCGAACAGGGTATACACCACCATCTGCCTGGTAATCTCCGCGACCGGGTTTGAAGTTGGCCAGGAAACATCCTTTGGAGTTACGGGTATAAGGCCCACCCCATGGATACATGCTTCCATCGCGGCCACCACGGGCTGCATATTCCCATTCGTACTCTGTAGGTAAACGGAACGGGTTAACGATCGGCTCATCGAGCGATTCGTAGTATTCGTTTAAGTGACCTGTTCTCCAGGCACAAAATGCTTTGGCCTGATCCCAATCCACACCAACTACAGGATAGTTGTCGTATTTCGGATGCCAGAAATACATCTGGGTCATCGGCTCATTGAAGGAATAAGCATAGTCACGAACGAAAGTCAGCGTATCCGGATACACGCGCACATTTTCCCTGCGCACGAACTGGGCACGGTCGGCATCTTCTTCGGCAAATGCCGCAGCTTTGATGTCGATCCACTCGTAGTAATAAACCAGTTTACGGGTATCGATCGCGCGTTTTTTGTAATAACGCTCGCTTTCTTTCAACATGATAGGCGCAAGGGCGTCTTCAATGTTTTCTCTTTCATCCTCATCCCACCATGGAATTTCCTCCTCGTAGTTGATGTGCATCTCACCATACTGATCCTCCATGATATAAGGCTCAGCCAGCAGATAGCGGGCCATGGAGTCGATCACGTGGTTCACGAACTGACGGTACTCGTTGTTCGTGATCTCGGTGTCATCCATGTAAAAGGCGGTTATCGTGATTTGTTTGTTCGGTGAAATGTGCGTCTGGAAGATGTCATTATCAGCCTGGCCGGCATGAAAGGTACCGGTAGGTACGTAGACAGTTCCCAATGGCTGAGGATGAAACCAAGGTCTCCTCCCTCTAACCCCCACAAGTTCACCACGATCGCTGTTCAGCCCACAACCGAACGTCGACATGACGATGACCATTAATAGTGCGTTTTTTATGTTTTTCATATCAAGCAATATGAATTGAATGTACAAGTTTATCTTATTAACCTTACAATGCAAAGCATTTAAGGCGATTGTTACGTATAACGCAATTTTTTTCCGCATTAGTATATGTTCCCGAAAATGTTTTGTCTCCTAATACAGGGTGTAACCCTGCAGGTAGCGCACGTTGTAGATAGGTTTTGTTGGTGGTGGACCCGGAACCTTTACATCAAAGCAAAAACTCAGGAACAACTCGTGTGTTCCGGCCCGGGAGTAAGTATTTACCCTACTCAGCGCGGTAACATCATAAGAATAACCTGCGTACAGATTAGGCAATATAAAATATCCAAAGAGCAAACTGATCGCATCATAACTACGTACATTGGCCCCAAAAACGACCTTATTGTTCAACATAGCCCGTGCTCCCAGATCCACCTGTACAACTTTAGCGCTCGATCTCACCAATACAGAAGGCATCAGGGCGATCGATCCAAAATCATGGCGTGAACCGGCAAGCACATAAATGTAGCGCTCTATACTCCAGTCCAGGATACCAGCAATATTGACTTTAGGTGCCGTTAAATGGGTAATGGAAGCCCCGGCATAAAATCCATCGAACAAACGCTCATGGGTATAATACACCCCGAGGCCCATGTCGAATTTGCTCCCGCTTACAATGGTCGTAGGGATATGCGGGTCACCGGATTGTAAAGGATTGTATTTCGTGCCATCGAGCTGAACCTGGGCCATGCCGAAATCGGCACCCACGGCAAAAGCCTGGTCCGTAGATCCGTTTTGCATTTTTCTTCCCATACGGAATTTCCATGCAAGTGACCCACGCAGGTAGGTGTTTTTGTTAAAACCAAGTTTGTCGGAAATGACCGTAAAACCAACCCCCAGCTGATTGTTGAGTAATGGCGCTGTGATGCTGAACCCGTTGGTTGCCGGGTTAACCGCGTCAAACCACTGCCCCGCATCCGGCTTGTAGGCCGCGCTACCGTCCTTTTGTCCCAGCCACTGCTGGTGGGTGATCGCATTCAAACAGATCGCATCCTTCTCCCCGGCTACTGCAGGGTTGTACGCCAGCTTGTTAAGCATGTAGTGTGTGTAGTACGGATCCAGTTGTGCGGAAGCGTGTAGAGAAAAGAATACAGAGCCCAGAACAAGTAGTTTTGTAAAGTTTAATCGCATGCAGCGTGAGTTTTAGAGGTTAGTCCAACGCAAATATTACGCTTTGTTAACAATATTGCAACACTTGTTGTCGAAAAGTTAACGACAAGTCCGCTACAATATTGCAGAAAAGCTACCTATTTATTCGCGAGAACAATATAATTCTCCAAAGCCATGGTCATCGACGGCACTTCGGCTGTAGGGGCAGGAATGTTCAAAACAAGGTTTGCTTCTTCGATCGCTGCGGCAGTTGTTGCGCCCCAGGCCGCTATGCGCGTGTTGTTTTGTTTGAAATCAGGGAAGTTTTCGAAGAGGGATTTGATATCGGCCGGACTGTAAAAAACGATGATATCATAAAACACATCGGTAAGATCTGACAGATCCGCAGAAACCGTACGGTAGAGAACGGCTTCCTTAAAATTTATTTTATGCTTGTTCAGAAAATCAGGGAAAGTCGCTTTTCGGATATCGCTGCAGATATATAGGTAGTTTTCACCAGGGTGGTTCTTGATGAGATTTAGTAACTCTGCCTCAGAACCATTTCCATAGAAAATTTTACGCTTGCGCATCACGATGTACTTCTGTAGATAGTATGCCATGCCTTCATTGATGCAGAAGTATTTCATCTCAGCCGGCATTTCAAGTTTCAGCTCTTCACAAACGCGAAAAAAATGATCCACCGCGTTCCGTGAGCTAAATATGACAGCCGTATGATCCAGAAAATTGATCCGTTCTGTTTTTCTGAAATCCTTTCCTGGGATAGGATCTACCTGAATAAAAGGACGGAAATCCACTTTCAGGTTTAACTTCTCAGCCAGGTCGTAAAAGGGACTTTTGGTTCCCTCAGGTTGGGGTTGAGAAACCAGTATGGTTTTTACTTTCAAGGCTCGCTACTCTTTAATTCAGGTTAGTAATCCAATAATATATAAACCCATGACCATGGGCCTAATTCCAAGGCGCAAAGATACAAAATTAAATAGAAGGTTGGATAGGTAAAGCTTGAAGCGGCATGGGTAAGTGCCCGGATATTTTTCAGGAAGGCCGTAACAGCCAATAAGCTGATGATCACAATTCCCGTGATCCGTGCGTCGGGAACCTGATCATTCAGGAGCATATACAGGAAAGCAGGGAGGGCTAATGCAGCAATAAAAAAGTTCAGAAATACGCTTGAGTATATCGCCGTGGTAACAAAATACCGGGCTTCAAAGATCCGACCCACCAGACTGGAAAGCACAAAACGGAGCATAATAAAGGAGAAGATCAGGATGCCGAGCAGCAGATAATCGCCAAAAGGATAATCGGTCATGGCCCTGTCGTTATTCCATAAGATCCATTGCAAAGGCAGGGCATAGATCAAAGCCGTGAAAAAGCTCATCAGTATGGAGAAACCGCTTATTTCTGAGTTTTGGTCTTCAAGTACCTCGCCCAATAATTTGGGTTTTAAGAACGAGCGGAAATAGGTGAGGATAACCCCGGGGCTCACTAATCGTGCAATGCCCACGCACGACAACAATACCAAAACAACACCAAAACGCCACCTGTTTGAAGGAAAGTGCCGCGGTTTTGGATCACCTAATATTTCCCGGTGTTTAACCCAGTTGGGCGCGTACGTAGCCTGGGTCGGAAATTGATGCATCAAAAAGCTGTCGTTGGCCAGGGAGTCGCGGTAAAATGGGTGTCCCTGCCATTGGGGGAGATAATTCACCGTGCTGTCGATAATCGTGCTGTCGCCCGGAATTTCCGGATCCTGCCCTTTTACAAGGCTCAAAGACAGGATTAGAAATAAGGACAGGCAGATCCGGTTCACGTGCTTAAATTTGCCTCAAAGATATTGGCTTTGTCAGGAATTTACTTTCATATCCCCTTTTGCAGTAAAGCCTGCGCCTATTGCGATTTCCATTTTTCCACCTCAATGAAGCTTAAAACGCCCGTTCTGTCGGCTATGGCGCGCGAGTTGGCGCTAAGACTGGAAACGAACGAATGGACAAATTTGCAAAGTATTTATTTCGGAGGTGGAACTCCTTCCCTGCTTGATGCGGATGAAATTCAGCGCTTTCTGGATCTGGTCGCGAAGAAGTTTAGCCTGGATGGTATTGAGATCACCCTGGAAGCGAACCCGGATAACCTGAACCGGGAAACACTGGCCGGGCTAAAATCGGCGGGAATAAATCGCCTGAGTATAGGCATTCAATCCTTTTTCGACGAAGACCTGAAATGGATGAACCGCAGCCACCATGCCCGACAAGCCGAACAGTGCCTGGAAGATGCCGCTGCCGCAGGGTTTAAGGAACTTAATGCCGACCTGATTTTCGGCTATCCCCTTCTTAGTGATGAAAAGTGGTTGGCGAATATGGAAAAAATGCTCGCCTATCCGGTTACCCACCTTTCTACCTATAGTATGACGGTAGAAACGGGCACCGCCTTACACTACGCCATCCATCATAAAAAAGAAAAACCCATGCATGAGGGACAGGCCGAAAAACAGTACCGCATGATCATGGAATTTTTGGAAAACAAAGGCTGGGACCATTATGAGATATCGAATTTTTGTTTGCCAGGTCACCCGTCCATCCATAACAGTGCCTATTGGAAAGGAAACGAATACCTGGGAATAGGCCCATCCGCCCATGGTTATTCCGGCCGGGAACGGTATTGGAACGTGGCGAACAATGTGGCGTATATCAAGGCCATGGATGAAGGGATTTTGCCTTCCGAAACCGAGGTGCTAAGCGACAAAAATATCCATAACGAATACCTGCTTACCCGTTTGCGCACAAAACAGGGATTCAAATGGTCTGATTTTACAGAACATTTTGGCCCTGAGAAAAGAGCAGATATAGAAAAAGCGATCCGTTCAGAATCGCTTTCTCCTTATTTTATATCGGATGAAGCGCTACGCCTGAATAAAGAAGGCTACTTACTAGCTGACTATCTGATATCGGAATTGTTTTGGACTGGTTGAGGGTTGAGTGTTGAGTGTTGAGTGTTAATAATATAATTCAACAGAGAACCCTCAACCCTCAACCCTCAACTATTCGGACTCCGCCTCTACCGCCTCAACCTCCGGAACCATCCTTTTCAGCAGATTTTCTATCCCTGCCTTTAAGGTAATGGTGGAAGAAGGACAGCCGCTGCAAGATCCTTTTAAAACAACCTTAACCACACCCTCTTCAAAACTTTTAAAGGATATGGCGCCGCCGTCCATCTCCACTGCAGGTTTTACGTGCATGTCGAGCAGGTCTTTGATCTTTTGAACGACCTCTGATTCTTCGGCTTCGCTTAGTTTTTCCTCACGAGGGGCTACGATGGCTTTGCCGGATTCCAGGTATTCTTTTACAAATGCGCGGAGTTCCTGCATGATATCCGACCAGTCGAAGGTGGAAAGTTTGCTTACGGTAACAAAATTATTCATGATGAATACCGCATTCACATAAGGTTTTTCGAAAAGGGCGGTTGCCAAAGGTGACCTCAAAGCCGCTTCGCGCGTTTGAAAATCAGCGCTGTCGTTCGGGAGGATCATGCGGTTGGCAACGAACTTCATGGTTTCCGGATTCGGGGTTGCCTCGGCGTATATATTCACTAATTCCTGATTTGTTGTGTCCATATTATTTAGAATCGTTCTACAAAGGTAACAATTTTCCTGCCGCAAATCAGTAGTTTTGCAACGAATAGAGCAGCGTTGATCATGGCGAAGATTTCCATCAATATTCAATCAGGAGATATTAAAAAAGAGGAGCCCATTGTGGGCATCGATCTGGGCACCACCAATTCCCTTGTGGCCATCATCGATCCCAATACCGGGGCAGCCAAAGCCTTAAAAGGCAAAGGAAACTCGGTTATTGTTCCTTCCCTGCTCCACTTCGGAAAGGGCGGGGAGATCATTGTGGGACAAGCTGCTCATGATTTTCTTGTTGATGCTCCTGAACGTACGGTGTACTCGGTTAAGCGCCTGATGGGTAAATCGTATGGAGATGTCAAGGACCACGCGCATTTTTTTAGTTATAAAGTCATAGACCAGGAGGATGAAAACCTGGTAAAGGTGCGCATTGGTGACCGTTTTTATTCTCCTATTGAATTGTCTTCTTTCATCCTTAAGGAGCTTAAACTCCGGGCTGAAAATGAGCTGGGTGTGCCGGTTAAAAAAGCGGTGATCACGGTACCGGCTTACTTTAATGACTCCCAACGCCAGGCCACCCGTGATGCGGGCAAACTGGCCGGACTGGAGGTTTTGCGTATTCTGAATGAACCCACGGCCGCCAGTTTGGCCTATGGTATCGGACTCGATAAAAATGAAACAAAACATGTTGCCGTGTATGACCTGGGCGGCGGTACTTTTGATGTTTCCATACTGCGCATCACCCAGGGGGTTTTTGACGTATTGTCGACCCATGGCGATACCTACCTGGGGGGCGATGATTTTGACCGGGCTATCTATACCCACTGGCAAAACAAACATCACCTGAAAAATCTCGACAAAAGTGAAAGCCAGTTGCTTCGCCTGAGTGCCGAGGAAGCGAAAAAGGCCCTGGGGACCCAGCCGTCGTTCGAAAAAACCATCGAACTTCGGGGAAAAAGTTACTCCCTCAGCTTAACCGATACAGAATTAAACTCACTTATCCAGCCGGTGCTTGAACGGACCCGGATTTCCTGCAAACAAGCTCTAAAAGATTCGGGACTTCAATTGAACGAGCTCGATGAGGTGGTTCTGGTGGGAGGATCCACACGAACCCCGGCTGTAAAAGACGCGGTAAAAAGTTACTTCCCGGGGATCCCCGTAAACGACAGCCTGAACCCCGACGAAGTGGTGGCGCTGGGCGCTGCGGTAGAGGCCGATATTTTAGCGGGCAACCGGAAAGACCTGCTTTTGCTTGATGTTACTCCCCTTTCGCTGGGTATAGAAACACTGGGTGGCTTGATGGATGTGATCATTCCCCGGAACACAAAGGTACCGGCCCAGGTGGCAAAAAGTTATTCAACCTCCATCGACGGACAGGTAAACCTAAAGGTGAGCGTTTTCCAGGGTGAGCGTGAACTGGTCAAAGAAAACCGCAAACTGGCCGAATTTATATTGAAAGGCATCCCCTCCATGCCGGCCGGGTTCCCGAAAATCCTGATCAAATTTACCCTGAATGCAGATGGCATTTTAAAGGTAGAGGCGATGGAAGAACGTTCGGGAGTAAAGCAGGACATCGAAGTAAAACCTCAGTACGGACTAACCGACCAGGAGGTGGAAGCGATGCTCCTGGCTTCGATCACCCATGCTGAAAGTGATGTTAAAACGCGCCTTCTGCTGGAGGCAAAAAATGAAGCCAGCCAGATCATCTATATCACCGAACGATTCCTGGAAAAAAACCAGGCTTTGCTCTCGGATGATGAGCTCCAACAGAGTGCCCTTTTGGTGAATGATCTAAAAAATTCGTTGGAAAGCAACGATAAGGATATACTATTGAGTCATATAGATGAGTTAAATGAATATACCCGTCCGTTTGCGGAACGAATTATGGATATTCGTATATCTCAAGCTCTCAAAGGAAAAAGCCTTGAAACATAAAATTGCGTTTATTGCCTTGTTTATGTTCCTCGCCACTGCCGCACAAGGGCAGCATTATCAAAAAGATGAGGAAGCCAAACCCGGAGCCAAACCCCAAAAAGTGGGTGTACGTATCGGGCTGGGAACGTATTGGTTAAAAGCCCCTGAAATGCAGAAGGGCAAGCCCATGACCGGTATACAGGGTGCGGTTTACTATCGGGTAGGTTTGAGCAAACGTTTTAACCTGAATATTGAGGCGGGCGCCTGTTACCGGGGTTCCCGATTCCCTGTGGACGACAAGGATACCGGATTCGTTTATTCCCGGCTCGGCCTCTTTTACCTCGAAGTTCCTGTTTTGGCCATGGTATCCATGGATAAGAACAACAAACATATGCTGGTTTTCGGACCAACGGTTTCTTATCTGGTGAAACCCGCGCTATTCGTGGGGTCTGATAAACAAAACGGAAATGGTTATTACCCCACCTTTACCAACCTGCCCATGAACCGGTGGGAATATGGTGCAACGATCGGCTATATGCGGAATACCAAGTACGTCGGCTTGTATATCGGGTACAAACATGGATTTACGAATATTGCCGGCGATTTTGCCAATGCCAACCCCAAGCGTGATTTTGGCAATGCCGCCCCGGCAACACTGAATGAGGTTTCCCCTTCTTTACAAAATATCCGAAGCATATTCAACCGCAGCATCGAAATAAGCCTTTATTTTTAGGTTTGCGACTCCCTTCGCTCTCCGCTCCGGCCGCAGGCCCGCTCGTCGCTCTCCTGCTGTGTTTCCCAGACCCCGGAAGTGGATTGAAGGCCCAACATTTTCTTCCCAACGGTGATTTTAAAAACCTGAATATTTGTTGCGAATACCATGTGAGTTGTGCGCCCATGGGCTGGTGGACGAGTTCCTCTTCCACCTTTAACTTTAAACCCGTTCGTTATGATAAGGCGAAACAGCCCATCCCCATGCCCGCCATGATCAAAATGCGCGGAAAGGATGGCCTGAATGAACGGTCGTATATCCAGGCTCCTTTGTTATGCCCCTTAAAGGAGGGAGAAACCTATGAAATTCAGATCAGCTATTCGCAAGAGAACCTTCGTTTTTCTGAGATCGGCGTGTATTTTTCTGATTCCTTTATTCATGTCCCCTCCACGCGCCATTACCAGATCGATACCTTAAGCGGATTGTTTCGGCTATATCAGTTTGACAGCTTGCTTTCTTTTCAGCCTCAACAGATTATTCCGCTTCAAACCCATCTTTTAAGTATGGGTGTAAAAACTGCCTCCATTTTGTACAGGGCGACCGGAAAAGAGAAATTTATCCTGCTCGGAAATTTTGAAGAAGATGCATTCACTCCTTTCAGAAAAGGCCTTTTTGCCCGAAGAGAAGAGGCGTCTTACCTTTCCATCCATCAAATATCCCTGGTACCCGGTTCAGGAATGACCTGCAACTGCGAAAAACAGGAGGAAATACTGGAAACACTCAATCGGCGCCACAGCTTTTTTGGAGCCTGCCGTGACACCCTGCCCGTTAATATGAATGCCTTGTTCGCGGATATTGGTGAATGGAAGGAGCGCAAGGAATATCCATCCGAACCCGGAGCGATCCCTGTACTGGAGGCAGGAAGGGCTTACCGGATCGACCGGCTCTATTTTGCATTTGATTCCGCTGTGCTTGAAAGGCGTTCCTTTCCATCGCTGGACAGCCTGGCATCCATACTCCACCAGTACCCCGGCTATTCGGTAGCCATCATCGGGCATACTGACAGCCTGGGAAATGCAGCGTATAATGAGCTCCTTTCGCTGGCCCGGGCTGAGGCAGTAAAAGCGTATTTGGTTTCACAGGGAATTGCTCCTGAAAAATTAAAGGCGCTCGGACGAGGCAGTTCGGAGCCCGTTGCAACGAATGAGACCGAAGAAGGAAGGCAGTTAAACCGAAGGGTTGAATTTATCCTCAGGAAAGAATAGCACTTCCGGCTTCTACTTCCGGAGCGATCTTTTTCACCAGTCCCTGGAGCACTTTTCCGGGACCTACCTCAATAAACTCAGTTGCTCCGTCTTTTACCATAGCCTGGACGCTTTGTGTCCAGCGTACCGGGGCTGTTAACTGGATCACGAGATTTTTTTGAATTTCGATCGGATCAGAGACGGCGGAGGCGGTAACATTCTGGTAAACAGGGCAACCCGGAGTATGGAAAGGAGTCGCTTTAATGGCAGCTTCGAGTTCCTGGCGGGCAGGTTCCATTAAAGGAGAATGGAAAGCTCCCCCAACAGGCAGCACCAAGGCTCTTTTTGCCCCCGCCTCTTTCATTTTTTCGCAGGCTTCATTTACGGCTTCTATGGAGCCTGAGATAACGAGCTGTCCGGGACAATTGTAATTCGCAGCTACAACTACCCCGTTAATGGAAGCACAAATTTCTTCGACCTTTTCATCGGCCAGGGCCAGGATAGCCGCCATGGTAGAAGGCTGGGCTTCGCAGGCCTTTTGCATGGCCAGGGCGCGTTGGGAAACGAGCTTTAAACCGTCTTCAAAAGAAAGTGTATTGTTGGCTACCAGGGCAGAAAACTCACCCAGTGAGTGGCCTGCAACCATATCGGGGCGAAAGTTAGCGCCCATTACTTTGGCCATGATAACGGAATGCAGGAATATGGCAGGTTGGGTAACTTTGGTTTGTTTCAGGGATTCATCGCTTCCTTCGAACATTTCTTTGCTGATGGAAAAGCCGAGGATCTGGTCGGCCTGCTTAAACATGCTACGGGCTGCTTCATGCTGATCATAAAGATCCTTGCCCATCCCAACAAACTGGGAACCCTGTCCGGGGAATATATATGCTTTCATGTTGATCGATTTTAACGGTTGGCTGTTTGGGAGTCATGTTTTTTTCTTTCTCCATTTTTCTTTTGATGATGAGGATGGCCATAAACACCATGAACACCAGGGAAATGATAAAAATACGCCAAAAACGTTTTGGGTCGGGTTCAAAGGATTTAGCCATAGTACTCCACGTTATTCCGATTGTGTATCGTGCTGCGAAGATATAGGGATTTATGATTTCCGCCTTCGCTCATAGTGCTTTTATTCATATGGAAAAGCTGCAGAGCTTCGGCGGACGCTGTATGATTTTTGATTGAGTACCCCGTTTGACATGAAATATTACGTAGTTTCGGTTTTGGAAATGGTAAAGATTAAAATTTCTGTCGTCTTCCTGATCGCAAGTTCCTTATCTTCTTGCACGACTTATTATTACGCGCCGCTGCCACTAGCTAATCCCATGTTTACGGAAAAAGGAGAAATGCAGGTACAAGGCGGAGTGAATCTTACTCATATTCAGGGTCAGTACTCCTGGTCACCACTCAAAAATGCCTCATTCACGTACGGATTTTCGAAAGTTCATCCTTCAGCGGGGATGGGAAGCAGCCACGGATTAAGGCTGCAACATTATGGAAGATTCAGGTCTGACTACCATGCCTACTATCAATTAGGTCTGGGATTTGAAATAGGTTCTCTGCACAATACTTACCTTGAGAACCAGAGCGGGTTTATCTTTCCTGCAATAGTTGTAACGGCTATTTCTCGCTATTCAGGACCATCCCTAAATACAGGAGTTTATTGGGATATGCCGGAGCACCATACCCGGTTTGGTGTGGATCTCGAAGTGACCTCAGCCCGATATGCTTTCCTTGAAAAGCGGACCTACCATCCCGATTCAACCGGCTCACCGCCAACAAGCCATTTGTATAACCGGAATGAGCCTATTAATAAGGTGATTTACAGTGCTTCCCTTTCCAGTCGTTATAACAGTCCAAACGGACGTTATTTTCTGAAAGCCAGTATTGGAATTCGGAAGTTTAGCGCAGAGCTTGAACTCTATAACATGAACCCTGACTACCCGGACCAAAAACAAAACACCTATTTTACTGCGTCTGAGGTAATCTTTTCCATACACTTGGGAATTAACCTTCATAACCTAAATTTCAAAAAGCGCTAAACAGCGAATCATCCATAAAAGGTGTCTGAAAATTATGTAAAGCCAAGAGTATGAAAACGTTCCCTGCGTTCTTTCTGTTTTGCGCACTCTTCGTGCTGCATGCTTGTTCCCCCTACCACTATGCTCCCCAACTTCCGGCCACCCCTATGTTCACGGATGGCGGACAGTGTGAAATCCAGGGTTCCCTGGGTTTTAATCATGGACAGGCTCAGGTCTCCTATTCTCCAATTAAAGGACTGGGCATCAGTTCAAACCACTTTATTTCTTACGACAGCGGAATGGCGCACGGGTTAACCTTGTATTACTATAAAAAACTAAGGAGCAGTCCGATTCTCGCAACATTCAAAATTGGTTATGAACGCGGATTATTAACCAACTCGCTGTCTATCTTTCAATTGAGCGCATCAGGAACAAAAAATTACAAAACGAGCAACTACTATTCAAATTTGGTTTCGGCCGGAATTTATTGGAAAACCAATAAACGTATTTGGTTCGAGTTGGACCTTACATTAACCAAAACCACCTTTATTTCAGTTAATAATCATGAAATCGAATGGGAACGGAATAATGTATCTCATGCCTATTTTACAAATTTCGGACAACTGGAACGGGTTACTTATGGCACAATGGTTTCCATGAGATTTGATGGCAAACGTGGTCGATTTTTCCTGAAACAGAGTTTAGGGATCAATTTGACTTTGTCAAACCCTATAAAGCTCATTAATTCCGATGCGTCCTATTCTCAAATTCAAACGTATTACTATACTAAAACGCTGTATAACGATTATTTTCTATGGATGATAACTGTTGGTTTACGAATCGGGAAAACGAAATAACTCAGGGATATGAAGAACATGCGTTAATAAGGTATCAGGAAGCAGTACCCTTAGCGAACGGAATTCAAATTGGGGGTTTAGGTATAAAATTACGTCTTAAGAACAGCAAGTCGTTCATAAAGAAGACCGAAGCCAATGTAAAACCAAGACTATGAAAACGTTCCCTGTTCTCTGTTTCTTTTTTTCAATGCTTTCGTTAAGTTCCTGTTCGCCGTATCAATATGTGAGTCCGTTACCAAGTGCGCCCCAGTTTACGGAAAGCGGAGAAATACAGGGGCAAATCGCCATTGGTCGGAATCATTATGAGGTGCAAGGATCGGCTTCCTTTTTGAAAAATTTTGGGGCAAGTTTTAACGCATTTAATGCCCCCCATTCCGCTATTCGCAGTTATACCGTTCACTATTTTCGTCAGAGTAAAAGATGGCCAGACTTATTTGTAACTGGCTTTGCAGGGTATGATAAAGGGAAATTGCACAATGACGACCACTACACTTTTTTTGGTGGGTTAAGCCACCGTGTGGTCATTCATTCCAACTATGAAACCTTTCGAGCCGGTGGTGGATTCTATGTAAGTCCGCATGATAAAAGGATTCAATACGGTTATTCGCTCAACTTCCAGCAAATTCAGTTTTATCGTTTAGATGCCAATCATATACCGCTTATTTGGGCCCCTTATTTTACATACTCCCTCAAGGAAACACAGCGTTACTATTTAGCAAGTCCGAATTTCAGCATCACCGTTTTTTCGAAAAACAGGAATTTCTACCTCCGTCACCATCTGCTTCTTGAAATACCGATTTCGGACCCCTTAACCACCGAGTTTCATAACAGCCGTGACCGCTATCCGGAAACAGCGACAACCCGACCCATGATGAGTCCTTTTTGTATCTCGATCGCCGTTGGAATGCGGCTTGTGCCAATGAACTTATTTAGGAACTGAAAACGATGATAACCTTGCGACAGGTGGACCTGTGTTTCTTTTTACCGGCGATCCTGTTTCTTTTACTCTCCTCCTGCACGGGTTATCACTATGTTTCACCTGTACCCAGTGCTCCTCAATTTGAAAAAGCCGGAGAACTCCAGGGCCAGCTCTTTGCCTCATTTACACAAGTCGGTTTTCAGGGTTCCTTTGCCGTCACTTCTTATCTGGGGGCTTCCTATGCAGGTTATCGCTCCGGGCCAAACAACAAAACAGACAGCTATACCCTTCATTCTTACTACCGGCCAGGCAAAAAGTCGAATTTGTTTCTTAGCGCCTTTGTGGGCTATTCAATCGGAAAATATAGTGACGTTCATTCCTCCAACAATGCCCTTTTATCACCGGGAACTAAAACAGAATGGCGCAATCATTCGAATTACGAAATGTGGAATGGGGGCTTTGGATTCTATTTCCGCCCAAAGGAAGGCAGATGGCAGGTTGGATTTCAACTCGACTATAAAGAATTCCGGTTTTTTCAAATGCAGACTGAATATTTCGAGACCTATCGTACCCAAACGATTTATAAAAAGACACTTCTGGCCTGGCCCCAGGACCACGTTGTCATGAGTCCTTCACTCATTTTCACGCTTGCAAGTGAGAGTGGTTATTTTTTCTTTCGGCAGATAACTTCATTTGACCTGGGAGGAGGCTCTTTGCGTGTTTACCAGAGCCAGGGTGGTCCGATAAACACATTAGTCGGTACTATGGAGCCCAAAAAACCTTCTATATATTTATATTGCTCAGCCGGAATCCGACTTAGCGTCTATCAGGAACTAAAAAAAATTCTTCCGGTCAGGTAACTTTTTATATTCCTGTTGCGTCATCTTTGTGGTTAAACCTAAATTATATGAAAAGAATTGTACTCGCTATGAGCCTTGCTGGTTGTGTTACCACGGGCTTTGCTCAAACACCGAACATGGAGATCCGGCGCTCCGACATTAGTTATACCGGAAAAAGTTTTCAATACCAGGAGGATACTTCTGTTGTGCTTCCACTAAACTTCCAGGCTACCGGACAAAACCTCAGATGGGATTTTAGTGTATTGGATAATAATTTCTCCAAAACTACCCTCTTTATTGCTGCTGATTCCAATAATGGTGGCAGTGACGTTAACGGATGTAATCTGGTTATTCAGGATGATGATCAGGTCGATGAGTTCACCTATGTCGAAGATGCTGACTCTGTCCTGAAGGCCTTGAATAACTCCATGGATACGACTGCAGCTACATCCGATTTTCATCCCAGAATGTTGATCTTTCCTCTGGTTTATGGTTCTGCCTGGTCAGATTCCACCCGTTCCGATAATACCTATCCGGGTTCTGATTTTGGTGCTCCGGTTGATTCTATTCGTGTGCAGGTCTATGTCCTTGTCAACAATTCATGCGATGGACATGGTCAACTTTTGCTTCCGGTAGACAGTGTTGAAGCCTTGCGTTTAAAAACGGATGTGTATGTTGAGGTTGATATTTCTGCCTATACCACCATCACGGGTTGGTTCCCGGTACAAAATTCAACTGAAGGACAAACCAGCTATGTTTTCTTTAACAAAGAAGGTGGGTATTACGCCGCTTCACTTACCTTAAAAGCAAATCAGCCAAATATCGGGGAAATTGTATACCGTTCTTCGAACGTAATGAGCGTGAAAAATCCAACAGAGAAGGAACAAACACTTCTTTACCCGAACCCGGCTCAAAACCATTTCCGGATCGAAGCGAAACAGGCCGGTAGCCTGCAGATCTTCGACTTACAGGGCAAACTGGTTCAGGCTAATGTGGGACTCGAAGAAGGAACAAACCGCATTGAAACAGGAGCGCTTCAACCAGGTCAGTACCTGGTGGTTATCCTTTATCAGGATGGAACTTCATCCGTTAACCGCATTGTTAAAAACTAAATAAGTTTTCAGTGTTCAGTTTTCAGTTTTCAGTGAGTCTTGCTGAAAACTGAAAACTGAAAACTGAAATCTCCTACCTTTGCCGGGAGAATATGATAGTAATCACCGGCGCCGCAGGATTTATTGGGAGTTGTTTGGTAAAACGACTCAACGAAGACCGTTTTTTCGACCTGGTATTGGTCGACGACTTTTCAAATCCGGCCAAAGAAGCCAACCTCGAGGATAAAATTTATCAGGAGAGGGTACATCGGAAAGACTTTTTTTCCTGGCTCGACAAAAACGAAAGCCAGGTCCAGTTTATTTTTCATATCGGGGCACGTACCGATACCACCGAGTTCGATGTGAATATCTTTAACGAACTCAACCTGAATTATTCCAAAACCATGTGGCTCAAGTGCGTTGAATACGGACTCCCGCTGGTTTATGCTTCGTCAGCCGCCACCTACGGACTTGGTGAACTGGGTTATAAGGATGATGAATCGCTTGTTGCTCAACTTAAACCCCTCAATCCATACGGAGAATCGAAAAACGATTTTGATAAATGGGCCCTGGCCCAGGAAAAAAAGCCTTATTTCTGGGCGGGACTTAAATTCTTTAATGTTTATGGCCCGAATGAATACCATAAAGGCCGCATGGCATCTGTTATTTTTCACGGATTTAACCAGATCAAGGAAACCGGCACCCTCAAACTTTTCCGCTCCCACCGTCCTGACTACACCGATGGCGGACAAAAACGTGATTTTGTATATGTGAAAGACGTAGTGAATGTGTGCCACTGGCTTATGCACCACCGCAAAAATTCAGGCTTGTATAACCTGGGCTCGGGCACAGCAAGGACCTTTTTAGACCTGGCAAACGCTACCTTCAAAGCCATGGGAAAAGAGCCGAATATTTCATTTATCGATACGCCTGCTGATATCCGTGATAAGTACCAATATTTTACTGAGGCCGATATGAGCAAGCTGAAAGGGATCGGGTATCCTTATCCGTTTACTTCCCTTGAAGACGGGGTGGAGGATTATGTGAAGGGGTATTTGGAAAGTGGCTATAGGCTATAGGCTACAGGCTTTTATGGAAAGCAATCCAACTCTTCAACCTTCAACTAGCGTAGCGTTCAACCCCCTAAAACCTCTCATTTTCTCCCAACGAAAACAGGGCATAATCAAATTTCACCGGGTCAAGCGGATCAAGCTCCCTGAGAAAGGTGGTCAGTTCCATGGCGCACTGCCAGTCGGCCTGTTTCCTTTTGATCATACCTAATCCTGAGGCAACACGGTGAACATGCGTATCGAGCGGACAAACCAATTCGGAAAGGGGAATTTTCTTCCATAAACCAAAATCCACACCCGAATCATCAGGCCGAACCATCCAGCGCAGGTACATGTTCAGGCGTTTGCAGGCGCTCTTTTTGGCCGGGGTGGCCACATGTTTTTGGGTGCGTTGGGGCGCATCGGGAAGGGAGAAAAAGGTTTTATGGAAACCCGTCAATGCCTTTTCCATACCAGGAAAATGTCCTTTTTCATCAAGAAAGGCAGCTTCCAAACTAGTTTCCTTCCGATAATACTGCTGGAGAAATTCCAGGAAATAAAGCAGGTCGGTATCGTTGAAAGTCCGGTGAACAAAACCCAAAAAACGTTTCCTGTCCGTTTCCTGATGACCCACGATAAATGCATGGGGCGTATTGTCCATCCATTCGGCCAGTTTCAGGCAGTTTCGGATGATGGTCGTACGTTGTCCCCAGGCCAGGCTCGCGGCAAAAAAACCCATGATCTCCCTGTCCTGTTGATTGGAATAACGATGAGGTATCGAGATCGGGTCTTTGGCTATGAATTCAGGTTTTTCGTAGTGTCTTACCCTTTCCTCCAAAAAGTCCTGAAGTTTGCGTTTATTCATACATTCCGGGTCGAAAGGGCGAAGTTTCCTGATTGATCACGATGGCTTTCCGGGCATAACGGATACCCAAATAAAGGGAAAGGAAGGCTCCTATGGAAATGCCGGGAATATTGCGGATAAACAGGAAAAAGTCATAAGCGCCATGGAGCAGGCTGGCGATGAACCAGCCCATCAGGATATACAGCAGGCGGTTGCTGCTGAATTTGCTGTTGCCGACAAAAAAGCCCATCAAAATGGCAAAAGTCGCATGGGCCGGAACTGCGGAGAACATGCGGAGCAGGGCGATCCAATGGCTTTCTTCGGGTCTGGTATTAACATAAACATAGATCAGGTTCTCGGCCGTGGCAAAGCCCATGGCTACAGCTGTTGAGTACACAATGCCATCGAAGGGTTCATTGAAGGCCTTGTTCGGATAAAAAAAGAGCAAAACCACCAGGAGTTTTACCGATTCTTCCGTGGCGCCTACCGAAACAAAGGCATAAAAAGCCGTTTGAAACAAATTGCTGTCGGAGATTCCAAATCCATAATGGTTCCATAGGATATTGGCCCCTAAAACCAGCAGAGTCGAGGCCGCTCCGCCAATAAATGCCAGGAACAACAGCGATAAGGGTTCTTTTTCGTACTTATCCTTGAGATAGATCCAGACCAGGATTAAAAATCCCGGACCAAGGGTAAGAGCCAGGAGCCCAAACTCGCTCATCCAATGGCCTGGGCTAGATCTTCGATAAGGTCATCACCATCTTCTATGCCCACACTCAGGCGGATCAAGGAGTCACGGAGACCGGCTTTTTCACGCTCGGCTTTGGGTATGGATGCGTGGGTCATGGTGGCAGGGTGCCCCAATAAAGACTCTACCCCTCCCAATGACTCGGCGCAGGCAAAAAGTTTGGTGGATCCGGCAAATTTCATCGCCGCTTCAACGGAGTCTTCTTTAAGTTCAAAGGAGATCATTCCGCCAAAATCGCGCATTTGTTTTTTGGCGATGTTGTGGTTGGGATGATCGATAAATCCGGGCCAGAATACTTTGGCCACCTTGGGATGATTTTTCAGATAATGGGCGATTTTGGCTCCGTTCTCGCAGTGGCGTTGCATGCGGATATGCAGGGTTTTGATCCCTCTCAGCGCCAGGAAACAATCCATGGGTCCGGGAGTTGCTCCGGAGGCATTCTGGATAAATTCCAGCCGTGTTTTCAGTTCTTCATCCGAACAAAGCAAGGCCCCCATCACCACATCCGAGTGTCCGGCAATGTATTTGGTGATGGAATGCATGACGATATCGGCACCCAGGTCCATGGGGTTTTGCAGGTAAGGGGAAGCGAAGGTATTATCGACTGCCAGCAGGGCGCCATGTTTTTTGGCGATGGATGCCATGGCGGCGATATCGATGATTTTCAGGGTAGGATTGGTGGGTGTTTCTGCCCAGATGAGTTTGGTTTTGGAGGTGATGGCCGCTTCAACCAACTCCGGTTTGGTCATATCCACGAAGGTGAATTTGATCCCAAAAGGTTCGTACATTTTGGTGAAGATCCGGAAAGTGCCGCCGTAGAGGTCGTTGGTGGCCACGATTTCATCCCCTGCTTTAAACAGTTTGCATACCGCATCTATGGCACCCATTCCCGTTGAAAAGCAGAGGCCATATTTCGCATTTTCCAGGGCAGCCAATTGGTCTTGCAATTGGGTACGGGTCGGGTTATGCGTTCGGCTATACTCATATCCTTTGTGCTGGCCAGGAGCCGATTGCACATAGGTAGAGGTCTGGTAAATAGGGGTCATGATGGCGCCCGTGGTCGGGTCGGGATGCACTCCGGCGTGGAGCACTTTTGTTCCAAATTTCATGGCGCGAAGATAAGTAAAAGGTAGGGAGGATTGGAGGATGGGAAGTAGGGAAGACGATGGGCATAGTGGTGAGCCGGCTTCGCTCGGCAAGTTTGGTTTAACCCGGATGAATCTGCACGAGCTTCGGCAGACGCGGTGGGGAGATGAGGCGCCAAAAAGTCCGTCATGCTGAGCATGCCGAAGTATGACGGACGGGGCAGAATTTTCAGGGGGAGTATACCAGTTCCGATCCCTATATTTGAAATACCCGCAAAAAGTTTCGGATGGCTGAGATGATGATCAAATACTTTATTATTCTACTTTTTGTCGGGTCAATCTCCTGCACTCCTCCTCGATCGGTGGTTTGTCAACGACCCATTCTGCCCGATATTGAATTATCCATGAATGATGATCCTTTTGTTGCAAAAGGAATAGGCAGGATACATCCTAACGATTCCCTGCTGCAACGTGCTTATCTGGCGACCCTGGACACGCCTACCTTTCTGTCATTTATAAATATCCTGGGTAACTATATAAAAATTCCCGCTGATAGAAAAAAAGGAACTCCCGTTAGTATCGTCCTGTATACGAATTACAGCATTCACCAATTCAACACCGATAGTTTGATCGGAATACTCATTATAACGGTTGATACAGTTAAGGGAAAAATGCATAGCCGGCTTTTTAAGAAAGACTCGGGAAAAGGCTTTACTGAAATAAAGGCGTTTAACAATTCAGGATATTATTTCAAATTTGATGAGCTCGTTTCGATCTCACCTAAAGTATTTGACGAGGCGAATTGGGCATTCTTTAGCCTTGATCAAAAACAGGCTACCAAAGGTCCGAAGAAATTCATGCTCGTCAGAAGATCGCTATTTTATAATCCTTTGAAGAAATACGAGAAATAGTAAATTGAATCAATTCCCTTGACCACCGCTATCCAACATAAATTTCTAAGCAGCTTCATTGCCATTATTTGGCTAATAAACGGCCTGGTTTGCAAAGTTTTAAACCTGGTACCCCGGCATGAGCAGATCGTTGCGCGAATTTTGGGTGAGGAATTTTCAAGGCCGCTAACCTTATTGATCGGAATTTCAGAAATGGTCATGGCGGTATGGATCCTTTCGAACTTTAAGTCAAGGCTAAATGCTATTGTCCAGATCGTTATTGTGGCGATAATGAATATCCTTGAGTTTATACTTGTGCCAGATCTCCTGCTTTGGGGGCGGTTTAATTCCATTTTTGCCCTGGTGTTCATAGCCATCATTTGGTACAATGAATTTGTGCTCAACAAAAAACTAAAACGGCCAAGCTGATGTCATTTTTACAAAACCACCCCTTTGCTGTCGAGGCCTTTTTTGACAACTCCATAGTCCTGACTTTTGCCGTTCCAAAGGAGCAACTTGAAGGATTAATTCCGGCACGACTGGAACTCGATACGTTCCAGGATAAATGGGCCTTTATTGCAGTGGCTATGGTGCAAACCTCCGGGCTCAGACCTAAAGGCTTTCCGACATTTATGGGCAATGACTTCTTTCTCATCGGCTACCGCATTTTTGTACGCTATACCAATTTAGCAGGGAAAAGACTTCGTGGACTTTATATTCTCAAATCAGAAACGGATAAGAAGAAAATGGAAATGCTTGGCAACATTTTCACGCATTACAACTATACAACTACTGATATTCAAATAATTACAGAAGGAAACTCCAAAACGATCCGGTCTGGTAGATCCCGATTTTATGTCACTTTGGACGAAACTGCCACGGAAATTGCCCTCCCCGAAGGATCGCCATTTGCTGACTGGAAAGAAGCCAGGAGATTTGCCGGTCCTTTGCCATTTACGTTTACCTGCGATGAAGCAGCCAAAACGGTGCTGGTCATCGAAGGGGTTCGCGAAAATTGGAAGCCGGAACCGGTAAAGGTTGTGTCATATGATTTTCATTTCCTCAGAAGCCTGGACCTTCAGAACGTAGTCTTGGCAAATGCCTTTGAAACCAGGAACATCCCTTACTTTTGGAAAAAAGGAAGACTTGAAAAATGGGAATAGAAAGGAAACCTTTTCAGGGCGTTTTGAACATCCTTCGTTTCAACTGGCACTTTTATTTGTTGGCGTTTTTTATACTTTGTGCTCTCCTCTTTTTCAGGAACCACCTTTCCACTACCCTTCAACCCTTTGTTATAATTGGAGTCATGCTGGTTTTGGGTGTTATGCTGGTTTCCCTTTTTGTTTCTTATTACATCTATGACCTATCTGGCCTCTACCGACTTAAATGGCTGGATCCATTTGTAGAAAAGAATGATGCGAAAATTCTGAATATTAACGCGGGTTTTGATGAAACAAGTGGACGGATTATGGAAAGATTCGGTCAGGCGGATTTGAGCATGGGTGACTTTTACGATCCGGCAAAACACACGGAAATATCCATAAAACGTGCAAGAAGAGCTTATCCGACACGAGCGGGAACCCTGTCCATTCAGACCGAAAAACTACCCTTTCCGGAAAAAACTTTTGACCTGTGCCTGGCCATTATGTCGGCACATGAGATCAGGGATGACGAGGAGCGGATCCGGTTTTTTAAAGAACTGAACCGCATTACCGTCCCATCGGGTCAGGTCCTGGTATTGGAGCATTTGCGGGATTTGAACAACTTCCTTGCTTATACCCTTGGCTTTTTTCATTTTTATAGCCGTAAAACCTGGTTAAGCACCTTTAAACAGGCCGGGTTGTCGCTCAGATCAGAACAAAAATTAACACCCTTTCTAAGTCTTTTTATCCTGGAAGCGAATGGAAATACATATTGAGATCATTGGTGCATTACTAGTCATACTTTCCTTCCTACACGTTGGATTTCCGAAATATTTCAATTGGAAAGCGGAACTCAAGGCATTAAGTCTCATAAACCGGCAAATGATGTCCGTTCACACCTTTTTTATTGGGCTTATTGTGTTCCTGATCGGAATACTTTGTTTGACTTCAGCAAGGGATCTGATCGAGACGAGGCTCGGAAACACGGTCAGTTGTGGATTGGCTTTGTTTTTTACGATCCGGTTGTTCTTTCAATTTTTTATCTATTCACCGGAATTATGGAAAGGCAGAAAATTTGAAACTTTTATGCATGTCCTATTCTCTCTGTTTTGGAGCTACGTGAGTGGGGTTTTTATCGGGTTAGTGTTCTGATCATTCTCTCACGACCATCTCATATTCAGGTCCATCCTTCTTCAGGATATCCATCATCAGCCAATAATAATTAAGTTTCTGCTTGTACAAACGCCGCTTGCTAGCCAAAACGAGATGAGGCACTTAAGTTGGTTCGAGAGTACTCTAATAGGATAGGATAGTCATGATATCAATGTGTTTATATTTTCGTAATGCGTTTTAAAAAAAAATCCAATTTATTTTTTTTATTCATCATTCTTTCAGTATTATTGATAATAATACGTAGGTCTATTCGGACGTAAATCTAGTTCATGCGACGAAAAAACATCTAGTATAAATTGGTTCAGTTTTATCTGAGGGGGATTGAAATTGAAAACTCTTTACTTATGAAAAAAAATAATAACCTTTTGACACTGGTCCTTGTTTTATTAGCTTCTGTCTGTAGCTATGGCCAAAATGGGAAATTGCTGATGAAAAGCAATTGGACGAGCGAGTCAGGATCCCAAGACATGTTAATTAAATCATCATCTATTACGGACGCCTACGGTAACACAACCAAAACAGGTGCAACCTTAAATTCCAATGGTGATTATGATTTGTTTGTTGTCCGATCTGATGGAGATGGTAATATCATCTGGACCTATGCGGTAGATGGATCAGCTAATAAAAACGACTTTGGGTCGTTTCTAACTTCAGACGCGTCAGGAAATATTTATGTGGCGGGCGGAATAACCGACAATAGTTCAGATTCTTTCGATATTCTCCTCCAAAAACTTGACTCATCTGGAAACCAATTGTGGAGTTATTCTAAAAGTGGAGGATCATCTAATATTGACATCGGGGCACACATCTTCTTTGATGATTCGAGTAACGTATTTCTTGTTGGAGCTATACAATCGACCTCCGCAAGAAAGCAGGATATCTTCCTAACTAAATTAAGTTCGGGGGGATTAATGAAATGGGAATCTTCCTTTGATATAAATAATTCGTATGATTTTGGACTTCAAGGTTCATACAATGTTGGAACTGGAAATTGCCACATTTTTGGGCTTTCCAAAACCGATACAGTTTACAATAATTGGGATGTTATTGACATATTGGTTTCTTCACAAATCGGAGGATATATTACTCACTCCACCTACAATGCTTGGCCCCAAAATTCAGTTGTGTCAATTGAGGATTTTTTTATTGACGATAACGGAAATTATTACTTGACAGGAATGAGTATCGATAGTTTCGGTAACCGGGATGCCTTCGTAAATAAAATATCCAATACGTTCACAGAGGATTGGCAACTTGTTTTTGATTTGGGAGAAAATTGGTCCGAAGTCGGAAAAAAATTGACGGTCGATGATTCCGGATACGTTTATGTTGGTGGTAATCAGGTTGGAGGAGATTTGGTTCAAAGAATGTTCGTTTCTAAAATATCAAGTGGCGGTGAACTGGTGTGGGCAAATGTGTTTTCCGGATCGGGTAATACATATGGAAGTATTGGCCAGGTGCTTGTTGATCAGAATTCATTTGTTCATATGTGTGGCTCTGCCTACAATGGCTCGGATTTAGATTTTATTGATGTAGTATATGCCTATGGGGGAAGCTTTAATACTGTGCGTAAATTTGATGGAGGAAATGGGGATGATGTTCTGTTTGACGCATTTGTCAAGGAAGATGAAATTCTACTATTTGGACAAACTAGCACGGGAAGCGGCTATAGCTTTATTACTGTTGGGCTCGAGACTTATTTCGTAAAAGAAGAAGTTTCAGGAAATTGGGGAGGACATGTGTTTTTGAAGAATCAAGTAATTATTGAATTTGACCCATCTGCATTGAATAGCAACCTGGATTATTATAATAGTGGAGAGTCTTACGGTGAACTCTCAGACTATCTTAATAATTCTGCAATGGTTGCCATGAAAAATGCAATTACAACTAATGACATTTCTATTAGTACATGGAAGGCAGAGCGAATTTTGCCTCATTGGACATCTGCGGATACGAGTTCAATTTCTCGAAATGGAGATACGTTAAGCATTCCAAATGCTTTCTCTATGTTGATTTTATACATCCCTGAATCGTATGTGGATTCAGTGGCTGCAGATAGCTTAAATAAAATGACTCAATATGTCAATTACGCCAGCACCAATGATTTGGGTAAGTTATCTGGTGATTATTTTTCTTCGTATCAAACATATTATACTGCCTCGCAGCAGTACAATAATATTGGTGTGCCTGCGATGTGGGCAAAATATGATGGCAATAAAATCGATTACGCCGCTTTTGTTGGCAATCCGAACGTGAAAGTGGGAATATTCGACAGTGGAATTAATTGGGGACACGAAGATATGACGAGAGATAAAAATTCCAGGCTTAATTCGGCACTTTCAAGAATACAGGGAGGCAGATGCTATTTTTGTTCCAACACTCCATCAGTCTTTGATGCTGCTGCAGATCTAAATGATATTGTTGATGAGACACATGGAACGTATGTGGCCGGAATTATTGGTGCAGTGAGAAACAATGACCTTGGAGTGGCGGGCATTGTGGGCGGAGATGGCGCAACTTCTTGTACAGGCCCAAACCCAACTGCCGGGGTAAAGATGTATGATATGAAAATTGGTCATACCGGACAGAACATTTACGGCGAATTGGATCAAAAAGTAGTTTCTACAAGTGCAATAATTGCTGCTTACACTGATGGAGTGTCCCAAACTATTACCGGACAAGGATATGGCCTTCACGTCTTAAATAATTCATGGGCTCTACCCAAAGGACAAAGTTACCAGGCATTCACTGCTATCATGCGTGTGATGCAACTTGCATTTAAGTCTCAATGTGTGATACTATTTGCGTCAGGCAATGATGGTGGGGATTGTTCGGTCGAAACTTTGATCCCTGGAAAATTGCCTGATGGTTGGGCTATATTGACCGGTGGAACAAATGGAAGTGGTCAAAAGGAAAGCTATTCTAACTATTCCGCGCGGCTGGACAACGCTGCACCTGCTACAGATGATCTCCTATATAATTTATTAAGAAATTCAGCTGGAACCGGATTCGGTGATGGAACAAAATATGGAGCATTAGAAGGAACTTCGTTTGCCGTTCCTCAAACTACTGGAATGGCTGCAGTCGTGTATGGATATACCCTTGCTAAACATGCCTTGACTCCATCAATAGAGGATGTAGAGAAAGTCATAGAAATGGGAAGTGAGTACTTTGCAACGGGTTCAGGAGCTCAAACAGGGCATGAAACCGGTCGCGGATGGGGATCGATAAAGGCATTAAACATTGTAAACACGATAGAACATACTCAATTTGAATTGTTTCATATTAATAGCGACGCCAGCTCAGGAGTCACTCCGACTATCTCGGTACCAACAACTGCTACTTCCAGTGGTAAATCAATTTATTTAGTTAGTGGTTGGAATTCAGGTTTAAGTGGTCCAGCAGTTGCAGATATTTATGAAGTGACATGTTCCTTGAGTTTTTCAATTCCGGACCCAATACTTGGCTCTTACACCTACTGGCCAAGACATAGTTATGCCGATGGTTATCAAAATTACAATTCAGATATAGACATCATAAACACAGTGCCGGACCTGTATTACAAATCAGAAACCTTCAATTCATTGAATTCTGTAACTTTAACAAGTTCGACTTCCGGAGAAGCAGTATTAACTTCATATTTCTATAAAATAACTAGTGTTAATGGATCTTCAGTCACTCCATTTTGGTACCCATTCGATCCAAACCAAACAGATCCAAAATTCGGATTTACCTTATTGGGTACCAGTTGGCCAACTTCAGTACAGGAGATAGATGAAAGTAAAGTGTCAATCTATCCAAATCCATGCATTGACATTGTGAATATTGAACTATCAGAAGAGTTTCTCAACAATACTATTGATATAGCACTGTATGCTATTGATGGTAAACTATTATTCACTTACACTTTCGAAAACCAAACGGATCCGACAATTAATCTTACAACGGATAAATTGCTTCCTGGAATATATATGTTTGAAATTGGTTCCGGGGAAAGACGGGAAACCATAAAAGTAGTTAAAATAAAATAGGCATCTAATATGAAATTTAGCGGATCGGTTTTAGTTTTAGGTTTATTGATAATTCAATTTTCTTGTCGCAAGCAAGCGACTCTGGATCAATTTGAAAAAAAGAAAGAAAAATTGTCAATCAACAAAGAATTCAACCGGTCTGCTACTATTTCATCTTCTGAATTCATGATTAAGGATATGGCGATGCGCCATGCAGATTCTGAAATACTCTACTATGTAAAGAACAGTGTACAAGGCGGCTCTGACCTAATTGAATATAACAGAGTTAGCAAAGGAGAGAGAATCTTGCTATCTGTGAAATATATCTCAGATATTGAACTAAATTCAAGTGGGACGCATTTACTCGCCATTGTGTATGACGAAAATTATCAAGGGGCTATTGTTACCTTAGATCTCAATTATGAGCTACTTAAAACACTACGGTTGAACCCTCATTATTATGGATATGAAAAGGCCTTTTGGACCTCAGATTCAACTATTTCATACACCGAAATTAACAGTAATGGTGTTACCTATTATAGACAGGCTCTTTCTGGAGCCATCCTTGAAAAACGAGTTTTATTGAATAACTTTTTTACAATTCCTTTTGATGAGAAGTCGGAACTCATTTTGGAGGAATCATTAGTAGAAAAGCACTGGTCATTCTACAAAGTAAGATCGGATGGTTCAAGATATGATACTACCGACATGACGTACCAGAAATCCGATATTTTTAAGGATGCAACGAATTCCTCAAATGAAACGTTGATACTGTTAGATTATTCGAGAGAATTATATGTCGTAAATTGGGAATGGAAGACAAATCTTCGTCAAAATCTATATTCTCAAAATATGATAATCGGAAGGATACAATCATTTAAAGGAAGTGATCTATGTCTGATGGCAATAATTTATAATGAATTTCAGAATGGCAATTTCTCCAAGAGAGAAATGATTGTTGTTTCCAAATTGAATGACCTGGATGTGGAAATTATTAAAGAGTTTTAAATTAAGTTGGCTTCTCAGTGTAATTGCAAGTCTAACTAGCCATTTTGCTTCCGGGCAAGAAAGCACCTTATTTTCTATTCAGGATAACCTAGGTCAAGGAAGCGTCGTTGCCTATGACGACTGGAACGGTTTCGAGCTAAAATATTCAGATTCATTTAATAATGGTCTTTGGTCTATTAGTCATATTATTGATGTAGGTGATTCGGATATTATTGCCATTGGAAATTATCATTGGGATAGTAGTTATTGTATCCTGAAATATAGTGGAACACTTGACCAGTGGAACACGCTACATGAATTTGACACGACCGAAAAACTTAGATTTGGGTCAAAGATTTTCAAAAGAAAAACCGGAGAAATTGTCGGTGTGTTATTTGTGGATAAGCCAAATACTTCCATTTCGCCTTCGATTATTGTTTTTCAAATGGACCCCTCCAGCCATCAATATGAACAGTTGGCTTATGTTCCTTCAGATTCCATATCGGCTGTTAGTCTTGATTTTGCATTCAATGAAAATGACGAACTGATCTATGGTAATTCGACATGGAAAGGCAAAGATAATCAGGGCTTTATATTTAGTATTGACTTGAAAAACGGGGAATTTAAACATGTTTTTGATGTAAGTGAATTTGGTTTGTCAAAAGTTGGGGTTAGATCTCTTCAATATTCAAACAAGCATGGACTTATTGGAGCATTGACAAACTCTAATGATTATGGTGTTTTATTTAAATACTATGAGAATGAATTTTCAATTCTTCAAGAATATAAAACTAATGAAAGGCGAAAAATTGGAGGAATTCAGATAGGTGATTCAATTATTGCGGGTATGTTTCACGATCCCGTTTCTGAAAAAGCTTTTTTATTTTATTGTGATACAGGTGGAGGGAATCTGGATTCTATGGAGTGCCCTTGGGAATTGTATAGCAATTATAATCTGGAGATAATTGGAGATTCTCAGGTCTATATTTTAACATCTACAGGTGGATCCCATGAGGCAGGCATGTTAACTTGTTATAACCTTCAAAAAAGGGAACTAAGAACAGTTCAATATTTTTCAAATCAAACAGGGGGGAACCCTCAATCCTATTTATATAAACCTGGAATTGGATTTTTAATCAACCAAACAAAAGGAGGTGGCGGCAGTCTTGGTGGTATTTATTACTATTCTCCAGCAGGACCGAATGCTTTGAAGGCACTCCGGGCTCCACAGTTCGGAAGCAACATATCATCTCGGATCATTACTTTAAAGGGATACTCGAAGTTAGTCATAACCAATAATACAGGAGGCCTTTTCGGAAAAGGGTCCATAGTCTTTTTGAATTTGCCCGGTTTCAAACAAGATACGGTCATCTTTTTGGGTTCGGATGACTTAACAAAAGATAGTTTGCTGTCTGGCCCTATTGGCGCGAGTTTAATGAAATTAAATGATTCCTCATTTGTAGTAATATGTGAAAGTGGCGGACAGCATGGACTTGGAG
Source organism: Bacteroidota bacterium (assembly GCA_036676705.1). Lineage (GTDB taxonomy): Bacteria > Bacteroidota > Bacteroidia > UBA8524 > UBA8524 > UBA8524. Next base: position 55,926 of record JAKFCJ010000178.1, read on the forward strand.
GAGTGATAAATTTTCAACAAAATCAGGATAAATGGCAATCACAAGAATTTCATTACCAAGCACCAAGCGAATCAAAATTGGTAGGTTCTTGTGTGAAAGATGAATTTGGTAAAGTATACTTTTGGTCAAGGTCGGAAACTATTGATTATGTCCTGAATACACTTCACCAATGGGATATAACAAATAATATAGTTAAACCTGTCTATACTTTCAATGATTATATTGTTAGTGGAATTCCGGAGCGTGCTGGAGTCATTCAGAATAACACGTACTATACGATTAGCAATACGTACCTCGATCCTTTCACTTTTAATCGACTTGAAGGATCTCTGGTCACAATAAATTTAAACACTGGCGAAATCAAGGGAATAAAAATACCACTTAATTATGCCGGGTATGACTACGGGAATTCTGTAATTCTAATGCAGGATTCTTTATTGGCATTTACGGCCAGTAATGACTATAAATTTGGTTTTGGCACACTCATTATTTATTCGCTGAATTCGGGTCAATTTTCATTTTATGAATTCAACCATTTCGATTTCGGCATAAAACCAACTGGTGAACTCTATTTCGCTGAAAGTGAATCTAAAATTGTAATTCTTTGTTCAAGAAATGGCGCGTATAATGAGGGAGCAATTATGGAGTTTGATTTAGCCAATTATAATTGGAACAAAGCCGCTGATTTAGAACCAGGATTCGGTAAGGAACTGATTTTCAATCATAATCCAAGAGTATTGAGGCTACCATCAAACCTATTAGGAGTGAACAAACCAGTACATCAGGACAATATAAATTTATATCCAAATCCGGCTACACAATTTATAAAACTAACCCAATTCACGCCGAATGAAAGCTTTCAAATAATTTCTTCCTCCGGAGTATCTGTTAGGAAAGGAATTATGGATGAAAATGGGCAAATTAGTCTCTTAGATTTGCCATCCGGCTTCTATTTTATTCGATTAAATCAAAGCCATGCATCGTTGAAATTCATTAAGCAATAAGTTTTAATAGATATGTTTGTTTTGATGTGAAATCCCTGTGCACCCAAATAGGGCCTGCTGGTCAAAATTCGGATTACTTTATAAAATTTATTGCCGTTACGCCTGGAACAAAAAAAAGGTCCGACATTTCTGTCGGACCTTTGTGGGAGTTGAGGGATTCGAACCCCCGACCCTCTGCTTGTAAGGCAGATGCTCTGAACCAGCTGAGCTAAACTCCCATTATGTCAATTTCCCTTCTGATAGTATGCTTTTCAGCAATCCTGTCTCTCAAAGGGAGTGCAAAGATAGTATTGGAATTCACATTTGCAAATGCTATGAAATAATTCTGGGAATTTGTCATCCTGGTTCGCGATATAATCAGAATTAAAAGGCTTCGTTAGGCCTGTTCAATTGACGTTGGCTCAAGCCAAAAGCCTTGTAAGAGTAATTCTGACAAACAGGGTTATGCTAAAAAACCGAGCGTTGTGCTAACATGATGGACTTTCCTCCCCCTGCCCCCTCCAGAGGGGGATTTGCTTTAGGTTGGCTGAAATTTATGGTCAGAAACTAGAGACTCTGCTATTACTCAAGCCCCAAAGTCTCACCATCTCCCTGTCTCCAAGTCTCCTCGTCTCCCACTCCAAATCCTCCTTACTTTCCTACCTTCGCTTCTCAATTGACCAAAGACCTCTACATATTCAGCGGACTCGGTGCCGATGAAAGGGTTTTTCAGAACCTGGATTTTGCTGGCTATAACCCGGTTTTTATACGATGGATTGCTCCTGAGGCCAATGAAACAATAGCGCATTACGCCGGCCGGTTACTTGAGCAAATAAAATCTCCCAAACCTACCCTCATCGGGCTGTCATTTGGAGGGATGATGGCTATGGAGGTTTCCAAACTGATCGATACAGAACAGGTTTTACTGATATCCTCGGCCAAAACCAACGAAGAAATACCCTTCTATTACCGTCTGGCTGGACAAATAGGGCTTCATAAAATATTGCCGTATTCTGTATTAAAACATTCAAACTTTGTTACGGACTGGTTTTTTGGCGCTTCTTCGGCCTTTGACAAACAGCTTCTGAAACAAATTCTTGACGACACGGATCCGGTTTTTTTGAAATGGGCGATCGATAAGGTGGTTCGCTGGACCAATCGATCTTACCCTAAAAACCTTATTCATATTCATGGCTCTCGAGATCGGATTTTGCCAGCCCGCTTTGTGAAATGGGATGAAATCATTCAGGGTGGCGGTCATTTTATGGTTTTGAATAGCTCTAACGAGGTGAATGCACTTTTGAGGCGGTATTTATAACCCAAACGGGGTATTCAGGAATGAAAATAGTGTATAAAGCCCTGGATTACAGTAGGATGGTGCTACTTTCTCCCCCTGCCCCCTCCAGAGGGGGATAAGTGGTAGGTGGGCTGAAATTTTATAGTCCGAAACTACAGACCCTACTATTACTCAAGCCCCAAAGTCTCACCATCTCCGAGTCTCCAAGTCCCTAAGTCTCCAAGCCCCCTTGTCTTCCCTACCTCAAATCCTCCCTACTTCCCTACTTCCCTACTTCCCTACTTCCCTACCTCCCTACTTAAATAACTTTGTTCCCCATACTCCACTCCTTATTTTTGCGTTTTCTTAAACAATGCGAAGGTTTCTAAGGGTTTGTGCGTGGATTGGCGGAGTGATGCTCGCTTTGCTCCTTATTGCGGTGGGATTGGTCTTCGCTTTTTCAGGAAAGATCAAACAATCAGTGGTCGAAGAAGTCAACCTGTACCTTAAGGCTAAGGTTGAGGTTAAGGAGATTACCTTTTCGGTCATTGATGACTTTCCCCTCGTGAGTGTGGGCTTTAAAAATGTAACTGTACAGGAATCCTCCCCCTTAAACGACTCCGCCCTGGCTAAACTGGAAAGCATCAAACTGACCCTCAACTTCTGGGATGCGGTGCGGCAAAAGATCCATATACAAGGCCTCAGGATCAATAATGGCTATGTGAGCATGGCTACCAATGCCAAAGGCGAGACGAATTTCGATATCCTCAAAGCTTCCCCGGATTCGGCCAGGGATGAAACCTCGCTGAGTTTCCAAAAAGTGACCTTAAATGACGTTCACTTCGTCTATCGCCGGGATAAAGATATTTACGACCTCACCATTCCGGAACTCAGTGCGGCAGGTGATTTTAAGGAAGATATTTTTAAAACCCGGCTGGAGGGAACGGTACTCACTTCCATCATTCTCGACAAAAACATCCTTATTGCTCCACGTACCCTGGTGTTGGATTCGGAAATAGAGGTCAATAAACCGGAAGAAAAGATCCTGTTCTCCCGTACCTTCCTCGGCCTCGAAGACCTGGCCTTTGAATTGGATGGCTCCTGGAATACGAGTGAAGCGGGTGGCGGACAGATCAATATAAAAACCAAAGATGCCCAGATCAAAAAATTGCTCAGCCTTTTGCCGGGTAAGGTCAAAACGGAGATCGAAAACTACGAAAGTTCAGGGGTGCTGCAACTGACCGGTAGCATCAGCCAGAAGGGTAAAGAAAAACCCCTGATCAAAGCCTCTTTTTCGGTTGACAATGGCTCCCTCTTTCTGAAAGAATTTGGCGAAGGGTTGAGTGGTATCAAATTGAAAGGAGAACTTCTCTACTCGGGCAAACAGGAAAAGCTCCATATCAGCACCTTCGAAGCCCGATTAATGGCCGATATTGTTAAAGGAGCGCTGAAACTGGATGGTTTCGACGACCCGTATATCGATCTTTTTGTGCTGTCGGAATTTAACCTGCAAAACCTGAAACGGGTAGCGGATCTTGGAATTTACCAGGAAAGCTCGGGGAAAGCCGTGATCGATATTTCTTTAAAAGCCCGGCTAAGTGAACTTAAAGATCCTAAAAAATACCGCTCCATCTACCTGAACGGAAAAGTAAAGGGCGAACACCTCAACCTGGGCAACGACAGCCTGGAAAACCGCCTGAGCGATGTCAATACTTTTCTGGAACTAAAGGAAGCTACCTGTTCCATCCATCGCCTGGAAGCCACCTGGAACGAACAAAGGGTGCAGATCCGCGGGGAAGCCAAAAACTTCCTGGCCTACCTGTTTAATGAGGAAGAACTGAAGATACTCGGCCGCCTTAAAGCCGATAAACTGGCCTTTGACAACCCCAGGGAAGAAAAACCAAAAACCGGAACCGACACCTCCGGATTCCAACTCCCGCCCCGCATACGCCTGGAAGCTGAAGTGGAAGTGGGTGAACTCTCACTCGAAAACTTCAGTGCCAGCAAAATAACAGGCCGCGCCAGCCTGAACAGCGACTACCTGGAGATCAAAAAGCTGCAGTTTGAATCCTGTGAGGGCAAAGTTTCGTTAACCGGCCACTGGAGCAAAAGGGAAGACGGCAAACAACCGGTGGTAGTGAACGCGGTACTTGAAAAAGTAACGATCAATGAGCTGTTCCGTCAGTTCAATAATTTCGGACAAGCCGAGATCACCGACAAAAACCTTCGGGGAAAATTGAGCGGAAAGATCGATGCGGGTTTTTTGCTCGATAGAAACTTTAACTTTTTGGCGCCCAGTTTATACGCCTTCCTGGATATTCGCATTGATGGGGGTGAATTAAACAAATACGAACCTCTGAAAGCCTTGTCGCGCTACGTACGCGTGGAGGATCTCGAAAATGTACGTTTCAAAACCCTGGAAAATCAGATCGAAATTCGGGATGAGGTCATTTTTATTCCTTCCATGGAAATTAAAAACTCGGCCATGAACATATTTATCGAAGGGCAGCATAGTTTCAAAAATGTGATGAATTACAGCATCAAACTGCAGTTAAAAGACGTGTTAGCTGGTCCGTATATGCGTGATCATGAGGTAGATGAGTTTGAAAAAGAAGAAGAAGGGATCAATGTTTTTATTCGCATGACCGGTACCCCCGACAAACTCGCCATCAGCTACGACTCAAAAAAAGCGAGAAAAAGCTTCAAGCAGGAGATGAAAAAGGAGAAACAAAGCGTTAAAGAGATATTGCGGAATGAATTTGGCATTCAACAGAAGGATCCTGAAAACCCGGAACCTGAAGATGAGTTGCCCAATTGGGAGGACGATATTCCCGAATAGTTAAAAGGAAATGTGGAAAAGGAGAATAAAATAGCTATTCTTCAGTTGTACATTTGTTAGCATGTCTGTTTACAGGCGTAACACGGTTAAGAGTATGAAAAAAAGGTTTCTGACAGGACTGGCGGCAATGCTTGCCTTTGGGGCACTTGTACAGGCGCAACCCACTGAAAAACAAATCAGTGCGCTGCCTATACTTGCTTCCCTTGATAGTTTAACTTCGGTTTTATGCGGAAGTGGTATGCTAAAAAATACCAACCCTGTTCATGCAGAACAGCTTGATTTTTCTCCCGAAAAAGATTTGCCTCAATTTCCCGGAAAACTCATCCAGGAAAGAATGAGCAGCCTGGGTTCAGAAATTCCGCTGGAATATAATTCCTATGTAAAAGGTTTTATTGACCTGTATGGACGCAGAAAAGTGGAGCTCACCTCCAAAATGATGGGTCTTTCCGAATATTATTTCCCCATTTTTGAAGAGATCCTCGACCGGAACAACCTTCCCCTCGAACTAAAATACCTGAGTGTGGTTGAATCTGCACTCAACCCAAAAGCTACTTCCTGGGCCGGAGCAAGTGGTCCCTGGCAGTTTATCTATTCAACCGGTGTACGTTATGGATTGACCATTAATTCATACGTGGACGAACGTCGCGATGTTTACAAATCGACCCAGGCGGCCTGCGATTATTTCCGTGATAGTTATGAACTGTATGGCGACTGGCTTCTGGTAATTGCCTCCTACAACTGCGGTCCGGGAAACGTAAATAAAGCCATCCGACGTGCCGGTGGTAAAAAGAACTTTTGGGCGATCCAGCAATATTTGCCCCGCGAAACCCGGGGTTATGTGCCTGCTTTCGTAGCGGTTGCTTATCTGATGAATTTTGCGGCGGAACATGGTATCGCTACAACCCCGGCCGACTATTATTCGTTGGTACAGGCAGTGGAAGTGGATCAGCTGCTCACCTTTGAACAACTGGCTGTGGCTCTCGACCTATCCACCGAAAATATTTACGACCTTAACCCGCATTTTACCAAAGAAATGGTGCCCGATATTGGTGGTTCAATGACCGTTTATCTTCCTTATCATAAGGCAATGAGCTATGCATGTATGCGTGACAGCATTTGTGAAATGCCTTTGTATGATGAAAACGGAAGGGCCTACCGTCTTGACCTGAGCGTTGAAAAGGTCAGGTATAAGGTACGCAAAGGGGATAACCTCTCATCCATAGCCAGAAAATACCAGGTAACCCCTTCGGATATCAAAGAATGGAATATCGTTCGCAAAAACCGCGTGGTGCCGGGATCTTACCTGACTATTCATATCGATAAAAAAGAAAGAGTATACCTTGACCTACCCGATCAACCTATCCTGGCTGAAAAAGTAATGCCCGAAAAAACGGAAGCCCGTTATCATACCATAAAATCAGGCGATACGTTATACAGCATCTCCCGCCAGTATGAAGGGGTAACGGTAGATATGCTCCGGAAATGGAACAACCTGGCCGAAAATCAGGTTTTGGTACCCGGGTCAGTCTTAAAAGTAGCCGAAGGAAGTTAATGAAACAGCTTGCTCTTTTTCTCCTCAGTTGTATTTTATTTTCATGTGGGGAAGAGGGCCTGCGCAATAAACCTGTTGCTACCGGACGTTATGGCGAAGTTTTCGTTATCGTGGATGACGACCTGCTTACCAAAGGACTCAAGCAGGCACTAAATGCATCTTTACAAAGACCTCAACTTTTTTATGGAGGTGAGGAACCCTATTTCAAACTTGTGTATATGACCCCCGGCCAGGCAAAAGGCAGCCTGGTATATGAGGGAACTACCCTGATCATTACCCGTTCAGGGGTGAATTCAGGGGTAAGGAAATTACTACCGGAAGACGTTGACAGCGTTATATCCCGCGTAAAAAGAGAAGGCGTGCATACCATACTGAAACAAAACGTATGGGCCACACAACAATCTGTCCTGTTTATACTGGGCGATAACCCCGACTCGCTGGTAAACTATATTTCGCTCCGAAATGAGCAACTTCTGGGAAAGGTGCTGGAAATGGAAAGGTATGAAGCTACGGGACGCATGACCCACATGCCCGATGAGAAACTCAGGAAAGAAATAAACCAGAAACACGCTATCGACGTACGTGCGCCCATTTCCTACCATGTGGCCTCCAATAGCAAGATCAACCCGCTGGAAGGATTCATTTGGTTAAGGAATGAAGGTACCGACTATGACCTGAATGTGGTGATCCACTACCAGCCTTATACCGATACCAGCCAGTTCGCTTTACAAAATTTGATAGCCCGGCGCGACAGTGTGGTAAAACCCTATATCACCGGGGAAGCCAAAGGTTCCTTCATGGCCACGGATAACCAGTTCCCTTATTACCTGCAAACCGTTGATTTTAATGGCAATTTTGCGCGGGAATACACGGCTCTCTGGACATTGGAAAATGATTTTATGGGTGGGCCCTATTACAGCGTCACCGTTCACGACAAAAAAAATAACAGGCTTGTAACCCTCGAAGGATTTGTATACGCTCCCAACGAAGAAAAAACCCGTTACCTCCGTGAACTCCAGGGCATCTTATACGGTGTTCGTTTTTAAGTCGCGTTAAATGAAAACCCGTATCGCCTTATTTGCTTCCGGAAATGG